>JADGAX010000003.1:0-300000 GCA_015231795.1 Alphaproteobacteria bacterium | reverse complement strand
CTTTCGTCAACGCCTCGGGCCTGCCCGACCCCGAGCAATTGTCCACGGCGCACGACATGGCGACCCTGGCGCAGGCGCTGATCCGCCAATTCCCAGAATATTACGGCTATTTCCAGACCAAGAAATTCCGTTTCAACGGTCAGACGATCTTCACCCACAACCGCCTTTTGCAAACCTACCGGGGTGCTGAAGGTTTGAAGACCGGCTACATCCGCGCATCGGGTTTCAATCTGGTGGCCGTCGCCAAGCGCAACGAGCGGCGCCTGATCGGCGTTGTCTTCGGCGGCCAAACGGCCAGCCAGCGCGACCGCCAGATGGCCCAGCTTCTTGACAAGGGCTTCAACACAAAGTTCGGACAGCGCAGGCTGGAACAGATGGGCGACGACGACGCGACCGACGCCAACGACGACGCCGAATCCCTGCCCAAAACGCCTTACGATCTGGCTGATGCCGAACCGCAGGCGGCTCAGCCGCCACAGGCACGGCATACCGTTTCGATGCCTGTCGCACGCCCGAACGAAGATGTCCGCCTGGCCGCCGCCAGCGCCAGCCAAGGCATGCTGCCCGCTTATGCGCCGACGAAACCCGCTGGAAAGCAGGCCAAACCCAACAATCGGATCGAGGAATCGAACCGCCAACCGGCCTGGGGCATCCAGGTTGGGGCTTTCTCGCGCTATGCAACGGCGCATTCGGCCGCGTCCGACGCCCTTCGCAAGCTGGCCAAGAACCTTCCCGCCGGTCGCGCCGTCGTAACCAGCCACCGCGCGCGCGGACAAACCGTTTACCGCGCCCGCCTGATCGGCATTACCGAACAGCAGGCCCGTTCGGCCTGTCAAAGGCTGGACGCCAGCACGCGCGCCGCCTGCCATGTCGTCTCGCCCGAGGATCCCTTGGGATCTACGCAGCAGGCATCCGGTTAAGAAAGCGGCCTTTATGGCGGCGCTGCCAAAGCGACAGATCCCAATCTTGATGCAGGCGGCCCCGAATGCCGGGGCGTGTGAAAAACACCCCAGCTTCGGTTAAGCGTCCGCTCGCCACCCGGACTGTTCTTTTCTCGAGCCGGTATTCGCCGCCTTCATAGCGGATCAGCCTGCCCAGCACCCTTTTTCCAATGTCTTGCGTCAAAAGCCCCTCAACTCGATGGCGGGGCGAAGCGACCAGCATGGGATAATCGGCGCCTGCAACAGGCACACAGCGAAAGCCGTCCAACCAAGCCGGTTCCACCGTCATCTCGCATCCGGCAATGGCTAGACGCAGATCGGCGTCCATCAACGTTCCATAGAAGAACAGCCTGGGCATAGTCAGCCGATGCTGTCGGCCAGCCAAGCCCCGCGCGAGGCCATCAGATACAGCCCCACATGATGGGTTTCCGATTGAGGATGACAGGCGGTGGGCGGCAAACCCAGAATTCGTGTTGCCGCCATGGGAAGATCGTAGGTGGCGCATCCGTCGGCATAGACCACGATGTCTTTCAGACCGGGCATCATCCCGTGATTGCGGGCCGACAGCGCCGTCAGCACGAAATCCATCACGCAAATATCCGTGCAGATGCCGGTCACGACGATGGCTTCCAGCCGATTGTCGTTTACCCAATCCACCATGCGGTTGCGCCCGCTATCCAGATCGAACGAACCAATGAAACCGTTGATGCAATCCTTGCGAATCAAGGTAACGCCCGCCTCGCCCTCCAGCCAGGACAGTGCTGGAACCAAATTCTCTTCACCGGTGCCTGATTCGCAATGAGGGGGATAGGGCGGCTCGGCCTTGCCGGGTTCATGCGTATCCAAGAATGCCGCCACCTTTTGCCCGCGCGCAAGAAACAGCCGGGCCAAACGCTCCGACTCGCTCACCATGCGGATGACTTGATCGTTCGGTTCCGGAGGCGCCAGATAGCCCGCCCCCACAGTGGCGAAACCGTTCACCGCATCGACGATGACCAGTCCCGTCCGCAATTTGGCCGCATCAAAGGGCTTGGCGGCGATGGGCAGGGCTGTTTGCAAATCCGCAAGCAGGGACATTGACTTCTTCTCCCAAATCTCGGCGCACCCCAAGACAGATTAGGGGAATGACGGCGCCGGTTCAATAAGGAGAAGGAAAGACGATTTTACAGATGCGCGCAAAAAGCCATCCGGCCTTCGGCCATGGTGGCGGCCACCATGGGCAGGTGGGGATCCGAATCATCGACTATGATCAGGTCGGCCCTAAGCCCCTCGATGATCTCTCCCCGGTCGGATAGGCCCAGGGCGCGGGCTGGCGCTTGGGATACCAGCGACCAAGCCTTGGCGAAATCCAGCTTGCCTTCGCGCATCAGCGTGAACGGAGCATGCAGCAAGGCGGGATAGTAATAGTCGGAGGCCAGAATGGTGCACAGGCCGGACTTGGCCAATTCGCCCGCCGAAGGGCGCTGGTAGTGGCTTTTGCCGCGCACCGCATTGGGAGCGCCCATGATCACGGCATCGCCGTTGGCGATGGCGAAAAAGGCGGTTTCGAAATCGCAGGGAAATTCGCACAAGCGGCTGCCCAGGGAATGGAACCAGGCGCGGTCGGTGGGCGAACTATCGTTATGCGAGGCGATGGGAATATGGCGGCTTCTGGCCTCGCGGGCCAAACGCTCGATCGAACTTTCTACCTCGCCTGCCCTGGACATCACCAGATCGAACAGCGAGCGGAATTCCTCCTCCGTCAGTTCCGAGCGCCCAGCATAGCGCACCGGATGCTCCCGCTTCTCGATCTTCCCGGCAATCGACACCGTATGGTCGTTGAAAGACAGAAGATCGATCCGCCCCTGATCCATCCAGGCGATCAGTTGCTGCTCGGCCTCGACATTGAAGGTTTCGTGGCGCAGATGCAGGCGCGTATCGGCCAGCAGGCGCGGGCGAACCTGATCCAGCGCCGCCATGAAGGCGACCGCCGACGACCCGTCGCGCAAACCCGGCTCCCACGACCAGGACAGCCCATGATAGGCCGTGGTCACGCCATTGGCCACCAACTGGCGGTCGGTATCGATCAAGGCCAGACGCTGGTCGAATTGAATGCCTGGACGGGGCATAAGCTGGCGCTCGAACACGTCGCCGTGCAGGTCGACGATGCCCGGCAAGATCAGATGTCCCTTGGCGTCCAGGCTGCGGTGGGCTTGGCGCTTGCCGCCAATCCCAGCGATCTTGCCGTCGGCAATATGAAGATCGGCCTCGGCAATGCTGCCGTCCGCCATGAGAACCCGGCCGCCGACAAGATCGACCGAATCAAGATGTAGTGTTCCGTCGCGCATGGCTTGGCTTTTAATACGGCTTTAGAAAAGCGTGTGTGATGATTTGGTGAAATCAAAATGAGAGAAAACGGCAGGGGCTCGATTTCCCCACCTCATTCATGCAACTTATTGTACGGAAATATAAATTCATCATACTTGCTTCATCTCCCCCGTAAGTTCGGCTCGACGAAACACGCCTGTCCTGTCATTCTGTTGTCATAAGCGGGGCAGACATCCACCGTCAGGGAAGACCGATTCTTTTGGCCTATGACAATCCGACGACGTTGAAAATGGGTTTGCAGGTGCCAGCACCCTCCAGGCGGTTATATCGTGGCATCGGCTGGCGCTTGCTGATTTCGATTCTTCTCGTCAGTTCGGTCGTGACGCTGGCGCTGACCGTGGGCCAACTCTATTTCGAATATCGGCGCGACGTCAGCGAGATCGAGCAACGCTTGGCCGAATTGCGCAGCAGCTATGCCGACAGTTTGGCGGGCGGGCTGTGGCAATTCGACACAGAGCAAATCAAGCTGCAACTAGGCGGCATTCAGCGCCTGCCCGACATTCAAGCCCTGGAATTACGCGAAACGAACAGCGACGGCCGTCAGCCGCTGGTTATCCGTTCGGGAACGCCGCTGGAGAATCCGCCCATCGTGCGCGAGTTTCCGCTGATCTTCACCGACCACAATGGGCCGCACGCCATCGGAACCCTGCGGGTCGAGGCCACGTTCGAACATGTTTACGCCAGACTGTTCGGCAGTGCTTTGATGATCTTGTTCAACCAGGGAATCAAAACCTTCATCGTCTCGCTGTTCATTCTTTTGATCGTCTACCGCCTTGTCACCCGCCACTTGATTGATCTTGCCCAGTCGGTCGACTCCTTCGACCTCAGAAGCACGGCGCCCCGACTGGCGCTTGACCGCCCCATCGGGGCCGAACCCGACGAACTGGACCGCATGGTTCAGGCGATCCAATCCATGCAAGATTCGCTTCGCAAGGCCTACAAGGATTTGCAAGCGTCGAATTTGGACATGGAAACTGAAATCAACCAGCGGCGCGAGACCGAGGCGAAACTTCAAGACTTGGTCGAGAAGCTGACCATCAGCAACTCTGAATTGCAGCGTTTCGCCTATGTGGCGTCGCACGATTTGCAAGAGCCGTTGCGAGGCATAGCGCTTTACGCCCAGAAACTTGAGAAGGATTATCGCGGCCGCTTCGACGCCAACGCCGACGAATATCTCGATTACATCATCGGCAACGCCCGGCAGATGTACAAGCTGGTCAACGACCTTTTGACCTTTTCGCGCCTGGGCCGCGGCTTGACCTTCACGACGGTGCAGCTTGACGCCGTCTGCCGCACGGCGATCGACAAGTTAAGCCAGCTCGTCGAAAAGTCAGGGGCCTGCGTCAGAGTGGGTCCTTTGCCGGAAATCGAGGGCAACGCCGCCCTGATCGCCGAGTTGTTCGAAAATCTGATCGACAACGCCATCAAATTTTCAAGGCCCGGCGTTGCGCTTGACGTCAGGATCGATTGCAAAATCCAAGAAGGCGAACCCGTCATTTCCGTCACCGACAACGGCATCGGCATCGAAGCGTCGAACCAGGATATTTTCGACATTTTTCGCCGCCATCACACCAAGCAGGCCTATCCGGGAACCGGCATCGGGCTTGCCATCTGCAAACGGATCGTTCAGCTGCATCATGGGCGCATCTGGTACGAATCGAAACCAACAGAGGGCACAACCTTCTATTTCACCCTTGGGCAAGGGGCCTTGCCGCAGCAACCGGAAAGGGACTAGGGAACAGGCCATGCGCTGGTCGCTGTCACTTTTCCTGGCGTGGCTTATCTGCTTTCCGGCCCAAGCCAGCGAGCAAATTGTTCTGTCCCAGCGCGACAATCTGCTGGCCAGATCCGCTTTCGCCATCGCTTCCGAGGCTTACCGTCGTATCGGGATCACGGCAAAGGCCAAAGTCCTGCCAAGCCTGCGGGCCATTCAAGAGGCGGATGACGGCGAGACGGACGGCGAACTGGCGCGTATGGCTGGACTAGAGGCGCAATACCCCAATCTGATCCAAGTGCCCGAGCCTTTGCTTAATTTTGATACGGTCGCCTTCACGACGGGGCTAATCTTCAAAGTCGATGGCTGGGAGAGTCTGCGCCCCTACAGCCTTTGCGTCTCTCGCGGCATGAAGCTGGCCGAGGATGGAACGGAGGGCATGAATCGATACTTCACCAACGATGTGCCTCAAATGATCAAGATGCTGCTGGCCGGGCGATGCCAAGTTGGCATTCTGGGATATGTCGTTTGGCCGGAAATTGATCGCCTGCAGGCACAGACTCTACGCTCGCTGGAACCGCCGATTGCCAGCACGCCTCTCTATCTTTACGTCAACAAGAAGCACAAGCACCTAGTTCCAAAGCTGGTTGCCGAACTTCTAAGGATGCAAAAGGATGGCACGACGGCGGCACTGCTTTCTCCCTTCGAAAAGGAAATTCAGACCGCGCGGCAGCGCAACGAGCCGCTGGCGAGATAAGGAAATCAAAACCATGCGCCGCCTGTTTCTCATTATGCTGATGTGTTTTTCTTGGCTTCCCGCCTTCGCCCAGGAGCGCAGCGCCGCCAGGGAAAAACTCGTCTTGTCGCAACGAGAAGACCCGCTGGCCCGCTATGCCGCCAGAATATCGGCCGAGGCGTTCCGCCGCTCGGGCGTCGAGACGGAATTCAGAACCCTGCCCAGCGAACGCGCCCTGCAGGCCGCCGACAACGGCCAGACGGCGGGAGACCAAGTCCGCGTGGCGGGTCTGGAGAAACTCTATCCCAATCTGGTCCAGGTGCCGGTGCCAATGTTGAGCTACCACACGGTAGTTTTCACCACGGGCATGACATTCAGAATCGACGGCTGGGATAGTTTGAAGCCATTCAGCCTGTGCATCCTTCGCGGCATGAAACTGGCCGAGGCGGCAACGGAGAGCATGGATCGCACGATTGCCAACGACGTCGCCCAATCAATCCTGATGCTGAAGGCAGGGCGCTGCAGCGTCGCGGTGTTGGGATACAACGCTTGGCCTGAAATCGACCGCATGAAGGCAGGCCCTCTTCTCTCGCTCGACCCGCCGATCAACAGTGTTCCGCTATTTCTTTACGTCAATAAGAAGCATGCCGACTTGGTGCCCTCATTGGCGCAAGCCCTGCAACATATGCAGTCCGAGGGATTCACATCCGGCGTTCTAAACGAAATGGAGCAGGAAATTCAGGCAGCCCGGCTACGCAACCTCATGCCGGCTAAATAGCCGACGAGAGGCCGGAGGCCGCCAATTGGCTCTTCAAGCGGCCCTTCAGTTCCGTCAGTCCGGCTTCGTCATTGGCCTCGGCCCTGGCCACCAGAACCGCTTGGGTGTTCGATGCGCGAAGCAACCACCAGCCTTCGGCTTCCTTCACGCGCACGCCATCGGTGGCGTTCACGTCGGCGCCCATGGCCGACAGGCGCGAACGAACTTCCTCGATCACCGCGAATTTTCGCTCGTCGGCGCAATCGATGCGAATTTCCGGCGTGTTGATCATCTTTGGCAATTTGTCATGCCAAGCCGCCAAGCCGTCTGGCAGGCGCGCCACCTTCGACAGAAAGCGAATGGCGGCATACAGCGCGTCGTCATAGCCGTAATAGGTATCGGCAAAGAAAATGTGTCCGCTCATTTCGCCAGCCAGGGGACAGCCGATTTCCGCCATCTTGGTCTTGATCAGGGAATGGCCCGTCTTCCACATCAAGGGTTGGCCGCCCATTTTCTCGATGGCGTCGAACAGCGCTTGGCTGGCCTTGACGTCGGCCATGATGGTAGCGCCCGGCTGGCGCTTCAGCACGTCTTCGGCCAGCAGCACCAGAATTTGATCGCCCCACAAGATGCGGCCCTTGCCATCGACGACGCCGATGCGGTCGCCATCGCCGTCGAAGGCGATTCCCAAATCGGCCTTCTCGTCGGCAACGGCTTGCTTCAAGGCGATCAGCGTATGCGGATCGGTGGGATCGGGATGGTGATTGGGAAATGTGCCGTCGATTTCGGCAAACAGAACCGTGTGATGGCCGGGAAGGCGCGCCACCAACTGCTTGACGACCTCGCCTGTGGCGCCATTGCCGCAATCCCAAACCACGCGCAGCGGACGCTGGCCGTTGTAGTCTTGCAGCAGGCGTTCGACATAGGCCTTGTCGATCGGGCGCTTGACCAGGCTGCCCGAGCCGGTGGCATAGGCACCCGCGGCGGCGATGCGTCCCAATTCCAAGATGTCGGCGCCAAAGAAGGGCTTGCCCTTCATCACCATCTTGAAGCCGTTATGGTTGGGCGGATTGTGCGATCCCGTGATCATGACGCCGCCGTCGGCCTTCAGGGTCTTGGCGGCGAAATACAGCATCGGCGTCGGCCCCAGGCCGATATCGATCACCTCGATGCCCGCCGCCTGCAAGCCCAGCGTCACCGCATCGGCCAAATCAGGCGAACTGAGGCGGCCATCCCGCCCAACCGTCACATGGCGCCCGCCCTGCTTGGCGCACATGCTCCCGAAGGCGCGGCCAATGGCGTAGGCGTCATCCGCCGACAATGTATGTTCCACAATGCCGCGAATGTCGTATTCGCGAAGAATCGTTGGATGAAGGGCATGGGACAAAGTCATGTGATCACCGTTGGCGCGTCACGTCCGGTGCGTTTCTTGATCCCCGCCAGTTCCTCTGCCGCCCGGATCAGGTCACCCAACGTCACTTGGGTATCGTCCTCATGTTTGGCAAGATCCGCCACGGGACGCTCGAAATAAACGCGCAGCGTCGCCCCCTCGGTTCCTGTGCCCGAAAGCCGGAACACCATCCGCGCCCCATCTTCGAACAACACCCGAACACCCTGCTTGGCGCTGACCGATCCGTCCACGGGATCGGTATAGGAAAAGTCGTCGGCCTTGCTAACCTTAAGTCCGGCCAGCATTTTGCCCTGCAGGTTGGGCAGTGAGGCGCGCAGATCGGCCATCAGCGTGTCGGCAATGTCCGTGGGGATGGCTTCCCAGTCATGGCGGGTATAGAAGGTGCGCCCAAAACGCTTCCAGTGGGCGCGAACCAATTCGGCCACCGGCTTGCCGGTGGCGGCCAACATGTTCAGCCACATCAGAACGGCCCACAGCCCATCCTTCTCGCGCACATGGTCGGAACCGGTGCCGAAACTTTCCTCGCCGCACAGGCTCGCCTTGCCGTCATCCAGCAAATTTCCGAAGAATTTCCAGCCGGTGGGCGTCTCAAAGCAAGGTATGTTCAGGGCCTTGGCCACCAGATCGGCCGCCCCGCTGGTGGGCATGGAGCGCGCGATCCCTTTCAACCCCTTGGCATATCCGGGGGCAACGGCGGCATGTTCGGCGATCACGGCCAGACTGTCCGAAGGGGTGACGAAGAAGGAACGTCCCAGAATCATGTTGCGGTCGCCATCGCCATCCGAAGCGGCCCCCAGATCGGGCGCATCCTGGCCGTTCATCAACTCGACAAGATCATGGGCATGCACCAGATTGGGGTCGGGATGTCCGCCGCCGAAATCCTCCAACGGAATGGCGTTCATCACGCTTCCCTTGGCCGCCCCCAGGCGGTTTTCGAGAATCTCGACCGCATAAGGGCCGGTCACGGCGTGCATGGCATCAAAGGCGATGCGATGCCCGGCCTTGAACCAGGCCCGGATGCCCTCGAAGTCGAACAATTGCGCCATCAAGTCGCCGTAGTCAGCGACCGGATCGATCACCTCGACCGCCGTGCTTCCCAGTTGGAATTTGCCTGTCGCCTCAATCGACGGAACGGCTGCATCCAGAATGCGGTACTCGCCAATGGTCTTGGTGCGGGCGAAAACGGCTTCGGTCAGTTTCTCGGGCGCGGGTGCTCCGGAAGCATTGTTGTATTTGATGCCGAAATCTTCCGATGGGCCGCCCGGATTGTGGCTGGCCGACAGCACGAAGCCGCCGAAAGCCTTGTGCTTGCGGATCACGCAAGAGACGGCAGGGGTGGACAGAATGCCTCCTGCCCCCACCAAGACGCGGCCAAAGCCCGCCGCTGCCGCCATTTTCAAGATGGTGACGATGGCTGGCTTGTTGTGATAGCGACCGTCGCCGCCCACGACCAGCGTCTTGGCTAAGAAGCCTTCCGGCGTTTCCGCCGCCAGCACATCGAAAACCGACTGAACGAAATTCTCCAGATAATGCGGCTGCTCGAAGACCTTGACCTTCTTCCTTAGGCCCGACGTGCCGGGCTTCTGGCCGTCGAAGGGTTTGGTTGCGACGGCGAGCAGCTTCATGTCTTTCAGCCTTTCTTTGGAACGGGACGTCCTACGCCCATGTAACTGAATCCCGTCGCCACCATTTCGGCGGGCGAGTAGACGTTGCGCAGATCGACCATGGCCGGCGTCTTCATCAACGACTTGACGCGGGGCAGGTCGAGCGAACGGAACTCGTTCCATTCGGTCACCAGAACCATCGCGTCGGCATCCTTCAGCGTGTCATAGACGTTTTCGCACCATTCGACGCCGGACAGCAGCTTCTTGGCCTCTTCCATGCCTTCGGGATCGAAAACGCTGAGTTTGGCCCCGGCCGCATTCAAGGCAGGCACGATCTCCAACGAGGGGGCGTCACGCATGTCGTCGGTGTTGGGTTTGAAGGTCAGGCCCAGGATGGCGATCTTCTTGCCTTTGACTGAACCGCCGCAAATATCGACCACCTTGTCGGCCATGCGCTTCTTGCGCTTGTCGTTGATGTCGACCACGGTTTCCACGATACGGGCCGGAGCGCCCGCATCCTTGGCCGTGCGCACCAAGGCCAGCGTGTCCTTGGGGAAGCAAGATCCGCCATAGCCGGGGCCAGGATGCAGGAATTTCTTGCCGATGCGGCCATCCAGGCCGATGCCCTTCGACACGTCATGCACGTCGGCGCCGACTTTTTCGCACAGGTCGGCGATCTCGTTGATGAAGGTGATCTTGACGGCCAGGAAGGCGTTGGCGGCGTATTTGGTCAGTTCCGCCGTCTCGCGGCCCGTGAACAGAATGGGCGTTTCGATCAGATGCAAGGGGCGGTAAAGCCTGCGCATCACTTCGCGGGCGCGCTCCTGCTCGGTGCCGATCACCACGCGGTCGGGGCGCATGAAATCGTGAATGGCCGAACCTTCGCGCAGGAATTCAGGGTTCGATACCACGTCGAAATCCGCCTTGGGATTGGTCTTTCTGATGATGGCTTCCACTTCGCGGCCCGTGCCCACCGGCACGGTGCTTTTGTCGACGATCACCGTATAGCCGTCCAGGGCCTGGGCGATCTCCTCGGCGGCGGCATAAACATATGACAAGTCGGCATAGCCGTCGCCACGGCGAGACGGCGTGCCCACGGCAATGAACACGGCGTCGGCGCCCTTGACCGCCGGTCCCAGTTCGGTGGTGAAGGACAAACGCCCGTCCTTCACATTGTCTTCCACCAGCTTGTCGAGACCCGGCTCGTAAATGGGCATGATGCCCTGCTTCAGCTTCTCGATCTTGCCGACGTCCTTGTCAACGCAGGTGACATTGACGCCGAATTCGGAGAAGCAGGCTCCGGAAACAAGTCCGACATAGCCGGTGCCGATCATGGTAACGCGCATGCGATGATCCTTCGCTGGGAAAAGTCGATTTTAGATTTCGATGGACTTCAGGGCTTCGCGGAATTCGTCGGCAAGGTCTGGCCGATCCAATCCATACACGACATTGGCGGCCAGGAAGCCCACTTTGTCGCCGCAATCGAAGCGCTGGCCTTCGAAACGAAGCCCGTGGAAAGGCACTTGGCCGATCGTTTTGGCCATGGCGTCGGTCAACTGCACTTCGCCGCCCGCACCCCGCTGCTGAAGTTCGAGATAGTCGAACACCTTGGGATGCAGAATGTAACGCCCGATGATGGACAGAGTGGAGGGCGCGACCTCGGGTTCGGGCTTTTCCACTAGGCCCTTGGCGCGCGCCAGCTTGCCGTCGTCCTTTTCGACATCCAGGATGCCGTAGCGCTTGGTGTGTTCACGGGGCACGTCCATCACGGCCACCATGCTGCCGCCGGTTTCCACCCATACATCGACCATCTGGCGCAGGCACGGCACGCGAGCGCGCACCAGATCGTCGGGCAGCAGCACGGCGAAAGGTTCGTCGCCCACCAGATCGCGGGCGCACCAAACGGCGTGGCCCAGACCCAACGGTTCTTGCTGACGGGTATAGGAGACCTGTCCCGACTTGGGCATCCAGGAGGTGACGGCTTCGATCTCCTTGGTCTTGCGCCGCTCAAGCAACAGCCGCTCGAGTTGCGGGGCGTGATCGAAATGGTCCTCAAGCGCCCCCTTGCCGCGACCGGTCACGAAGATGAAATGTTCGATGCCCGCCGCCTGCGCCTCTTCGACGGCGTACTGGATCAGGGGCTTGTCGACAACCGGAAGCATCTCTTTGGGCATCGCCTTGGTGGCGGGAAGAAACCGGGTGCCCATGCCGCCAACGGGAAACACCGCCTTGCGGACGCGTCGAACCATGTCGGATACCTCGTCGAAACCGTCGTTGAACAATGGCCGCCCGTGGAATCGGGCCGCGCCTGTTTTTGCCATAGCCTGTCGGCTACGGCAACGGTGTGACTCGAAAATAGGGCAAGAAAAAGGCCCTGAAGGCGAAAATATCGCCCAGGGCCTTAAAGAAGGATGACCGATTTAAGCAGCCAAGCGCTGGTCGGACGCGTAACGCCCGTCGAAAGAGGGCTTGGGAACATGCCTGACATCTTCATATTGGCCGCTGGCGACCCGGTCGATGTCGGTGCGTACCAAGCCGATATCGGCCAATTGGCGGTCGTCCATGGCCATCAACTCGGCGCTGATCCGGCGCCTCTCGTTCCAGGAAGCCAGGCCGACAAGGGCGCGAACGGCTAGCCAGCTCAGCTTTTCGACCCAGCCGAAAGCCTGGGCGGCATTATCCTGATCCGCAGCGGCGTAGCTGTGGATCCATCCTGCGGAATAACTGTTCACTTTGAGCATGTGCCGAAACTCCAATCTGCGTACAGAAACTTGATCTGCCTCAAGATATAGAGGATGTCAGTCAAATTCGCTTCCTCTAATTTTGCATTGCAGCAATTCACGGCATGCATATACCGCACTGCAAAGGCGCAAAAAAAACCGCGACGGGTATAAACGCCGTCGCGGTTAAGGTGCGGGATCATAAAAAAATGCCTGATGTGGGTGAATCTACTCCCTCCATATTGCCTGTCCTTAAACACAAGATGTGAGGCGCATGAATTGACGTGAATATGTGTTAACGTGAGAACTGTGCTAAATTACAAGCCTTTGTAGGCTTCCCAGGAAAGATTGCCCTCATGGCCAATCCCGACCGCCCCTATGGAAAAATGCGCCGCCAGCCCCTGCTGGCGCTATTGGCACTGGCTGGCGCATGGCTGGCCGCGCTTCCATTAGGCGCGCAGCCAGCCCCCCAGCCTCCTGTTACGCAACTTGGCAGTGCCGCCATCATCTACACATTCCGTGGCATTCAGACCTCGGACATTACCTGGGTGCGGCAAGCCGCCGAGCAGGGCTTTCCCGCCGCACAAATGGCTTTGGCCCGCCATTACCGTTTGGGCAACGGCGTCGAGCGCGACCTTGCTTTGCAGTCCGCTTGGCTTAGCAGGGCCGCAGAAAAGCAATTTCCCTGGGCGGCCTACGAACTTGGGCGCGTTTACGAGACCGGCGAAGGCGTCTTGGCCGACGACGCCATCGCCAGGAATTGGTACCGACGGGCGGCCAACCTGGAGCTGATTCCCGCCATGAAACGGCTGGCCGAATTGAAGGATGGCGAGGACGGCGGACAGGCCTGGAAAAAACGTTACGATCTGGCCGCCGCCCTGGATGTAAAATATATCGGGCTGCTGAAATCGATCCAGGCCAGCCAGATTTCCGACGAAGCGGCCTATGCCGAACTGGCGGTCCTGAGCCAGGCCGGGCACCGGCGCGCCGGACTGGACATGGCCCTTAGACAAATATCAGGGCGCGGCACCGCCAAGAACGTCGAAGCTGGCCTTAACAAGCTTGAGGAGAGCGAAAAGAGCGGCCATGCCGCCGCCTCGCTGCATTTGGGCGAGCTATTTCTAGCGGGCAAGGAAATCGAGCGCGACACCAACAGAGCCGTCACGCATCTGCGAAAAGCGGTAGAGGGCAACCAGGTGAAGGCCATGACGCTGCTGGGGCGATTGTACGAACTGGGCAGCGGCTTGGCGCAGGACATGGACAGCGCCCTGATGCTGTATCGGATGGCGGGCGAGCAAGGCGAAAGCAGCGCGCAATATCGCCTGGGCTATTTGGCGGAACAGGGCAACGCCATGCCCAAGGACATGGACAAAGCCCAGGCTTGGTACAAACTTGCCGCCCAAGGCAACAACCAAAACGCCAAGGATGCGTTGAGGCGGCTGGGCGTCTCTCTTCCAGCCACAGCCGGCGCCACAGCAGCCCCCGACGGCGCAGCCCCCGCTTCCTCGCTGAAAAGCAAGGCGCTGTCCTTAAGCGTCGATTCGGTCTGCAAGGGATTGAGCGGGGAAGAACGTAGCCTCGTCGAAGCGTCGTTCAAGGAAGAGGCCGCAAAACTGGGCAAGAGCGCGGACGGCTTGCTTGGCGAAGCGCGCAGCGCCGCGGCTGGGAAAAGTTGCGACGAGCAGGCCGCCAAAATCATGCGGGCAGGTCTGGCGGCAACCTTGCGGCCGCGCTATCAGGAGTTCAAGGCCAAGGATGCCGAAGCCAAGATATGGGCCAGCCTGATGCCCGCCCAGTTGATCAACCGGCGTTGCAGATTTTTCGGCGCGGAAGCGGCAAGTCAGCTCGACCGCTTCGCCAGCCAGCTCGATCAGCGCATTCAGTCGCGCGTCAAATCCGATCCGGCGATGTCGACCGCCATCGGCATGGCGGAAGAGGAATTCGCCAACATGGCCAACAAATCCGCCTGCGACGCCAAAGCGCGCCAGCAAGTGGAAGGTGCTTTGAAATTCGCCAACGGCGCCGCGAAAAAAGGGGCCAAGGAATACTGAGGGATCAGAGGCTTCCGTTTTTGATGACCTCGGCCAGGAAACGATAGCTGTCCTTGGGCGTGCGCTTTTGCGTTTCGTAATCAACGCGCACGATGCCGAAACGCTTGGACAGGCCGAATCCCCATTCGAAATTGTCCAAAAGGCTCCAGGCCAGATAGCCCTTCACGTTGCAGCCGTCCTGGGCGGCACGTCCCACCGCTTCTATATGATCTCTTAGGAACGCCACGCGTTCGAGGTCGTGCACGGAGCCGTCGGCTTCCACCTTGTCGTCATAGGCGGCCCCGTTCTCGGCGATGTAAACCGCCGGATTGCCGTAATCGCGCTTGAACTCCATCAGCAGGTCGTAAAGCCCGTCGGGCTGCACCGGCCAGGCCATATAGGTCCAACGGTCGCAATGCGCGTCGCCCCAGGTGACGTCAAAGGGGCGCCCCGCCTCGTGCTTCATCGTCATGCGCGAATAATAATTGATGCCCAAAAGATCGATGGGGAAGCGGATGGCCTCTTCGTCGCCGGGCTGCACGATGCCCTTCATCTTCTCGGCCAGAATTTCGGGAATCTTGCCCCGCATCACGCCATCCAGCGGCACGCGGTTCCATACCGCGTCCCAGCGCTTGGCGGCGGCGACGTTTTCGGGTTTGTCGTCCTCGGCCCGGCAAGGCTGCAGATTGATCACCGTTCCGGTGGTCAGCCCCGAATGTTCCGCCGCAATAGCCCGCAAGGCAGCACCCTGCGCCAAATTCTGGTGATGAAGGGCGCGCAGAATGCCCTGCTCGCCCAGATTGAGGCCCGGCGCCTGATCGGTCAGCCCATAGCCGAAAATGGCCACCACATTGGGTTCGTTCAGCATCATCCAGTCTTTGACCCGGTCGGCCAAGCGCTTGGTGACGATGCGGGCATAGTCGGCGAAAGGCCCCACCACGTCGCGGCCCTGCCAACCGCCCTTGTCCTCCAAGGGCTGCGGCAAGTCCCAGTGATAAAGACAGGCCATCGGACGAATGTTGGCGGCCAGAAGCGCATCGACCAGACGATCGTAGAAATCAAGACCCTTCTCGTTCACGGCGCCTGTCCCCGTGGGCAGAATGCGCGGCCAGGCGATGGAAAAGCGATAGGCGTTGAAGCCCGCCTGCTTCATCAGGGCGACGTCTTCAAGATAGCGATGATAGTGGTCGCAAGCCATGGCCGCCGTCGAGCCATCCTGGATGCGCCCCTGAGCGGCATAAGTGTCCCAGATGCACGGGCCGCGCCCATCCTCGTTCAACGCGCCCTCGATCTGATAAGACGAGGTCGATGCGCCCCACAGAAAATTCTTCGGAAAGGTCAGTGCCGCCATGATCTCTGTTCCCTTGCCTTTGCATCATCACTTGAACAAGGATGCACGAAACGAAAGAACTGCGCCATCCCTTGCCGCATCGAGCCAAAAAGAGAATCGACGTTCCGAGTCGCAGCCTTGACGCAAAAATTGTCCGCGAGAAAAGTGTTTATTATCAATATCCTTGAGGGTTGCCGCTTGAAATCGCCTTATTTCTATGGTCTTTCATGCCTATCGATCAACCTTTTCAGGGATAAAAAACATGGCCAAGGCACCTACGACCAAGGCGGCGGCGGCGGCTGACAAGCCCGCTCTCGTCACGCTCAAGCACCTCGCTGCTGCGACTGCGACCAAGCATGAAATGTCCAAGAAGCAGTCGGAAGCCATTCTGAACGACGTCGTCGACATGATCACGAAGCACCTGAAGAAGGGCGCCCGCGTTCGCATCGTCGGCCTGGGCGTTCTGCAGGTCAAGAAGCGTGCCGCCCGCATGGGCCGCAACCCCGCCACCGGCGAGGCCATCAAGATCAAGGCCAGCAAGAAGGTTGCCTTCCGTCCGGCCAAGGAACTCAAGGAAGCGATTTGATTTCTTCGCTTCATTGACGAAAAGAAGGCGGCGCCCAGGCGTCGCCTTTTTTTTGGGCCTCCAACAAGGGAAAACAAAATGAGCACGCAGGACAATCTGAAGGAAGCCTTTGCCGGGGAAAGCCAAGCCAATCGCAAATATCTGGCCTATGGCGAGCAGGCGGCCCGCGACGGGCTGGCCATGGTGGCCAAACTGTTCCGCGCCGTTGCCGCCGCCGAAACCATCCACGCCCACAGCCATCTGCGCGCCATGGACGGAGTCAAGGAGACGGTGGCCAATCTGGAAGACGCCATTGCAGGCGAAGAACATGAATTCACCCACATGTATCCACCGATGCTGGCCGAGGCCAAGGCGGAGGGCCACAAGCGGGCGGAACGGTCGATGACCTATGCCCTTGAGGTTGAGAAGGTCCATTTCGGACTGTTCAAGCAGGCGCTGGAAGCGGCGAAGGCAGGTAAGGATCTTCTTGTCAGCGCCATTCGCGTCTGTCCGGTCTGCGGACATACCGTCATCGGCGAAGCGCCCGACGAATGCCCAGTCTGCAAGATCAAGGGCGAGAAATTCGCCGAAGTCGCCTGACTCTTCAGCCTGCCCGCGGGTTCAGCCTGCGGGCAGATACAGAGTGACCGTGGTCCCTTCACCACTGGCCGAGGCGATTTCAATGCGCCCGCCATGCAATTCCACGAAGCGCTTGACCAGCACCAACCCAATGCCGCCGCCCTTGCCGGGCTTTCCGGCCTCAAGCGTTCCTTCCAGCGCCGCCTGATCGGCCCCGGTAATTCCCGCCCCCGTGTCGGCCACCGTAAAGGCGACGTCCTTGCCCTGTCGGCTGGCGGCCAGCGTGATCTGCCCGCCCTCAGGCGTGAACTTCACCGCGTTGCTGACCAGATTGTACAAAGCCTGTTTTAATCGCTTGGCGTCGCCCACCATCCAGCCGATATCGGGCGGGCAATCGTAATTGAGCGTCAGCGCCTTGGCCTTGACCGCTTCGCGGGTTAGAGCCAACACGCCCGACAACAAGACGGTGATGTCCAAAGTGTCGATAGACAGGGTCAGGCGACCGGCTTCCAGGGTGGCCAGTTCGACCATCGCATCGACCAGTTCATAGGCCAGACGCGACGATTCAAGAACGCCCTTCACATGTTCGGCTTGGCGCGAATTCAGATCGCCGTAATAGGCGTTGGCCAGAATGTCGGCATGCCCAACAGCAGCTTCCAGCGGCGCCTTCAACTCGGCCGCCACGCTGGCCACGAACTCGGCGCCTAAACGATTGGCTGCTTCCAGAGCCTGACCTCGTTCGATCAAGGCCTTCTGCACGCGCGCCGAATCGGTTACGTCGTACCAAGTGACCAGCAGCCCGCCATCGGGCAGCGGCAGACTGGCCTGATCAAGCACCAAGCCGTCAAGACGCTCCAGACGCATGACCTCGGATGGACGTTCGGCCAACAAGCGCTCATAGCTGCGCTTCAGACCATCCCAAGATTTCTGTTCGACATGCGAGCGCTGTATCTCGAACAGCCAACTGGCATGAGGCTGGCTCATCAGCACGGCGTTGTCGAGACCCCACAGCCGCACCAGCGCCTGATTGAACAGCTTCAAGCGTCCGTCGCCGCCGAACACCGCCACCGCTTCGTGCAGATGGTCGAGTGTTTGGCGATGCACGGCGATCATGGTGTTGTACAACCGTTCCAGGGCCAGCTTGTCCGTGACGTTTTCATAGGTGAACAACAGGCCGCCCAAAGGATGCGGCGCGATCAAGCGCCTTAGCGTGGTGCCGTCGGGCAGATGCACGATGTCCTCGGCGGCTTCCATCAGTCCGGTAAAGCGCTTCAGCTCGCTTTCCTTGAAGGCCGGGAAATCGGCCTGCTCGGGCAACAGACGCCGTTCGCGCAGATAGTCTAGGATTTCAACATAGGCCGGTCCCTGCGACAGCCAGGCGCGATCAAGGCGCCAAAGATGCACATAGGCGTCGTTGAAGAAGGCCAAGCGGGTATCGGGGCCGTGAATGGCGATGGCGGGCGTCAGACGTTCCAGCACCTCGCCATGAGCGGCGATATGGCGCGACAAGGAATCATGCGCCTCTTCAAGGCGGGTCATGTCCTGGGCGTAACCCGCCATGCCGCCCGCCAGGGGAATTTCGGAAATCTCGAACAGGCGGCGCTGACCATCCACCACCAGATGGCGCGCTTGGGTCATCATGCGGTTTTCCGCACGCACCGTCTCGGCCAGCGCGGAACCGTCTTGCATCAGTTCATTCTGGCTGGCCACCGCCTGAGCGGGCGAAATGGCGTCCACCGCCTGCGCATAGGCCCGGTTGCACCAGACCAGTTGCAGATCGGCATCTCGAAGCCAGACGGGAATGGTCATGGCGTTCAGAACGGCGCGCAGCCGGTCGCGCTCGGTCAGCAGGACGAAGGTTTCAGAACTCAGGCGGTCCAACGTCTCCGTGTTCTGAGTGATGTCCTCGACCCACAGCACATCGGCCAGCCATCGATCGGAAGCGTCCGAAATCCGCTGGCCGGTAAATCGCACGCGCCTGACGGGGTCCAGCAGAACGGCTTCTTGCGCGAATCCAGCGCCTTCACGGCGCAACCCGGCAACGCCCGCCAAAAGGGCGGCCTGATCCGAAGGGCCGAAATACTGCACCAGTTCCTCGAACAAGGTCTGCGTGCCTGCGCGCAGGCCCAGCATGATGGCCAAGCGCCTGGAGCAAACCTGCCCGCCGTCGGCGTCCCAGCGGTAAAATCCGTTGGGCGAGAAATTTAGCATCTCGGTGAGGCAGGCGGTTTTCTCGTTGTTGCTTTCCAGCGCCAGATCCGTCTCGACCCGCCTGCGGGCCAGCAGGGCCAACGCGGCCACAGCAACCATCAGCCCAGCGGCCAAGGCCAGAACGAGCGGAGAAAGGATATCGGAATCGGTCATCTTGGCATGAGGGTGCCCGCCTTGGATCAGAAAGGCAAGCGTTACCCCTGACCCTCGCTCTGCGCCTTGGCCAGCCAGAGTTCCAGCGCCTGCCAGGACTGAGCCTGAATGTCCGCCATGGCCTGGGCCAGATGCAGCGCTTCTGCATCCTGCCCTCCCTTGGCGGCGTTCTCCGCGCTGATTCCTTGTCGGTACAGAGCAGAAAATCCCAGATTGGCAGCCGCACCCGCGATCTTGTGGGCGACTCGTCCAACCTGCGAAACGTCCTTGGCGTCCAGGGCGGCGCTCAGGCCTCGAAAATTATCGGCCGAACTCGTGCGATAGGTGCCGATCAGCTCTTTCAGCTTGTCGGCGCCGAAGGTGCTGAACCAAAGAGCCAGCTTTTCCTGGTCAAGCAAAGACGCCGCCTCAAGGCTCGTCTGGTCGGGAGCGCCCATGGGCCTAGCCCCTCCCCCCCCTGCCGACAACGAACTTAATGTCGCGCGAATGTCATTGAGATTGAGGGGCTTGGGCAGAAAGCCGTTCATGCCCGCCGCCTCGGCCCGTTCGCGATCCGAATGATGGACATTGGCCGTCATGGCGAGAATGGGCAATCGTGCCAACTGATCGACGGGCAATGCCCGGATTCTCCTGGCGGTTTCATAACCGTCCATTTCCGGCATCAAGAGGTCCATGAAAACGACATCAACCGGCTGGCCAACCAGCTTGGCCAGGGCTTCTTCGCCGGAAGCGGCATGAATCACCTTGTGGCCGTCAAGTTCCAGCAATCCCCCGGCAACCAGACGATTGATCTCGACGTCATCGACCACCATGACCGCAAGGCCGGTCGGCAATCGCCTAGCTATGGACGTCTCGGCCTGCCCCGGCTCACCCGTCAAGAAGGGCAGCATGAAATGAAAGACGCTGCCTTCGCCCGGTCTGCTGGAAGCGCCAATCACGCCACCCATGCCTTCGACCAGCCGCTTGGCGATCGCCAGCCCCAGCCCCGTGCCGCCAAAGCGCCGAGCGATGGAGGAGTCTGCCTGCGTAAAGGGGGCGAAAATGGATTTCAGGCTGGCCTCGGGAATGCCAATTCCCGTGTCGATCACGGAAAAGCGAATCATCTGATTGCCGTCCGATTCCTCGGGTACTTCCAACTTGATTTTCACGCCGCCGCTCTGCGTGAATTTGACCGCATTGCCAACCAAGTTCAGCAAGATTTGGCGCAGCCGCCCGGGATCGCCCTTGACCCAGCCGATGGCTGGCGGAATCTCGACGCCAAAGGTCAGCCCCTTTTCCTCGGCGCGAACCGACATCAACTGCCCCAGGTTTTCGACCAAGTGCTTCAGGTCGAAATCGATGCGTTCGAAGACGAAATGACCAGTATCGAGCTTGGTGGCGTCGAGAATGTCGTCCAGAAGGGCCAGCAGCGCCTCGCAAGAGCCGCGCATGATTCTGATGAAGTTTTGTTGGCGCGGCGACAGTTCCGAACTTTCCAGAAGCTGGATCATGCCCATCAAGCCGTTCATTGGGGTTCTGATCTCATGGCTCATCACGGCCAGGAACTCGGTGCGCGACCGAACCGACGATTCGGCTCTTTCCTTGGCCAAGGACAGTTTTTCCTCAAGGGCTTTTCGATCGGTAATGTCCAGCACAAGGCCGATGATGCCGCCCACCTTGCCGTCGGGAAGGGTAAACACCGCCTTGTGAAACATGACTTGACGCCGACCTTCTTCCTTGGTCTCGACCGAAGTTTCGTAGACCTGCTTTCCGCCGCGCTGCATCAGATCGAGATCTGCCTGATGATAGACGCGGGCCAGATCGCTGGGGGCGATCTCATAGACCGTGCGGCCACGTATTTCCCCGCCATCCTTGCCAAGGAAACGGCAAAAAGCCTGGTTGAGGGCGATATAGCGGCCAGAAGAGTCCTTGACGAAAACCGGAAGCGGAATGGAATCGAGCAGCAACTCTTGAAACTTCAGTTGATGCGCCAGACGTTCCTGGCTTTGCTTCAACTCCTCTTCGCTCTTGCGCCTTGAGGTGATGTCGAGAGCGGCGCACAGCACCCGGGTCCGACCGCCGACATCCGCCACCCGCGACAAATTCAGATCGGCCCAGCGCAGCGAGCCGTCATGATGATGGAAGCTCATCTCCAATTCCAGGCGCTGCAACTCGCCCTTCAGCAGCCTTTCGACAGCCGCCCAATTGGCGACGCGCTCGGCGGGTGCTGGAATGTCTTGCCATTTCATTTTGCGCAACGTCTCTGCCTCGTAGCCAAGCGTCAGCGCCCAGGCTTGGTTGAATTCAAGCATGCGGCCATCGGCATCGATCAGAACGATGCCGACCGATGTCCCCGTGAAGATGCTGCGGTATCGTTCCTCGCCCTGGCGGGCAAGTTCCAGGGTTCGCCTTGTGAACCACCAAGCGAGCGCCCAGATCGCCGACAAGGCAACCAGAAGCAACAGGAAAGCGATGTATACGCCTTGGGCCTCGAACACGGCCATCCCCCGCAAGGCAAGAATTCGCATTACACTACAATAGGTTGGATTTTTCTGCCAGCCCGATATTTGTAAATTCCTTGCAAACCCTGGCTTCTTGGCTAATCTCTCGCCTTTCCCAATTCCAAGGTTTACGCCCCATGCTTGCGCTTATCGCCTATATCGCCGTCATTTTCCTTGCCAACTGGGCCATCCAGACCTTCCATCTGGTGCCGGTTGGCTTCGGCCTGATGGCGCCCGCGGGCGTCTATTTTGCAGGCCTCGCCTTCACGCTTCGCGATCTGGTGCAAGACAAGCTGGGGCGCAATTGGACGATTGGCGCCATTCTGGCGGGCGCCGCCCTTTCCTATGCGATCGAGCCGAAATTCGCCCTGGCCAGCGGCGCGGCCTTCCTGGTTTCCGAATTGCTCGATTTCGCCGTTTACACGCCGCTCAGGAAGCGCAACTGGATGATGGCGGTCACGATTTCCAATCTGGTCGGTTTGGTGGCCGACAGCGCCCTGTTCTTGTGGCTGGCCTTCGGCAGCATCGCTTACTTGCAAGGTCAGGTGGTGGGCAAGTTGTGGATGACCATTGCCGCCGTGGCCCTGTTGTGGCTGTACCGGCGCCATCGCCAGCAGGCTATTTGATCGATGCGGAAGCTGGCGGTCGTTCTGCTCTCGGGCGGCCTTGATTCGACGACCGCCGCATCCTGGGTTCTGTCCGAAGGCTGGGAAACGAAGGCCCTGTCCATCGATTACGGCCAGGGGCACCGACGCGAACTGCTTTCGGCCAAGGCCGTGGCAGAGGCCCTGAACGTCCCCCACCAAAGCGCCGACGCCCGCTTTTTCGCGAGTCTGGCCCAGCATTCCGCCCTGACCGGCGGCGCCCTGCACGCCCTGCCCGAGGGCCGCGCCGTCGAAGAGATGGCGAACGGCGACATTCCAATTACCTATGTTCCCCTGCGCAACAGCGTTTTCCTGACCCTGGCCGCCGCCACCCTGGAAAGCTGGGCGCTGAGGCTGATCGAGACGGAGAAGTGCGCCCCCCGGTCATTGAAAGCTGGGATCGTCATTGCCGCCAATGCGCTGGACTATTCCGGCTATCCCGACTGCCGACCGGAATTCTACGCAGCCGCCAAGCAAATGCTGAATCTAGGGGCCAAGCTCTATACGCAATATGGCGTGGACTTCGACCTGCTGACGCCGCTGATCGATCTGTCAAAGGCCGACATCGTGCGCTTGGCCAATCGTTTGAACGCTCCCTTGCATTTGACCTGGAGCTGCTACGCCGGGGGCGCAACCCCATGCGGCGTTTGCGACAGTTGCCTTCTGCGCGCCAAGGGCTTTTCTGAAGCCAGCCTTGCCGACCCGGCTCTGACATGATCCGCTGGCTTCTGGCGGTCCTGCTTCTGCTGGCAAGCGCCTCGCTCTTGCAGGCTGCGGACAAGCCCCCAATGGGCAAATGGTTCGAGGGCGTCTGGCTTCGCGAAGACGGGCTTGAGGTGCGCTTTCACCCTGACCGCGTCGAGTTCTCCAAGGGCGATCAGCGGCTGATCTGGAACAAGGAACATTGCGACATTGGCGCGCTGGAACGTTACGAGTTCGGGCGCGCCACCATCAAGCGTTCCGACATTCAAGACGCGGGCATCCCCTTAGCGCGGGAAGGCTGGAAACTGGCCGAGAAAATTCAGGCCTTCCGCAGCGATTGCGAGGAGTCCGCCATCTTCTGGTTGGCGACGCAAGACGGCAAACTCGTCTATTTGAGCCTTTACGAAGGCATGTACGACGCCTTCGTCTATACGCGGCCAAAACCGTAATTCACAGCGGCAGGGCAATCCGCACGCGAAGGCCGCCCGATGGATTGTCCTCGAGCCTGATGTCGCCGCCATGGCTGCGCACGATGTCCCTGGCGATGGTCAGCCCCAGCCCCACCCCGCCGGTCTTCTTGTTGCGTGAAGTTTCGATGCGATAGAAGGGACGGAAAACCTCCTCGCGCATCTCGGCGGCAATCCCTGGGCCGTCGTCGTCGATCAGGATTTCCACCCCCGTCTCGCGCAGCCCCGCCCGCACCCAGATATGCCCGGCATGGCGCGTGGCGTTGCCGATCAGATTGTTGAGGCAGCGGCGAATGGCGTCGGGCCGCAACATCAGGGCCATGTCGCCTTCGATATGCAGGTCGATGGCCGTTCCCTGGCGCTTGAAGCCGCCCACCACTTCGTCGAGAAGCCGGGCCAATTCGACCTTGACCGGCAACTCGCCGCCCTCGCCCCTGGCAAAGGCCAGATAGCCTTCGATCATGCGCCCCATCTCGTCGAGATCGGCTTTAAGATCGGTCACGCCATCGGCATCACCCATCATGGCCAATTGCAGCTTCATGCGGGTCAAGGGCGTTCGCAGATCGTGCGAAACGCCCGCCAGCATTTCCGTGCGATGGCCAAGCAGGCTCTTGATGCGGTCGCGCATGCGGGCAAAGGCGATGGCGGCCAAGCGCACTTCGGCGGCGCCTTCCGGTTTCAGATAAGGAACATCGTGCCCCTTGCCCAGCGCGTCGGCGGCGGCGGCCAGCCTGCGAACCGACTTCACCTGATTGCGCATGAAGATGATGGCGATGCTGGAAACCAGAAGCGCCGTTCCCGCCATCCAGATCAGAAAGATGTAGGTGGTCGAGCTGGCAAGCCTTTTGATCGGCGCGAAGATGTGCAGCACGCCGTCTTGCACCTGAACGCGCACCTCGACCCAGCGTTCTTGCGACGTATCAATCAGGAAAGGGCGTTGCAACTGGCTGCTAAGGGCTTCTTCCAGGTCATCCTCGAACAAGGTGTTGCTGGACTTCAAAGGGGCGTTTGGAAAGACCCCGCCTTCCTCGAAGGTCAGCGTCAGCCCCATGCTGTCATCGACCAGATTGAACAGCCAAGAACGGTCGCCGGCACTGGGATAGGCCCGCATATGTTCGACAATGGTCACGATGTCGCCAGCCAGATTCTGGGCCAGCCTGCGCGTGACCGTTCCCCAATGGCGTTCGTAGAAAACCACCGTCGCCACCACCTGCACCAGGATCAGGGGCACCACGATGATCAGCAATGAGCGGCCCAGAAGGC
This sequence comes from Alphaproteobacteria bacterium, assembly GCA_015231795.1. NCBI lineage: Bacteria > Pseudomonadati > Pseudomonadota > Alphaproteobacteria > Alphaproteobacteria bacterium. The sequence continues at coordinate 275,326 of JADGAX010000003.1, read as the reverse complement.
CGCGCGGCAGAATCCGCTTCAACCCCAACTTCAGCCACAGATAAGGATGAAGGGAGGCCATGCGCTTAATCCGGCTTCAGGATATAGCCGCGCCCGCGCACGGTTTGCAGATATCGGGGCTGCTGAGCATCGTCCATCAACTTCTTGCGAAGGCGCGTTACTTGCACGTCCACGGTGCGCAGATTTCCGGCCACGCCGGTTTTCTCGGCCAGTTCCTCGCGCGACAGCACCTGGGAAGGCGTTTGCGCCAAGACGCCAAGCAGCGTGGCCTCGGCGGTGGTCAGATGGACAGGCTCGTCGCCTTGCATCAAGGCTTGGCGCGCCAAGTCATAGACCAGTCCCCCCAGCTTCAAACGCTCGGGCGCCGCCGGGGCGGTTTCCTTCGGCACGCGCTTCAAGATGCTGTGAATGCGCAAGACCAGTTCCCGAGGCTCGAAAGGCTTGGCCAAATAATCGTCGGCCCCGCCCTCGAGGCCGTCGATGCGCTGCTCGGCCTCGCTCATGGCGGTCAGCATCAGGATCGGAACGGATTGACCGGCAGCGCGCAGCGACTTGGCGAAAGCCAGACCATCCTCGCCCGGCATCATGCGGTCCAGAACCAGAAGATCGAAGGACAACATCGACATCTGGGCGCGAGCTTCCCGGGTGTCCGCCGCCAGACCGACCGCAAAACCCTGGTCGGCCAGGAACTTGCCCAACAAGGCGCGCAGCCGCTCGTCGTCGTCGATGACCAAAACGTGCGGCGCGTAGAAATTCATGGAATTCCTCTGTCGTCTTGAAGGGGCGAATTAAATCGCGAATCGCTTGCCAAAGCAAATTGCCCTTGCGGATTGTCAGACGCTTTTGCGCCCCAGCGACGGATCGTCGGTAATCCCCAGCATCACGGTCCTGAAACCCTCGACGCTTTGGGCGCCAGCAGCATCAAAAGCGCGGGCGATTCTGGCCAACTGCCTCTCGGTCAGCGATTTTTCCAGACCCAGGCCCTTGGCGGTCAGGCTTAGGCGGCGCTGACGCTTGTCGCGCTCGCCCTGCACCTGGGCCACGAAGCCCTGATCGACCAGTTCGCGCAGCACGCGGGCCAGGCTTTGCTTGGTGATCTTCAAGATTCCCAGCAGATCGCTGACCGTCATGCCGGGATGGCGGCCCACGAAATAGATCACCCGGTGGTGGGCGCGCCCGAAACCATGCCCGGACAAGATGGCGTCGGGTTCGGCGGTGAAGTCGCGATAGGCGAAAAACAGCATCTCGATCGCTTCGCGAAGCTGTCCTTCGTTGAAATGCCCGGCGGCGGGCGGCGGGAATTTTATGTCAGTCATGTTGACATTTTGCCCTAAGGATGTTACCCGTGGCAAGCGTTATTCGAAACTATCTAACCGAAAGGCCCCGCTATGAGTGTCATTCCTTTCGACGACCGCGACGGAAGCATCTGGATGGACGGCAAGCTCGTCCCCTGGCGCGACGCCAAGCTGCATGTCTTGTCGCATGGCCTGCATTATGCTTCGGCTGTCTTCGAAGGCGAACGGGCCTATGGCGGCAATATCTTCAAGCTGACCGAACACAGCCAGCGCTTGGTTGATTCCGGACGCATGCTGGGCTTTGACCTGCCCTACTCGGTCAAGGAAATCGACGACGCCTGCAAGCTGGTGCTGGCCGACAACAAGCTGAAGGACGCCTATGTGCGCCCCATCGCCTGGCGCGGCAGCGAGATGATGGGCGTCGCCGCCCAGGCCACCAAAATCCGCGTCGCCATCGCGGTGTGGGAATGGCCCAGCTATTTCTCGCCCGAGGCCAAGATGAAGGGCATCCGCCTGCAAATGTCGGAATGGCGTCGCCCCGATCCCAAGACCATCCCCTGCAAGGCCAAGGCGGCGGGGCTTTACATGATCTGCACGCTCTCCAAGCACAAGGCCGAGGACGAGGGCTATCACGATTCGATGATGCTGGATTATCGCGGCCAGGTGGCCGAAGCGACCGGCGCCAATGTCTTCTTCATCATCGACGGCAAGATTCACACGCCCAAGCCCGACTGTTTCCTGGACGGCATCACGCGCCGCACGGTGATCGATCTGGCCAAGAAGCGCGGCTTCGAGGTGATCGAGCGCGCCATCATGCCCGAGGAAATGGCCAAGGCGACGGAATGTTTCCTGACCGGAACGGCGGCCGAGGTAACGCCGGTTGGCGAGATCGGCGACTACCGCTTCACGCCCGCAGCCGTGTGCAAGACGCTGATGGAAGACTATTCCGCCCTGGTCAATGCCGGTTGAACGAGCAGACTAGAGCGACTATGAAAGAGGGAGCTTCGGCTCCCTCTTTTCTTTTGGGACGGAAATGGGAAACATCTATTACGACCCGCCCAACGGCGTTCGGGTGCATATCCCGGTCAGTCTGCGCCAACATAAGGACCGCGATGCTTTTCTGGCCCTTCCAGCCCTGAACCTGAAGGCAGATCTGATCGATTTCGCCCAGCGGCTGTTTCATGCCGACAGTTTGCCCAGCGCCGAAATCAGCCCCGTTTTCGCCTTGTCCAAGCTGGCCCTCGAACATGGCTTGTCCGACTTGGCCGCCGAAATCGGCGATTTGGCCGATGACGTGGCGTATTAATGCGAATGAATCATCGCCAGCGACATGGCATCGACGTCAATCCCACTTCTTCGCAGCCGCCTCGTCGGTTTCCTTGGCGTCCACCCATTTGCCGCCTGCCGCACCTTCCTCGAATTTCCAGAAGGGCGCTTTGGTCTTCAGCCAGTCGATCAGGAAATGGCAGGCTTCCAGGGAATCTTTCCTGTGCGCCGAGGCGGTCATGACCAGCACGATGCGATCGCCCGGCAACAACCTGCCCACGCGATGCACGATCAGGGCGTCGTCCAGCTTCCAGCGTTTCCTGGCCTCGGCCTCGATGGCCTCCAACTGGCGTTCGGTCATGCCGGGATAATGTTCCAGCGTCATCGCCGATACGGTTCCCGCGTCGCCCCGCACCAATCCCGCGAACAGGGCGACGCCGCCCAGATCGGTGCGGCCCTGCGTGAAGCGGGCGAACTCGACACCCACGTCGAAATCGGCTTCCTGAACGCGAACGGCCATGGCCCTAGCCTCCGGTGACCGGAGGAAAGAAGGCCACTTCATCGCCATCGCCTACCTTGGCCTCGAAGGCGGCATGTTCCTGATTGATGGCGGCGCGCACCGTGCGCAGATCGGCGAAGGCCTCGGCGAAGCCGCCGCCCCGGTTCTTCAGCCAGTCGGCCAGATCGGCCAGCGTGGCGACCGAAGCGGGCAAGGTCACCTCCTCGGCGCCGACTCCCGTTTTGGCCTTCAGACTGGCGAAATACAGGATCTTCATCGTCACACCTCTTGTGCGCGGGCCATAGTCAGATCGGCCAGGACAACCACATCCAAACCGGTTGGATCGATGGTGGCGATGACCGAAGCATCGCATCCGCCAACACAGTCCTTGACGCCCACCCGCGCCTTGGGATGCGGGGAATTCGAGAACCCATCGACCAGCACCAGATCGGCCCCCGTCATCGAACGGGCCAACTGTTCGACCGAAGCGGACGGGCGGCCAGCATTCTCATGCATCAGGGCCGACAAATGCGGCGCCATCAACAGCACTTCCGAAGCGCCCGCTTTGCGATGTTCGTACGAATCCTTGCCGGGTTTGTCGGGATCGAAGCCTAGCGGGGCTTCATGCAGGGTCGCCACCTTGATCTTGCGCTTCGACAATTCCTCGACCAGACGGAGCAGAACGTCGCGACGCTGCCCTTCGTCCTCGCCGATCAGGCCAAACAGCTTCATGCGCCATCGCCCGCTTTGACGCTGGCACCGTGCTTGGCCCTGGGCTTGCGCATATGAGGCACCCCTGCCATCAAATAGTCGTAGCCGGTGATCATCGTCAAGGCGGCGGCAATCCACAGACCAACCTCGCCGATCATGCGCACGGGCAGCCAAGCGGGACCGGCGTCGCCAACGATCAGAAAACCGATTGCCACCATCTGCAGGGCGGTTTTCCATTTGGCCAAGCGGCTGACCGGCATGCCGACCTTGGCCTCGGCCAGGAATTCCCTTAAGCCCGAAACCAGGATTTCGCGGCACAAAATGACCACGGCGGGAAGGAAGGCCAAGGCGCTCATGCGCTGAAAGGCGACCAGCATCAGCAAGATGGCGGCCACCAGCAGCTTGTCGGCGATAGGGTCCAGGAAACGGCCGAAGCTGGAAATCTGGTTGGTGCGCCTTGCCAGCCAGCCATCGAAGAAATCGGTGATCCCGGCGGCGGCGAAAAGGCCCAGCGCCACCCAGTTCCAGACGGCCCCCTCCAGATAGAAAGTGGCCACCACCAGCGGAATGGCCGCGATGCGTGACAAGGTCAGAAGATTGGGCGGGCTGGTCAACATAGACGCAATTTAACCTTCCCCGTGGAAACGGTCATGGATTTTCTTGGCCAGCGGGCGGCTGATTCCCGGAACTTTCATCAATTCCTCGACCGAGGCTTCCTTGACGGCCCCTCCGGAACCGAAATGATTCAAAAGAGCCTTCTTGCGTCCGGCCCCAATTCCCTCGATTTCATCCAGGGGGGTCGCCCCAATCGCCATCGAGCGCCTAGCCCGGTGGCTGCCCACGGCGAAGCGATGCGCCTCGTCACGCAGACGTTGCAGGAAGTACAGAACCGGATCGCGCTCGGGCAATTGGATGGGAGCATCCAATCCAGGCAGGAACAGACGTTCGCGACCGGCATTGCGGTCAGGCCCCTTGGCGATGGCGATCAAGGCCACGTCCTCGATCCCTTCTTCCGACAGAACCTCCTGGACTGCATGCAACTGACCCAGCCCGCCATCGATCAGCACCAGATCGGGCCACAGCCCCTTGTCGCGTTCGGGGTCTTCCTTCTGGGCACGCAGGAAGCGCCTTGTCAGCACCTCCTTCATCATGGCGAAATCGTCGCCCGGCGTTAAATCGGTGCTTTTGATGTTGAAGCGCCGATAGGCCGATTTCAAGAACCCCTCAGGCCCCGCCACGATCATGGCGCCAACCGCGCTGGTTCCCATGACATGGCTGTTGTCATAAACCTCGATCCGTTCGGGAACGCTTTCCAGTTTCGCCAGATCGGCCAGCTTTTCCAGCATTTCCCTTTGCAGGGCGTTTTCACTCAAGCGCCGGGCCAAGGCTTCGCGGGCATTGACCAGGGCATGGTCAACCGCCTTCTTCTTGTCGCCGCGCTCCGGCGCTTGCAATTCCACCTTGCGCCCGGCCCGGATGGACAAGGCTTCGGCAACCAGGGCGGTCTCGGGAATGCGCTCGCTCAGCAGCACCAGCGAAGGCGGCGGACGGCTGGCATAGAACTGTCCCAGAAAGGCCGACAGAACATCGCCGCCCGCTTGGCCTTCGGTTCCCGCCGGGAAATAGGCCCGGTTGCCGAAATTCTGCCCGGCCCGAAAGAAGAAAACCTGCACGCAAGATCGTCCGCCGTCTTGATGCAGCGCCACCACATCGGCATCGCTCATGCCGGCCAAGCTGATGTCCTGACGCGCCTGGATGCGCGAAAGCGCTTGAATGCGGTCGCGGAATTGGGCGGCCTTTTCATATTCCAGTTCCTGGGCGGCTTCTTCCATGCGGGCCGCCAGGGCCTTTTGGATGACGTGGCTGCGCCCCGTCAGAAACTCTCGCGCTTCATTGGCCAGGGCGGCGTAGGCATCGGAAGAGATGCGCCCGGCGCAAGGCCCCGAACAACGCTTGATCTGATACAGCAAGCATGGCCTTGTGCGATTGGCGAAGACGGCGTCAGAACAGGTGCGCAGAAGAAAGGCGCGCTGCAGAATATTCAACGTCACGTTGACGGCGGTGCCGGAGGCGAAGGGGCCGAAATAATCGCCCTTCTGGCTTTTGGCGCCGCGATGTTTCATCAGGCGCGGCCATGGATGATCGCTTGCCAGCAGAATGAAGGGGAAAGACTTGTCATCCTTGAGCAGGATGTTGAAATGCGGCCTGAACTCCTTGATCAGATTGCTTTCCAGCAACAAGGCTTCGGCTTCAGTGCGCGTGACCACCACTTCCAGCGCGGCCACGCGCGACACCATGCGCTTCAGCCTGTCGGGCAATCGGTCCAGCTTCGTGTATGCGCTGACGCGCTTTTTCAGGCTTTTAGCCTTGCCGACATACAAAACATCGCCCTTCGCGTCCTGCATGCGGTAGACGCCGGGCTGCAAGGGCAGCTTCTTCAACTCATTCTCAAGTAGCTCGACCCCGATCACGATCAAGCTCGCCGATTGATTCGCATCAAATTTCGCGGCAAAAAGTCATTAAAGAATAAGGCTGAAAAATTCTCCACCGATGCTGTGGATAAGTTTGTGGGCAACCGACCTAGGACAAGCCCGTATCCCAGGCCTCGCCCCGACTCGGACGGGATTGCCGCTTTTTTATGCATCTTTAATAACTCATTGATTTTACTGATAACCATACCCGTCAAGTGTAAACATAACGCCATATGTGATGAAACATCTTGACACCAATTGAAACGTTCATCCTTCACCGGGGATTGTGGACGAATTGCTGTTCGTCCGCTCAACGAAACCTGAGCGATTCCGGTCATTTGCTCGCCTGGAAGCGCTCGATCTCGACGCCGACGCTGGCGGCGTCGACAAACACGTCCAGCTTCTCGATCCGCACGCGCACGACCTCGACCCGGCTGTCTTCGAGACAAAGGGCCGCCACCCGCTCGGCCAAGGTCTCGACCAATTTGACATGGCCCTCTCCGGCCAGGGCGCGCACGCCCGCCACCAAACCCTCATAGCAAACGACATGCGACAGATCGTCGTCCTGACTGCCTTCGCGCACCGCCAAATCCAAATTGACCCGCACGCGCTGCGGCTGGCCTTCCTCGTGAGCATGTACGCCAATACGGCAGGCCAGCAACAAATCGCGCACGAAGACATGCCTGATCAGGTTCCTGGCATCCGCGATGCGCAAGGGCTGCGCGACTTTCGGGCTGGCATGCGCGGGCATCTTGCTCACTCCTTGATCCAGGGCGGGGAGGCGGGCGACCAGCCGAGATGCTGTCCGCCATCCAAAGCGATCATCTGCCCCGTGACGGCGGGCGCCGACATCAGATAGGCCACGGCTTCGGCGATCTCTTGCGGGGTCGTGCCGCGCCCAAGCGGCATGGCCTGACACTGGCGATCGAACTCTTCCTGGGTCTGGCGAATGCTGGGCAGGGCCGGCCCCGGCCCCACGGCATTGACCCGGATGCGAGGTGCCAAAGCCAAAGCCAAGGTGCGGGTCAACGTCCACAGTCCCGCCTTGCTCAGCGTGTAAGTGGTAAAATGCGGCGTCAAATTCCAGACCCGCTGATCGATCAGATTGATCACGGCCCCTTCGGCGCCTTCGGGCAGGTGGCGGGCAAAGGATTGGGTCAGCACGAAAGGCGCCCTGAGATTGGTTTCCATATGGAAATCCCACAGGTCGCGATTGGCCGACAAAGCCTCGTCGCGCTCGAAGACCGAGGCGTTGTTGATCAGCACGCCCAAGGGTCCCAAGGCGACCACCGCGTCAGGAACCAATTTTTCCATCTCGGCTTCCACGGCTAGGTCGGCGGACACCACCGCCGCCTTCACCCCCAGCCCTTCCACTTCGCGGGCCAAAGCCTCGGCGTCAGCGCGCGACTTGTGGCAATGCAGGGAAATATCGTAGCCAAGCCCCGCCAGCTTCAGGCTGATCGCCCGGCCGATCCGCTTGGCGGCGCCGGTAACCAAGGCGTGGCGGGGAAGCGTCTGGCCCATCTGACGGCTGTTCCTTAAATTTTACTCGGAATGTTCATCCTTAGCCGGTTTGACGTCCTCGTTTCTTCGGCTATAGGCAATATAGCCTTTCAAGGCGTGGCCGCAATGCGGACAATTGGCTTCTTTCGGTTGCTTGGCCAGTTGGGACAGAATCGACTTCGCTTCTTCCTCGCTCATGCCCAGTTCCAGGCGCATTTCCTCAAGCGCGAAACGCTCGGCCTTCGACAGATGCCCGTCCGACAGCGCCTTGGCGGCTTTTTGGCTGTATTCCGCGCGCCGCTGGCGCAATTGCTCGGAAAATCCCGACGCCAGAATACCCGATGGCAGGGCGACCATCCCGATGCCGGCAACCGCAGTCACGCCGCCCAGCAACCGCCCCAGGGACGTCACCGGCGTCACATCGCCATAGCCCAAGGTGGTCAAGGTCACGACCGCCCACCACATGGAGGTGGGAATGTCCGGAAAAACATCGGGCTGCGTCGGATGTTCGATCAGATACATGACGCTGCCCATGAAGACCACCATCACGATCATGATGAACAAGATGGCGCCCACGGCCCGGGCTTCCTGCCTGAGCACGGCCACCAGCATGTGCATGGCGGATGAGTAGCGGGTCAGTTTGAAAATGCGCAGCAAGCGCAGAACGCGCAGGGTGCGTAGATCAAGCTCGACGAAATAGCCCAGGAAGAAGGGCAAAATCGCCAACAAATCGACAAGGGCCAGCGGTGTGGCCATATAGCGCAGACGACCCCAGAGTGGATGCTGGTAGCGGGTATGGTTCAACTCGACGGCCGTCCAAACGCGCAAGACATATTCCACCGTGAACACGCCGACCGAGAACAGGTCGAAGGCGTGAAAAACCGGGCCATGCGCCATCGACAGCGTGGGCACGGATTCCAGAATGACGGCAAATATATTCAACACGATCAGCGCAATCAGCGCCCCATCGATCAGCTTGACGCGCAGATCGTCATGCCCCTCGCCGCCCAGCATGTGGTGGAGCAGCCGCCTCATGCTCATTCGGTGCGTTTTGTGGATCAAGGCCAATCGGGAGTTTCCCCTAATTATTGTTCCCTATTTTGAATTCTTCTTGTAATCGATCCATCCCCATGGCGACAAGGCAAGAACCGTGATTTTTGGCGGAAAAGCCCTTTCTCTCTTGCCGTTACGCAAGAAAAGCCGCAAATTCTTGACACACTATATTTGGATCGTCTAATTTATTAGGTCAGACAAACCAACCCATTGGGAGGAGCCTTCTTCATGACCACCACCCTCGACGTCAAAGGACTGAACTGCCCGCTTCCCATCCTGCGCGCCAAGAAGGCGATCAAGGATGTGGCGATTGGCGAGACGCTGGAGGTGCTGGCCACCGACCCCGGCTCGGTCAAGGATTTCGACGCCTTCTGCCGCCAGACCGGCAATGAACTGGTCGAAAGCAAGGACATGGGCGGCACCTACCGCTTCCTGATCAAGCGCAAGTCGTAAGAAGGGTTGTCGGCCTCGGCCGACTGCTTTCAACGGAATGGAAAAGGCCGGGGAATTCTCCCCGGCCTTTTTGCTGAAAGCTAATCACTGACAGCTTAGTCGGTATGCTTGCTCAGCACTGTGGCGCGCTGGCGCAGTTTGCAACTGAAAGACAGCAGGAAATTGATGGCCTTCAGGGCGTCCGGATCGTTCATCATGCCGATCAGGCCGAAGATGCTCTTGGGCGCTGGCTTGCGGGCGCAAGATTCAAGCGCATCTTCCATAGCCGCCTTGGCTTCGTGGGCCATGGTCGCCATGTCCTCGGTCGCCAGATTGGTCATCATGTGTTCCACGAAGGCCGTCAAGCGATCGACCATGCTGTCCGTCATCGCCGCACGAGCGGCGTGGATCAGCATGACGGTTTCCACCACCGTGGTCAGGGCGCCCGTCTTGTGCATCATGGTGAGCGCGTCGATCAAGGAAAGAACGGCTTCCTTGGTGTCCGCCTCGTTCAAGCGGTCCACGACCTCGAGCGCGTTGGCGCCCGTGGTGGTCAGCCGCTCGACCATGCTGTCGGTCATGGCTTCGCCGGCCGCCTGGGCCAGCCTTGCCATTTCTCCAGCATAGGGATTGGGAGGTATCTGGTTCATCCTGTCGTTCTCCGTGGCCTAGAGCAGGCCCTTGGCGGACAACCAGTACAGGCGGTTGTAAGCCAGTTTGAACCAATGCACCATCTGCGACGGCGGGCCGGGATTGGGCGGCGTGGTGTAGTTGAACCACACATAGGTGCCCGTGCTGCTGCCCGTTTCGATGAAGCAGAAAACCTTGCCGTCGTAATCGCGAGCCATGCGATTCTCGGTGAGCAACGAGGCCAGATTGTCGATCAGAACGTCGGCCTCGAAATGAGCCGTCGAACCGGCCTTCGAGATCGGGATGTTGGTGGTGTCGCCGCAGACGAAGATATTGGTCGAGCCGTCGCGATGCAGCGTCTTGGTGTTGGTCGGCACCCAGCCGCCCTTGCCAAGGTCGGAATCGACGATGACCTGCGCGCCTTGGTGCGGCGGAATGGTGACCAGCAGATCGTAAGGCAGCGTCACCCCTTCCGCCGAAGTGATGGTCTTGGCGCCGGGATCGACCGATTCCGTATTGAAGAAGGTTTCGTACTTGATGCCCAGCTTGTCGAACTCGGGCTTGGCCCACAAGGCCACTGGCTCCAAGGCATGCAAGCGGCCGATCGGATAGGTGTAGATGATCTCGCTCTTGTCGAGCAGGTTCTTGGCCTTCAGATAGTCATAGAGCATGAAGGTGATTTCCAAGGGCGCCACCGGGCACTTGTGCGGCGCGTTGGCGTTCACGATGATCTTGCCGCCCTCGAACTTGGAAAGCGCGTCGCGCATCTTGCGCGCACCTTCGAGATCGTAGAACCAGTGTCCGCCCTCGACCATGCCGGGAATGGATTGGGGCATGATGCGCGAACCGGTGGCCAGCACCAGATAATCGTATTTCAGCGTGCGTCCGCCCGCGGTCGACACCTGATTCTTTTCGACATCGATATGCTTTGCCGGATCGACGTGAAAAATCACGCGCCGGTCCAGAACCTTGCGTTGATCGCGAAACAGCTCGTGCTCGCGGATGCGCCCGAAGGGCACATACAAAAGACCCGGCTGGTACATGTGGGTTTCGGTGGTGCCCAGCATGGTGATCACCACCTCGCCCGAGCGCAACTGCGGGGCAAGCTGACGGCACAGCCCGTTGGCCACGATCGTGCCCGCCAAGCCGCCGCCGACAATCAGAATGTTCTTCGCCATCCTTCTATCTCCCAGATTTTACCTGTTTCAAGCTGCCGCGGGCGTCTTGCTGGCACCCTGCGGCAACCATTGCGGCCAGATGCCGCCCTGCTCTTACTTGGCTTTTTCGACCACGATGCTCCAGTGATCGCCCTTTTCTGTCACGCCGACCATTTTATGCCCGACCTTAGCCACCCATTCGGGCACGTCCGCGACCGAACCCTTGTCGGTGGACAAAATCTCGATCTGGTCGCCGATGGCCGACAGCTTCAAGGCGGCGATCAGCTCCATCAAGGGGCCAGGGCAAAAGGCGCCGCGCGCGTCAATCGTTTGCATGCTCGTAAACTCTCCTACAGTGTCATCAATTCGCCGTCTTCGGCGTCGGCCAAGAACTTGGTCAGGCCCAACATACCGTCAAACAGCCCATCGGCCAAATGGTCGAGTTCCCATTTTTTGAGATCCATCACCATCGAACAGGCATGCATGGTCATGTCGCCCAACATCTTGCCTTGGCCGAACAGCTCGATGGCGTCGGGAACCTTGTTTTCCTTGATCAGGCGCGAAAACTCGCCGCCATGATAGCGTTCCTCGGCACTTTTTCCTTTTTCAAAGGCCAGAATGGCGTTCATGCTGACGAAAACGCGGACGGGACGGTCAGAAACCGCCGCCACCGAGGCCAGCATGGCGGCCATTTGAATCTTTTCGTGCTCGCCGGAACACAGCAGAATGAAGAGCGGCGCCGCAGCCATCGGGCATGTCCTCCGTGGAAGAAAATTACGTGAAGCCCCGGTTATATGAAATTTCGATAGGGAATGACAATGAAATTTTACGACTCAAATTTGGAATATCTTTAATCGCCACCTCTTCAATTGGAACGCTACTCCTCGTCATGGGCTTACTCTTGCCCTTGCGGCTCAGCATCAAAGGAAAAGGAATAACAGATTTCAGCTTTATAATATTAGAAGGCGTCAAAACATTCATAAAGGAGCAATGGCTTTTGTTTATTGATTGATAACGTTCTTGGCGTGAACAATTTTCTATTCTTCAAAGCGCTTTCCAGATTTGCCCGCGAAGCAAAACTATTTATTTGAAACAAATGAGTCATATTACTTGACAGCGCTAGCGTGTGAATAAATCATGAATACAATTCATTGTTTATTCACGCCGCATTTTCAAGCGCCCGCGTGACGGTACAGGAGTCTGACCATGTCCCTTCCCTCCCTTCGCATTGCCGTGAAACTGCCAGCCATAATTGTGGGTATGTCGGTTTTGGCCGCTCTCATCATCGGCGTTATCGCCTACCAGAAGTCGGCCTACGAGTTGAAGCAGGGCGCCCAGAACATGTTGTCGGCTCTGAATGACGCCAGGCGCAACGAACTGACGGCGTATCTTGAATCAATCCGCCAAGATCTCTCGTTGCTGGCCAGCAACAAGGAAATTCAGGAGGCGGAACTCGAGTTCGAGAAGGAGTTCGCCACTTTTGGCGGCGGCGTCACCGACATCTTGAAAAAAGCCTATATCAAGGACAACAAGTATCCGGCAGGCGAAAAGCACAAACTTGACGACGCCAAGGATGGGTCTGGCTGGAGCAAGGTGCATGCCGACCATCATCCGTGGCTGCGCAGACTGGTCGAAGAGCGCGGCTATTACGACGTGTTCTTGGTTAGTAAATCGGGAGATATCGTTTACAGCGTCTTCAAGGAAGAGGATTTCGCGACAAATCTGCTGAACGGCCCCTGGAAGGACACCAACATCGCCGAACTGTTCCGCAGCATCGCCGCCAAACCACAGGGGGGGGCGCAATATGCTGACTTCAAACCCTATGCCCCATCGAACAACGTGCCCGCCGCCTTTATCGGCGCGCCGCTTATGGGAATGGATGGCGCCTTCAGGGGCGCCTTGCTCTTCCAAATGCCGATCGAGCGGATCAACAAGGTGATGCAAACAGCGGCAGGCATGGGCAAAAGCGGCGAGACCTATATCGTCGGCACAGATTCGTTGATGCGCAGCGATTCCCGCTTCTCGAAGGAGACGACCATTCTGAAGACCAAGGTCGATACCGAAACGGTCAGGGCAGCCATAAAGGGCGAAAGCGGCGCCAAGGAGATTCTTGATTATCGCGGCACGCCCGTTCTGTCTTCCTATGGTCTACTGGAATTTCTGGGCACAAAATACGCCATCATTGCGGAAATCGACACGGATGAAGTCCACGAACCGGTCAGCCAAATGCGCAATTTCATGTTGATTGCCGGTGCCGTTCTGGCAGGCGTGATCGCCTTGCTGGGCATCATGGCCGGGCGCTCGATCGTCAATCCCATCGCCGCCATGACGATGGTGATGAACCGGTTGAAATCCGGCGAACGCGCTGTCGACGTTCCTTATACGGCCAAGCATGACGAGGTGGGCGAAATGGCCCGCGCCGTCGAGGTCTTCAAGCAGAACCTGATCGAAGTGGAAAAGATGCAGGTCGAGCAGGAGCGCCTCAAGCATGAGTCTGAAGAAAAGCAACGCCAGTTGCTGATCGACATGGCCGATAATTTCGAAAAGAGCGTGCTGAACATCGTGACGGCGGTTTCCGGTTCCGCGACCGAGCTGCACGCCTCGGCCCAATCGCTGTCGGCCATGGCCGAGCAGACGCATCGCCAAGCGGCCGCCGTTGCGGCGGCCTCGGAAGAGGCGTCGGCCAATGTGCAGACCGTGGCATCGGCAGCCGAAGAACTGTCCAGCTCGATCCAAGAAATTACCCATCGGGTCGAGGATTCGGCCAAAGTGTCTTCGGGCGCGGTGGAGGAAGCCACCAAGGTCAATTCGCGGGTTCAGGGGTTGGCGGGCGCCGTCGCCAAGATCGGCGAAGTGGTCAGCCTGATCACCGACATCGCTTCGCAGACCAATCTGCTGGCCTTGAACGCGACGATTGAAGCGGCCAGGGCGGGCGACGCGGGCAAGGGATTCGCCGTGGTGGCCAACGAGGTCAAAAGCCTCGCCAACCAAACCGCCAAGGCGACCGACGAGATCGGCGCCCAAATCGCCGCCGTGCAGAACGCCACCCACGAGGCCGTGCAGGGTATCGAGGGCATCACCAACACCATCGCCAAGATCAGCGAAATCGCTTCCGCCATCGCCACTGCGGTCGAGGAGCAAGGGGCGGCCACCGCCGAAATCAGCCGCAGCGTTCAGCAGGCTTCGGCGGGCACCAATGAAGTGTCGGCCAATATCTCGGGCGTTACCCAGGCATCGACCGAGACCGGCAGCGCCGCCGGCCAAGTGTTGGGCGCGGCGCAGGGCCTGTCTGGCCAGTCCGAACATTTGCGCGAGGACGTCAGCCGCTTCATCGCCCATCTCAGGGCAGGCTGATCACCGGATACCACCGCCCGTCAGGCCTCAACGGCTTGATATGGCGGCCAATAAAGCGAGGGAGGTTTCTCTGATCCGAGAGCCTCCCTCTTTTTATGTGGCCGATCCTTTTAACGTCTTTAATTCGTCATAAAATTTCTAAGGTTTATAAAGGGTTAACATATCGTATCGAAAAAGGTCATATATATGTTTTTTACTTGCTCCAAATCCTGCCCGGGGCGAGGATGTTAAACAGATGAAAATTGGAGTGGTGCTGTATGTCTGCCTCTCTTGAAGCAGGGTTTTCGGGTCAGGATGACCGGTCAGTCGTTGCCCTGATCGATGCCCGCGCCCCGCACCGCGCCAATATCAAGCACGCATTGGGATCGCTATACAACGTCGTCGCCTTTGGCGATTCGAACGAGGCCTTGGCCTGGATGCGCACTGCGTCACCCGCCCTGGTTATCTTGGACGAAGATGTCAAACCGATGACCTGCCAAAGCACGCTTGAGGCCGTCTTGCGCCTGCCGGAAGACAAGCGCCCGGTCGTGGTTTGCACCAGCGCCGAGGTTGATTCAACCTTCCTGGCCTACGCCAAGAAGCGGGGCGTGGCGGCCACCCTGGCCAAACCCTTTACCCGCGTACAGTTGGTCGACAAGATCGCCGCCCTGATCAATCAGAGCATCGAGGAAAGCTGGAACCGCTTGGCCGAGCAACCGAAGCTGGCCCTGACCCGGACCCTGGCTCTTTTCTCTGGCCTAGCCCAGGGGCTGTCCAACGGCATTCCCCTGCCCTTTGCGGAAGTTCAGAACTGCTGCACGCCGCTTTTGGCCTCGATCGACGATGGTCGCTACAAGGACATTCTGCGCGCCCTTAAGAATCACGACAATTACTCCTTCGTTCACAGCCTGCGCGCCGCCACCTTGATGGCGCTGGCCGGACAGGCCATGGGCCTGTCCTACGACGAACGTTTGGTGCTGGCCGCTGGCGGGCTGATGCATGACGCCGGAAAGATGGCGGTGCCGGAAGACATTCTGAACAAGGTGGGGCCGCTGTCCGACCATGATTGGAAACTGCTGCGCCTGCATGTCGAAGTGAATGGACTGGTTTTGCTGCGCAACAGCGACATCCCCAAGGGGGTGCGCATGATCATCGAGCAGCATCACGAGCGGCTGGACGGCACGGGCTATCCCAAGGGGCTGAACAGCGAAAGCATCAACTCGCTGGTGCGCATGGCCATGATCGTTGACATCTTCACCGCCATGACGGACCGCAGGCCCTATCGCACGGCGCTTTCCGCCGATGAAGCCTTGAAGGCCATGATGGACATGACGGGACAGATCGACACCGGCCTGTTGCTGCTGTTCCGCGACGTGCTGATCGATTCCGCCGACCTGCCCGCCGCCGCCAAGGCGGCATAACGCATAGTCTTTAGAACCTGTTCTTTATATACTCCTGGGTTTGGCTAGCTGACAATTCAGCTGTAGCCGCTGAGTTCCGCACAAAAAACCTCTCCTGCGCTCCATCTTTTACGAAAATAGGGGCTCTACCTGGCCTACATTCAACCACCAGCACCCTTGCTCCCTCATAGTCGTCAAATCGAGGATGGATAAACATTGAGTGCTGAGGGCCAATTCTGTCATTCAACAGATTAACAAGATGCAGTGCCATTTTATCTTCGTTTGGAAAACCATCAACTTCTATACCTACTGGTGAGCCTTCATCACTCACCCCCACGACCAAAGTGCCCCCATTACCGTTGACGAAAGCCGCAATTGTTTTGAGAACAGCAAGCTCCATCCGGGCATCTTTTTCTCCCGTATGAAGATTAACCCTGAGAGTCGACTTAAACTCCGTCGTTCCGCTTTCTCCTTCGGCTATGATCTCGTCAAGGGGAAGTGCTTGCGTCTTCTCAGCCGTGGCGTCACCAGACAATACGTCATAGGCCTCACAGATAATCCGCGCCATGCTTTCTCTGCGTTTTCGCAAGAACTCGCCATAGTTCATACTTTCCCAACCGAATGGCAAAGCATGCCAGTGCATCATCCGATCCAGCGTTGGATGAGCAAATCTTGTTGAGAGAAGAGGCACATATTCTTTTGGTGGCAGATCAGAAATCTTCAGGTTGTCCCCCCACTCAATTAGGGTAAAGTTAGCAATCTGATTAATCTCTCGCATGTCAGTGATATTTTGCGACTGAAGGTACGCCTTCGGAAACAAATGATGACGCTCGAGGGGAGAGCGGTAGGCGATGGCTGAGGGGTCCATCAAGTCTGGAACAGTGTGGTCCGAAAACAAAACTCGAGCATTTAAAACATTCAGTGAAGCAAAATAAGCAAACATCGAAGGGCTACGAGCGGCCGCAGTTGCCAGTTCCATGGGCAAGGTGATAGCCCAAAAGTCAGCGGTTAACACCGACGCACACACGCCTCGTAACGTATTGATGAACTCGGAAGCATCAACGATAGGCCGGAGACGCGCTATGTCAAATTCCATTTGAGATTCTGGGGAACTAGTATACCGCCCAGTCAAACAGGACATGAAGAGCCACTGGGAGATAACGCGCCTCAGTTCATGTTCGTCAACTTTGAATTCAGTTCGTCCGATCAGATATAACATGTAGGCGAAGATCAACACTGTCTGTGAGCTTATTATCTGCTCGCTTCTGTAGCCCGCCCTAATTAGGCATTTCATAAAATCGTGCCAGTACTGCAGATTTAACACTCTTTTCTGTGCGTCTTTGAGCAGATTGAACTGCTGTTCCCGCCTTGTGTCACTTGTGATTCCTGTTTCTAAGTCCTTGCCCCGAAGGATTGAATAGACATTAGCTAGTCTCGCCCGCCTAAACGCGACACCAATTGAAACCCTAAGCAACTGGTCAGGGTCCGGACGAAAGAAGTAATTGAATGGGGTCGCTTTGCTGATTTCGGGCTGACGAGCCGCCTGACAGAACTTTTCTAATTCGCTTCTTCCTTCATCCCAGAAAACAGACATTAGCGTCAGAATAAAGTCCGACTGATTTAGCTTCTTACCCTTGCTGTTGATACGCACAAAAATTTCTGACACTTCTTCTTCTGATGCAGTTGCTGACAGCTGAAGAACGGTAAACGGAAAACTAAGAAGATTTCTTAGTCTGCTAATAGAGTTTCTAAGTTTCTTAATTTCTTCAGGAAGCAAATGGCGAACGGATCTCAGTCCCGCAAGATATGAGTCCGCAATTTCGAAAAGGTCAGCATCCTTTGACCAAAATATGGAGATATTAGAAATATAAGCCTTATCTTGGCGCGTTGCCGCATCAGCCACCTCGAAGCATTCTTCCAGTGGGTTGAAAGCAATTTCTATCGTCTCTGCCTGATAGTTTTCACGAATAACCTTCACACCCTTGATCACGGCATAAAGGGAAGTTAGACGTTGCTGCCCATCAACGATCAACTTACTTGGAACCATTTGGCTTGAGTTTGTGCCGATGGTTCTTGCCCCACCCTGCACCCCCGTTTCCCAGAACAAAAAATAGCCAACCGGAAACCCCCGATACATTGAATCGAAGAGGTCTCTTACGCTGGTGTTTTTCCAAACGAACGGTCTTTGAATATCTGGAAGGCCAACGTCGCCTAATTCAATGGCGTCCATTAGCGTTCCTAAAGTAAAATCTATTTTGCTGAAGATCGTATCCATCGTCCCCCTCCCTAGAATGCAGCAAATGCTAAGGGACTGATGGTTGTCAGTAAACGCTTAAGTTGATATCTGGCTAGAAAAGCACCACGTGCCTGCTAACATCATTTCACTGTGCCTAGTCTCGGCTCCTACCTACACCTTCCTGATCGCGATCCGGCAGACGTCGGCGCCCGATCCTGTGGCGTCGGTCAGCGCCAACGACATGGGCGCCACGGTATTGATGCTGGGCGCGTTCATGTCCTTGGCGTAGGGCGTGGCCCAGTGGTCGAACTGGCCCACCGTCACCATCACGTCGGGGCGAATGCCCTGCACCGGCATGGCGGCCCCTTTGGTCACGCCGTCCACGCTTGACAGTTCAACGATGTCGCCTTCCGCAATGCCCAGCTTGTCGGCGGTGGCGGCATTCATGATCACGCCGCCGAAGCCGCGCAGATTTTTGGCCACCTCGTGCATCAGCTGGATCGAGACATTGGCCCCCGTGTGATATTGCATGCTCTTGGTGGTTAGCAGCCAGAAGGGATAATCGTCTGGATTGGCGCCGCGTCGCACCAGCTCCTTTTCCCAACGCCCCGGATGATCGTGCCAAGTCGGCAGGGCCTGATATTCCTCAAGCTGCTCTTCCCACCAATGAATGTCATTCTCGTGCAGGCGGCGCTTCAACTGCTCGCCCACGCGCTTCAAGCGCTCCTGATAGGGAAGTTCGAAACGCAGCCCCATCTTTTCCAGCGTCGGCAGCAGATACCAGTCCAACTCGGCGAAGGGTGCGGCCACAAAACCGTTTTCCTTGAACCAGTCAAGGTCGCGAGCCTCGCCGTCAAGACCCGAGCTGGCCGCCTTGCACACGCGGTTCCAGATGTCGTCCACCTCGTGCGGCTGATCGCCTTGCAAGGTGAAATCGAATCCCTCGCCCTTCAAGGGCGCGCCCAGCAGGCCGCGATTGATGGCGGAATGGTATTCGGCCAGCATGCCGGTTCGCTTGGCCAGTTCGGTGGCGATCCAAGTAAAGTCCTTCGACCCGTTCTGCGGCGGCACGGCGGGCTGGCGCAAAATATAGCCCTGATGCTTCCAATATTGTTCGACGAATTTCGAGCCGCCAAAGCGGATCAACTGGGTACCTTCCAGATCGGTCGCCTCGGGCATCAGAATGTCGGCCATCCAGTTCGTTTCATCGACCGTATAGGCGAAGGCGACGACATAGGGCAGCTTGGCCATGGTCGCCGACAGATGGCGCGTATCCCAAAATGAAATGGCGGCATTGCAGCGATAGACGAACCACAGGTCGGGCATGTCGGTGCGCGGCCAATTGTCGGGCGTCTCCTCCATGAACATCCAGGCGAAATGGGTGGGACCCAGCGCCTGGCTCCAAGGAAAATCGCCGACCAGCGGCACCAAGGGCTTGTGCGCGTTGCGCCCGGTGGGCGAAGGCTTCCAATCCTCCTTCGCGGTGCTATTGAAGGCGTAATCCATGAAACCGTCGGGGCCGGGCTTGACGCTTTTAAGGCGGTTGTCATGATTGCGGTGCAAACGCACCGTGGTGCCCAGCGTGCCGCCGGGCACTTCCAAGGCCCCCACCAGCACGGCCAGCATGGTCCTGGCCCAGCAGCACTCGTAAGCGCCCCAGCCATTATTGACCGTCTTGCCCAGCGTGACGGCGACCGGACGATAAGGCACTTTGACGCCGTCGATCTCGACCGTTTCGCCGATGCAGGCATTGTCCAGATATTCGCCCGCGATGCGGCGCATGTTGGCGGCGGGCACGTCGCAGACCTTTTCGGCCCATTCGGGCGAGAAGGCTTTCATATGCTCGGCCAGCATGGTGAAGGCAGTCACGCCTTCGACTTGCGTGAAGCTCTGGCGTTCGTCGTCGGCGCCGATCTCAATGGCCTTGGCCACCGTGAAACGGCCTTCCAGCGCGGGCTTGACGCCGGGCGCGTCATAGGGCTTGGCGCTGTTGCTGGCCATGTCCCACATCAGGGGCTTGCCGCTGTCGGGATCGCGCAGATACCAGCCATTGGGACCGACCAGATAGGGCGAACTGGTGCGGTTGGTCAGAAAGTCGATATCCAGCCTGGCGCGCGTCTCTTCATGCAGCATCACATGGATCAGGGCGAACAAAAAGGCCGGGTCGGTCTTGGGCTTGATGGGCACCCATTCGGCGGCGCAAGCGCCGGTGACCGACAGATGCGGTTCCACCTGCACCTTCTTGGCGCCGCGCACTCTGGCGTCGGCCTGACGGCTGACGGCGCAAGACCCGCCCGACACTTCGACATTGGTGCCGCAGGAAATGATGTAGCGCACGCGCGGCGTATCGGCGGCCACGGTAAAGGCGCGATGCCACAACTCGCCATACAGATGTTCGGAATGCACGCATTTGACGCCCTGGCCCGAGCCGAAACTGAAATCGACCGATCCCCAGGCGCCCAGAAAAGCGTTGAAGCTGCCCATATAGAATCCCGGCGTGCCGCCATGGCCGAAGCTGGCGGCCAGACGCGGCATGCCCGTGGCGTCAACCTTGCCCTTGGCCTTCATCTCGTTCAAACGCGCCGCCACCGTGTCCAGCGCCTCTTCCCACGAAATGGGCACGAAGCCGGGATCTTCGCCGATGCCCTTCTTGGGATTGGTGCGCTTCATGGGCTGCTTGATGCGGTGCGGATTATAGGTTTTCTGCACCAACCCATAGGCCTTCACGCAGGGCTTGCCGCCCGCCGGGTGAATGGCCCCCATCTGGAAATTGGGGGTGATTTCCGTCGCCACGCCATCGACCACGGTCACGTTCAAAGGATCGGGACCGGCCACGCAATTGTAGCAATAGGTGGAGACCGTGCGCACGTCTTGCCCCATCTTGCGGGCCTGGGCGGTGGTGGTGGGCATGACGGTTCCTTCCTTGGCTTCCTGGCCCTGGCGTCCTGGCCAGCGTTTCGTGATACATATATTTTTTATGATCTTATGTGTTCTGTATCACATTTGGACAAAATCGGCAAGGGGATACCAAATTTCAATTTCGTAGGCTGAGAAACCCGAGGCGCTACCCGTTTTCTTCCTCGGCTCTGAGGGCGAATTCGCCGCACCAGTCGTCATAGCGGGTGATCGGCCAGATGCGCCGACGGTCAGTGTCGGTCACCACCGGCGCATGGACGCGGCACATGGCCCACATCCGCGTTCCGTTGTGCGATTCCTGGAAATCCTGCCCGGCATGCAGGGGGGCGCTTCCCCAATAGCGGCAGTTCGAGCAAGACATGGTCGCCTCCCGGTCGGGTTGGTCCGTCCTTGTTTAGTTGAGATTAAATATCTTCCTAACCGAGAAGCGATGCAAGCGATTGCTCGCCCACCGGCTCCTCTGCGAATTCCCGGCGGATTGCCTCAATGGCGTCAACATCGGCAAAAAACAGATCAACGCATCGCGGGTCGAAATGTCGGCCCCGCTCGCCCATCATAAGATCGCGGGCGCGTTCGAAGGACCAGGGTTCCTTGTAGGGGCGGCGCGACGTGAGGGCGTCAAAAACATCCGCCACCGCCACGATGCGCGCACTGATCGGAATGGCGTCGCCCGCCAACCCGTTGGGATAGCCCGTGCCATCGATCTTCTCATGGTGGGCCAAGGCGATTTCCGCCGCCACCTGCACCAAAGGGGAAAGGCTGCCCTTCAGAATTTCGTAACCCAGTTTTGGATGCTGCTTCATGATGGCGAATTCGTCGCTAGACAGCTTTCCCGGTTTCAACAAGATATGGTCTGGAATGCCGATCTTGCCGATGTCGTGCATGGGCGCCGCCAGCAGAATGCGCTCTTGCTCGTCCTCGCTGAATTCCAGTCTGGCCGCGATCAGCCGCGCAAAACGAGCCATCCGCTCGATATGGCTTCCCGTTTCCGGATCGCGATATTCCGCCGTGCGCGACAGGCGGATCACCAAATCCTGGGCCGCCCTGTCCTTCAGCTTTTTCTGACTGGCCCTAAGGGCCAGCAGATTGCGCACCCTGGCCTTCAATTCCGGGGGATCGACGGGCTTGGTGATGAAGTCGCTGGCCCCCAGCTCCAAGGCCTTCTGGCGAACTTCCTTCAGATCGACGGTCGTCACAACCACGATGGGCACTTCAAACAAATGCTCGTCGTCTCGCATTCGCTTGACGAGTTCCAGGCCGGTCATATCGGGCATCATATAGTCGGTCAGCACTAGGTCCGGCTCGTTTGCGGCGCACCAGTCCAAGGCTTCCTGCGCCGACGCCACGGCCACCGGCAGGCACCCATCGATCTTGGCGACCAGCAGTTTCAGCAATTGAAGGTTTGTCGGATTGTCATCGACGATCAACACATTCATGGCGCACCTTTGGGCAACACGATTCCCAGTTTTGACAGTTGTTCCGGAAGGTCCTGCATGGCTTTGCGATAGGACTCGGCTTCGCTTTTGCAGCCAGGAGCGTCATTGGCCTTGGCCGCCGCCTCCAGTTGCACGGCAAGAATGGCCAAAGCCTCAAATCCAAGATTGGCCGCGGCCCCCTTCAGGCTATGCGCCTCGCCAGCGGCGATCTTCAAGTTGGGATTGGACAGGTCTGCTTCAATGACGTTAAGTCTTTGGTTAGAATCATCCAAGAAGGTCACCACTAGATCGCCCATCGCCTCGGCGCCGATCGTCTCCAGAAGATCGCCTAGAAGGGACTGATTGAAAACCGGCGCGTCAACATACTGTTTGTCCGATTGCTGGGCGGAAGCGCTTTGAGGCTCCTGCGTCTTCGACCAGCGGGCGATCGCATCCGACAGTTTCTTGCGGTCGATGGGCTTTGAAAGATAGTCGTTCATGCCAGCGGCCAGGCAGCGCTCGTCATCGCCCCGCATGGCGTTGGCGGTCATGGCGATAATGGGCAAACTCCCACGACCGCCCGACAACTTTCGGATGGCTCCGGTCGCTTCCAACCCATCCATCTCCGGCATCTGCACGTCCATCAGCACCAGATCATACTTGAAGTTGCGCACGGCGTTGACAGCCTCAAGGCCATTCCCGACGACATCGGCTAGGTGCCCCAGCCGTTTGAGCAGGCCCACCGCCACCTGCTGATTCACGGGATTGTCCTCGGCTACCAGTATGCGCAATCCGTGGGTGGCGGCTTCCTCTTCGGCCTTTTCCATGGCCTTGGGATTGGCGTATTCGGTATCGAGCAGCAACCCCAGCAAGCGCGCCACGGTGAAGGTCAGGATCGACTGGCGGATGGGCTTGAGCAAAAAGGCGTTGGACAAGCCCGGCTCGGCATCCACCTCGCCCCGATTGCCCTGCGACGAGGCGATGATGATGGGAATCGCGCCAAGCCTTGCGTGCGATCGCAGCCAGCGCGCCATGTCGATGCCGCTCATGCCCGGCATTTGGACATCCAGCACGATCAGGTCGTAGCGTTTTCCTTCCGCCAGCATCTGTTCCAGATGACCAATGGCTGCGGGCGCGCTTTCCACCGCATTCATGTCCATGCCCTGGGCCTGCAATTGCCGGGCGATAGTTTCGCAATTGACGGAATTGTCGTCGATAACCAGACCCTTCCAGCCGGAAAGGTCCGGCAGCTTGACCGGCGAAGGTCCCACCTTCTCAAGCGGGATTTCGAACCAGAAGGTGCTGCCCTCTCCTGGCGTCGATGAGAAATTGATTTCTCCCCCCATGACTTCCGTCAGGCGACGGCTGATCGCAAGCCCAAGGCCGGTGCCGCCGTAACGTCTGGCCGTCGATGCGTCGACTTGCGAGAACATCGTGAACAGACGTTGGCGCGCCTCCTCCGGAATGCCGATGCCAGTATCGCGCACTTCGAAGCGCACCCAGGCGTGATGGGCGTCGATGGAACGGCCTCGCACCTCAATCGACACTGCGCCTTGAGACGTGAACTTAATGGCGTTTCCAAGAAGATTCATCAGGATCTGGCGTATGCGGCCAGGATCACCGCGCACGATCAGATGCAGCGACGGATCGATGAAGTTGGCAACCTCGACCCCCTTGCCGTGCGCCCGCGGCGCCAGAATCTCGACCACACTTTCAACCAAGGTGACCAGATCGAATTCCGTATTCTCAAGCTCGAGACGGTCAGCCTCCATCTTGGAAAAATCCAGAATGTCGTTGATGACGGTCAGCAGGGCTTCCGACGATTCGCGAATGGTCACGGCGAAATGTCGCTGTTCCTCGTCCAAGCTCGTGTCAAGAAGCAAACCCGTCATGCCGATCACGCCGTTCATGGGGGTTCTGATTTCATGGCTCATGGTGGCCAGGAATTCGCTTTTCGCCCGATCCCCGGCTTCGGCGGCGTCCTTGGCTTCGCGCAATTTGCGCTCCACCTCAAGCTCCTCGGTCACGTCGGCATGCACACCGACCACGCCGCCATCCGGCGTGCGCCGCTCGATCGAACGGACCCAGCGCCCGCCTGCCAAAGGCTGAAGCAAAGGCTCGGACCAGGGATTGAGATGGCGCTCGACCCTGGCCGCCAGCATATCCTGCCCGCTTTGATCTCCCAAATCATATTGGCCGCGTTCGATAGCCGCGCCGATCAACTCGGGAAAAAGAACGCCGGGCCTTGCCAGATCGGAAATTAGCGGGAACAGCTCGCGATAGCGATCATTGCAGATCACCAGCCGATCCTCGGCGTCATACAACACGAACCCGTCGGCAATGCTCGAAATCGCCGTCACCAAACGATCTTCCAGCGTCTTCAATTGCCTGCTGGCCGCCAACTCGTCGGTAATGTCGGTTGCCGTTCCGCGGTAACCCTGAAAAGCGCCATCGGAGGCGAAGACCGGCTTGCCATTGACGCGCAACGTTCTGACAAGCCCGTCCGACTGCACGAAACGGTAAACGAAATCACGAAAGGCGCGCCTTGCCTCCAGATCCTTGCGGTGCTGGCTGACCAATGCCGGATCATTGTCGGCAGCCATTTTTTCAAAGCGCGTTCTGCCAAGGCTTTCGTCAGGCTTGAAAGCTCCATCCTTCTCGAAATTGCCGATGAAGTTGGTAAAGCGATGCTGAGCGTCGGTCTCCCAGAACCAGTCCGACGACGCCTCGGCGAAATCCTTGAACCGCATCTCGCTTTCGCGAACTTCCCGCTCAACCTTTTTTCGGTCAGTAATATCGCGAATGATGCCCACGAACTGCGCAACGCCTGCCGGGCGCAAATCGCCAACCGCCAGATCGATGGGAAACAGTTCTCCATTCTTGCGGCGGGCCATTTCCTCGCGCCCGCGCCCGATCACGCGTCTTTGACCGGTCTCCTTGTAGTGTTCGACATAGTGATCGTGTTTTGAGGCGTCCTTGGGCGCCATCAGAACCGTCATCGGTTGACCGACCAGTTCATCGCGTTCATAGCCGAACATGGTCTCGATCGACTTGTTCACGTCAATGACGATTCCCCGCAGGTCGCTGATCACCACCCCATCGCCAACGGTTTCCAGAATCGCCTTCAGATGCGCCTCGGCCTGCTCCTTGGAGCGCCGGTTGGCATCTTGAAGTTCGTCTTCCATCAGCCTGGACGCCCGTTCGCCCAGGCTGCGCTCGCGGTCGTACGTCTCATAAGTCTGACTGACGACCGCCAGCAGATCATCCTGATCAGGTCCCCGGTTTGGAGACTGTTTTCTTAACCGCTCGACCTGACGGGTGAGAAGTTTATGCATGGGCTAACCGTTTTCCGAAATCACCGTGATGGTCATGGTCTGATTGTGCAATTCGCATTTGCCCGTAAATCCGTGCGGCGAGATTTCGCCATACGAGTAGAATCCGGTCAGGCGGGCCTTGGGGCCCAGAACGGGCGCCACTGCCTCGACCTCTTCCACAATGCGCTGGTCAAGCAGCAGCTTGCGCCCGATGCAGCTGATCAGAATGGCAAGCCTTGACTCCTCTTCGCCACCGCCGCCCGCCTGCTCGGCCGCCTTTTGGGCGCCCTCGACCAAATGGTCGAAATTGCCACGCATCAACTGGGCGACATAGCCCTGTGGAACGTCGCCCGCGAAAATCATGGCCTTCCTGGTTTCGTCGATACCCACCACAGTGCGCACGACGTCGCCCTTGTCCTCGGCTCCCGAGCGCACGGACAACGGAAACAGCAAAGCGCTGGCGGGAAGCCGTTGGGCTTCATCGCCCAGGTAGCGCTTATAGAGATCCAACGCCGGTTCGCTATCGAGTTCGTAAAGGATATTTCCTTCCGATTTGGTGATGATGCGCTCGGGTCCGAAACGGTCCCAGCCGCCGAAGCTGCCATGGCGGATGGAAATATCGCCAAAGAAGCCGATGGCGGCCAGCATGCCCTCGGCGGGAGCGGCGTCGCAACCAACCAGCGTTTGCTTGAAATCGGCTCCGTCGCCAGCCAGGCCGCCCGTGATGATCGCGTTCTCGCCCACCACGTCTCGGATGCCGGTCACTAGATCGCTGCCATTCACCTTGGTGCCGTCAGACAGCACGAAGATGGCTTTTAAATCATCGGCCTTCAGGCGCGTCGCCAAGGCGCGACCGGCAACGCGCGAATTCTCGCCTTCCGTCAAGGCATGGCTGGCCACTCGGATTTGTCCTTTTTCGAACTTGGCAACGGATACGGCGATGGTGCCGTCCAGCACGTCCTCGCCCAGAATTTCGCCGCCGGTCGTGCAGCCGACCAAATGCGCCCCAGGAAAAGCCGCCTGCAGATCCTTGAAGCGCTTGCCGTCATTCATCAGCCCAGGTGCTGCAAAATATAGAGCCAACTGAGGATCTTGAACCGCCGGTTCCTTGTCGACTTCGGACAGTCCCTTGTCGGGCGTCCACAGATATTGCTTCAGCTTCATTCTTGCCTCCCTCAACTGATTGCTGTGATCAAACTTAGTTGATTTGCCCTGACTTGGCAAAGACAAGGGGAGCAGGTTGATTTTAATATACTTCCAAATCGGTAAATATCAGAAAATCATTTTCCTTGGCGCGGCGGACGGAACATCCGCCATTTCTTGGGTTGCAGATGATCGAAACGTTAGTTCTTTTTCATGGGAATAAATCTGTTACATTTTTTGCGGGTAGGTGAGCATGACAAATCAGCGTTTCGATCCTCTTCGCCTTGCCCCCATTGACCCCACAAAGCCGTTTGAATTGGCGCCAGGGGTTTGGTGGGTAGGCAGCCATCAGAGTGGTGACAGTTTTCAGTGCCATGCATATTTGATCGTCGACGGGGATCAAAGCATCCTGATCGATCCGGGCGGGCGCAGAACTTGGACAGAGGTTTACAACAAGGTCCGCCAGGTCGTTCCCTTCGAGCACATCCGCTACTTCATCTGCCAGCATCAGGACCCGGACATCACGGCCTCGCTGGTCGAGATTGATCCGCTGGTCTCACGCGACGACGCTTGCATCGTGACGCATTGGCGCGCCCAGATGCTGATGAAGGAATATGGCCTTAAGCTGCCGTTCTTGTGCGTTGAGAGGAATGACTGGTGCTTAAGCGCGCTTGAACGCAAGATGAAATTCGTCTTTACCCCCTATGCCCATTTTCCAGGCGCCTTTTGCACCTTCGACGAAATCAGCGGCATTCTTTTCTCCAGCGACCTGTTTGGCGGCTTCACCGATGGCTTCAAGCTGTTCGCCGAAGATGAATCCTATTTCGAGGCCATTCGGCCCTTTCATGAACATTACATCCCCAGCAATGAAGTCCTGGTGCATGCCGTCGAGAAAGTCCGCAAACTCCCGCTGGCGCTGATCGCGCCGCAGCATGGATGCCTGATCCCCGGCCATCTTGCCCCTTATATCTTCGACCGGCTGACCGCCCTGGACTGCGGGTTGTTTCTTCTGGCGCATGGCAGTGCCGACATTCACCGCCTGACGGCGCTAAGCAAGACCTTGCGCGAATTCACCCGCGCCATGGTTCTGTACCGCGATTTCACCGAAATCGTCGAAGCGGCACGCCCCCTGATTCGCCGTCTGCTGCCCCTGAAAGAACTGTCCTTTCTGGCCTTCGACGACAACGGAACGATGGTGGCCCTGACGCCGGAAAACCGCTATCACAGCCAACCGGCCGAACTGCCGCCCGACAGTCTTGAAGCCTTGCTGCCGGCGGCGCAGGCGACAGCCGGTTCCGCTACCTTTCTCAATTTCAGATTTGAGGCTGAACAGGACCAGGAACCGACCCTGGCCGTTCCCCTGGATACCGGCAACAAGGGCAGCAGCAGCGCCTTGGCCTTACTGACCTTGCAAGAAGAGGTCGATCTTTCCGACGAGGCGCAATCCTTGCTGATGCATCTAAGCCAGCCGCTGCAGGTGGCCATCGAACGCGAGATGATGCTGCGCAATCTGGACCAACAGCGCGAACAGATTTATCAAAGATCGATCCGCGATCCGCTGACCGGCCTGTTCAATCGCAATTACATGCAAGACATGGTGCAGCGCCTGATCAGCCTGAACGACCGCAATCCGGAAGCCAAGGTGGCGGCAGCCGTCATGGATGTCGATCACTTCAAGTCGATCAATGATCGCTTTGGCCACAACAAGGGCGACGCCGTTCTGAAGCAGGTAGCCAAAGCCGTGATGGACACGATCCGCGAGGGCGACTTGGCCGTGCGCATGGGGGGCGAGGAATTCGCCATCTTCTCATCGGGGCCAACCTGCGATGGCATCGGCGGCTTGGCCGAACGCCTGCGCAAAGCGGTAGAGAGTCTGGACTTTTCGCAGGTCCAGCCGGGCCTGCAGGTAACCGCCAGCCTGGGCATCGCCCTGCGCCAACCAAGTGAAACCCTGCATGACCTGATCGGACGGGCCGACGAAGCCCTCTATCTGGCCAAGAAGGAAGGACGCAACCGCATTTGCGGTCAAGTCTAGCTTCTTTCCTTTCGCCCTCGGATCATTACCGAAACGTGACAAATGCGACCGCAATCCTACAACATCAAGCGCAGTTATGATTTTAAGGAATAGGTTCCACTTTGAATGACCGCAGATGTAGTTAGAATGCCTTCGGGGGATAACAAGGGTTTGTAAGTTCCAAGGCCGCTTTTCGATTTTGACCGGAGAAACTGCCCAGCATGAGCGACGTTACGTCCGATTCCGGCCACCCCGATCTTCCGGCACAGGATCAAGAGCCATCCGAACCCCAAGCCGAGTCGAAAACTGCTCACCACAAGCATTCTTACACGGTCACCTGTTCCAGCGTCTTTCGCGACGCCGTGGACGCCATGGCCGCCAGCCGCAGGGTCAATGTCGGCGACCTAGCCCGCTCGGTCATGCTGGTGGTGCCTTCTGAAACCATCGAGGCGCAGATCGATCCCGGCGAGCCGCCGCCCGGCGACCGCGAGACGATCATCTTGAAATCAGGCCCCGCCGAAGGCAGGCCCTGGCGGCGCAAGCCGCGCCTGCAGGTGCGCATGACGCCCGGCTTTTCCATCCCCTTCATCAGGAAGGCGCTGGCCCTGGCCCTGTCGATGGGCAGGGGCGAATTGGCCATTCGGGTCGATGACGGCAAGGAAAAGGCCAAAGTGGCGCCGCCGCCGCCGCCAACGCCCGAACCGCCGCCCGGCCCCGACCCAGCCGAACTGGCGCGCCATATCGAGGAAGTTGAACGTCTGCGCGCCGTCATCAATACCCTGTCCTTCGACCCTTTGCCGCAAGGCGTCCAAACCCGCGAGGAAGCGCTGCATATTCTGGGCTTCCCGCCCAGCGCCAGACCGGACGAGCGCTTGCTGCGCGCCAAATTTCGCATGTTGGCCACCATTCACCACCCCGACAGCAGCCATGGCAGCCACCAGCGCATGAGCCAGTTGAACGCCGCCATTGATCTTTTAAGACGCGGCGCCGCCTAACCGAAAGACAGGAGAGCCTAGATGAATCGCAGAGCCTTGCTTGCCGGATTGGCCGCCACCGGCGCCGCCCTGTCCCTGCCCGCCCAGGCCCAGTTCAGTATGGACAAATTGATGCAAGGGGCCGCCAAGGTCGGCGGCGCCTTCATGGCCAGCGAGGGCGACGAGGTTCAACTGGGCGAGAATTACTACCAGCCATTGGTGCAAAAATCCGGCGGTGCCTATCCCGACCGCAACGCCCAGGAGGCTTTGAAACGTTTCGCAGCCCCCCTGCTAGCCAGCGCGGACCGCAAAAGCCTGCCTTGGGAAGTCACACTGATCGACAGTGATCAGGTGAACGCATGGGCGCTTCCCGGCGGCAAGCTGGCAATCAATTCGGCGCTGGTGAAAAATTGCTCGACCCCCGACGAGCTGGCCTCGGTCATCGCCCACGAGGTCGGCCATGCCGACAAGGGCCACAGCCTGTCCCAGATCCGCAACGAAGCCTTGCTGACCACGGTGGGCGGGCTGGGCAAGGACGCCGTCGCCAGTTGGCTGGGCGGCAGCGCCCTGACCGCCCAGGTCATGTCGGCGATCGAAGCGCCGTTGTACAACTTGGTCCTCAACGGCTATTCGCGCACCAACGAATTCGAGGCCGACCAACATATCTTGTCCATCTTCGGCCGCACCGGCTATGACCCAACCAAGGCCGACGACTTCTTCCATACTTTGATGCGCATCTACCCGCAATCGGCCTCCGAAACCACCTCGCTGTTCTCGACCCATCCGGGAACCAAGGAACGCATCAGCAAGATCGAGGCCGCCGCCAAGCGCGCCGCCAAACCGTCCACGCGTCCTGCCGCGCCCGGTTGGGCCGAACTGAAAAGCATCCTGCCCACCCCCAAGTCGTAAGCGAAAAAGAAAAGGCGGCGTAGAGCCAAAACGATCCCGCAACTTTGGACTCTACGCCGCCCAGCAGAAGACGGAGGGAGGGGTTTTCAGGGGGAAATTCCCGCCGCCATTCCGCTGTCTTGCCGGTCACCTCTTCCCTAAGCTCAATAGACGTGCCGGGTTAACGATCCCGGACTGTTGTCGATGCGTATTCTTGCCGTTTGCATGTCCCAGCCCGGATGCAAGACGGCCATGTTCCAAGGAGACAAGGATTCTACCGTCACCAGAAACGGCTGCGCCGGGAAATCGGGGCCGACGCCATTGCGCAAGAGAGGCCATGACCTAGGCAAACCGCTCATGCGGGGAAGCCGCCAAGCCGCCAGCATTCGAGCCAACCGGCCAAACAACGATTTCCACAGCGGATTGATATGCAAGCCCATGACCATCTCCTGTTCTTTTTGAATTCCCTTGCTTCTTGAAGGCTATTTTGTCCCTGGATTATCCGAACCGATATCCTCATTTGGAGAGGGGTACGGCTTGCCGGACAAAGAAAGCTGTGCCTAAAGTTAACGACTGAAAACTGGAGGCCGCATGGAACGGGGCAAGCCCAAGATCTTGTTCGTGGACGACGAAGCTGCCTTGCTGGATGCCATCCATCGCAGCCTGAGGGGTTTTGCCGCTTCCTGGGACATGACCTTCATGACAAGCCCGGCGGAAGCCCTGGCTGCCGCCAGGAACGGCCAGTTCGACGTCATCGTCTCCGACCTGCGCATGCCCGGCATGGATGGGCTGGAAATGTTGAAAACCCTGCGCGACGCGGGCGTTCAGTCGCAGGCCATCATCCTGACCGGCACGGGCGACATGGCCCAGGCGGTGCAAGCCATCAACACCATCCGGATTTTCCGCTTCTACACCAAGCCCTGCCCCTCATCGGCGCTGGCTTCTGGCATCGAAGACGCCATCGCCTTTGCCAAGCCGCAAGACAATGCCGGGCAATTCGCCCAAACCGCTTTGGATGCCCTGCCGCTGGCCGCTCTGGCCGTCGATCAGGCTGGAAGGGTGCTGTTCTCCAACCGAATGGGCGGCGAATTCCTGGCCGAAAAATCGCCTTTGCTGTTGGACGCCAACGAAATCTGCCGCGCCATGACGCCGGGCGAAACCATGGCCCTGCATCAAACCATCGCCAGCGTGGCGCGCGGCGGCTTGCCCATGGTGCTCGCACTTACCGGCAAGAATGACGAACGCTATTCGGTGCTGGTGGAGGCCCCGGCGGCCAGCGACATGGAGAATGCCGCCATTTTGTTCGTGCGGGCGCTGGATGGGCAGAGTGCGCCCAGCATCGGCGCGCTCAAACAACTGTTCGGGCTAAGCCCCACCGAAGCCAAGCTGGCGCAGGAACTGGCCAAGGGCCAGGATGTCAAGGATGCCGCCGAGGCGATGGGCGTTACCGTCAATACGGCGCGCACCTATCTGCGCACCATTTTCCAGAAAACCGGGGTCAACCGCCAGTCCGAGCTGATGCGCCTGCTGATCAACGCCACCGGCGGATAATGCCCCCTCCCCTTTTTCTTCCAACCCGCATTGACGGCGGACAAGTCCGAGACCATATTCATATTCAGGTTAACTAATGTAATGGCGGGAGGGGTTAATGCCGGAATTGAACGTGGGCGGACGCAGCATCGGCGTCAGCGAAGCGGGCTGGATGGACGACATCAAGGAATGGGACGAGGAGATCGCCAAGGCGATCGCCGAACGCGAGGGCGTGGAGCTGACGCCCGATCATTGGGATGTGATCCGCGAAAGCCGCGCCTATTTCGACGAATACGGCACGGTGGCCGAACAGCGCGTCTTCATGAAGTTGATGAAGGAAAAATTCGGCGCCGACAAGGCCAGCCAGCAATATCTGTATCAGCTTTTCCCGCACGGTCTTTTGAAGCAAGGCAACAAGATCGCTGGCCTGCCCAGGCCCAAAGGTTGCAGCTGACAATCCGGCCTATTCGCCCTTGAAGCGAGGCGGGCGTTTTTCCGCCTTCGCCAACAGCGCCTCTTTCCAATCCGGCCCCGCCAGACATTGGGCCATGGCGTCGGCTTCGCAGACCAGAACGTCTTCGAAGCCAAGAATCTCGGCATTGTTCAATTGCGTTCTGGCTAGGCGCATCGACAAGGGCGATTGGCCCGCCAAATGACGGGCGAACTCGAGCACGCCCGCCTCGAAACCATCTTCGGGGAAACAGCGGTTGGCTAGGCCGATGCGCAGGGCTTCGCCCCCATCGATCATTTCCCCCAGAAAAACCAACTCGCGCGCTTTGGCCAAGCCGACCAGACGCGGCAGAATTTGCGTTGCACCACCGCCCAGGAAATTGCCCAGCCCCACTTCAGGCAAACCGAAACGCGCCGTCTCGGACATCAAGATGAAATCGCAGCCCAGGGCCAGTTCAGCCCCCGCCCCCAACGCATAGCCGTGAACCGCCGCCACAAGGGGTTTTGGCGATGCCGCCAGTTTGCGGGCCAAATCCTGTTCGGCCTGGATCAAATCCGCCCCTGCACCGGCATGGCCCGCAATGTCGTTCAAATCGGCGCCCGCACAGAATGAACGCCCAGCGCCCGTGATCATGATTGCCCGTACGCCCTTGTCGGCAACCGCCGCATCGAGCGCCAATTCCAACTCGGCATAGCATTTCAAGGATAAGGCGTTCAGACAGTGCGGACGGTTCAGACGAATTTCGCCAATCTCGTCCCTTGCCTCGCAGATCAGCGTTTCATACATGGCCCTGGCTTGTGCTCGCTGGATTCCCACGTCAAGTGCAACTCTGGATGATACCGGTGTTGCACTTCAAATGAGAAAAAATGGAAATCACTCTGACCCCAATTTCGCGCTGGCCAGTCGTTCGGCAATCTCATCCAGGGTGATATCGGGCATCTCATCGACCAAGCCAAAGATGAACCTCTCGTGGGCGTCAAGCTTCGAGCCCTTGGGCTGTCCCTGCTTGCGTGCCGCCGTCTCGCCGTGGTCCCGGTAGCGCCGGAACCAATGTCCCGCCGTCGAAATCCCAACCCCAAACCGGGCCGCCGCTTGGCGCGTTGAGCTGCCGTCCAAAACCGTCCGCAAAACGCGTTCACGAAGATCGATGCTGAAACTGTGTGACATTCCCGCCTCCTTGCCATAACCGACAAAAAGACTGAATCACGACCGCATTACCAACCCCTTAACGACTCAGCTTTCGCTAAACCTGCTCTAGGTCATTCGTATAATTAATCAAATCAGAACACGGTTCGCTTTCGGCTTTTATTTCTGGAGCGACCCACTCAATCCTATTTTCGCTTGCAAGCATTACAATCGCATCCAAAACCAACTGCTCTATCCCCATGTATGCGTGAGGATTTACTGAAGTAAAGTTAGCTTTCTGGCTGCTTTCGTCCCCCCTTTGCTCAAACTCCTCCAGAATTTCCCTGTAGGATGCTAATCTGCCGTCGGACAAATAGCTTATTAAATACAAAGCTCCTCTAAGTATTCCCCTAGTTTTCTATGTGATCCTCGAAGGTGTCTAGACCTTCATTTAATTTTTTCCAGCAGAATGCCAACGAGAAAAATGCCGCAGCCTCAATAATCAAATAGTAATCTGTACTGACGTTTCCAAGCATCTTGCCAAGAACAACATCTAGCAAATATAAAAGAGCAAGACACGCAAGTACAAAAACAATACTTATAATGTTTTTTTCCTTTTTTGTTACCATACCCCATTCTCCTTGCTTTTAGCAGAAAGACGTGAGCAACAGCACAACTATCCATCGCACGCCTCACCGCAGCGGTGTCAACACCAGCGGCACTGAATGACTACTAAGCCAGATATTGTATCCAGATAAATGTTGAAAGTGCTCAAAAAAATTTGTGCGCGGCAGGTCCGATGGACCGACACCCGCGATTTCAAATCCGCCCCCCCCGGCACCCCCACCCGGTCTTTTGGGCCAGAATTTTGGTGCCTACAGCGGTGCCTATCCGGAGAACCGGGGCGATCCAAGGAAGGAAACCGGGCAAAGAAAAAGCCTGCTAACCGCTTGGGTTAACAGGCTTTTTTACTTGGTGAGCGCGGAGGGGATCGAACCCGCGACCCTCTGATTAAAAGCCAGGAAGGACTTTGACTGTCAATCCGTCAACAATCGCGTCCGGCGCAAGGATAGCGCAGGCCATCGGCCAGTTTTTTGATTCTCTGGCTTCCGTGTGGCTTCCGTGGACGAAAGATGGCGAGGTTTGCCGCCCCCGCAAAGTTTACATAACTTATTGTTTTTATTGGTGCCCGCTGCCGGACTTGAACCGGCACGGAGGTTGCCCTCCGACAGATTTTAAGTCGAAATTCCAGGGTTCCTACGGCTTACCATACATTCCGAAATTGCCACCTATTATCTTATAAACAAACGATTTTACTTGATAGCCAGATTCCATGGCGTACCATCAAGGCCGCTGGATTTTGCTTACCCGTGCTTACCTCCTGCTTACCCGGAAAGCGGCTTGGGAAAATCAAGGATCGCCCTATGCGCCTGACTATTCGCAGCATCGAAACCGTCCCGGCGGGCAATAGCGATGTTTTCGCCTGGGATGATCTGCTGCCGGGATTTGGGTTGCGCGTGAAGCCCTCGGGGGTGCGCAGCTTTGTCATCCAATACCGCAACCGTCAGGGCCGATCCCGCCGCCTCACGATTGGCCGACATGGCGTGTTGACGCCCGAGGAAGCGCGCAAGGAAGCCAAGCTGCGACTGGCCGAAGTGCAGAAGGGCGAAGACCCTGTCGAGTTGCGAGAGCGTGAGCGTCATTCGCTGTCCGTCGCCAAGCTGTGCGAGCGCTATATGGAAGAACATGCGCTGGTGCATAAGAAGCCCCGCAGCGCCAGCCAGGATCGCCGCCTGATCGACAATCGCATTAACCCTGCCATGGGCAGCTTGAAGGTTGAACAGATCACTCGAGCGGATATTTTGAAACTGCAAAACGAGATGCGCAATACGCCCTACGAGGCGAACCGCGCCTTGGCCCTGCTCAGCAAAATGTTCAACCTTGCCGAGGCCTGGGAAATCCGCGCCCTCGATACCAACCCCTGCCGGCATATCAAGAAGAACAAGGAGCAAAAGCGAGAACGCTTCCTGAGCGCCGATGAGCTTTCCAACCTGGGCGCTTATCTGACCGAGGCAAAGAGCAACGCGATCCTGCATCCCACCATGATTGCCGGAATCAGACTGTTGTTGATGACCGGCTGCCGCCTATCCGAAGTGTGCGGTTTTCGCTGGGATGGATTGAATGCCGAGGCTGGCACGCTTCGCTTAGCCGATTCCAAGACCGGGGCCAAGACGATCTATCTTAGCCACCCTGCTTTGGACGTGATCAAGGGGCTGAAGAAGGAAAGCGACTGGATGCTGCCGTCCCGGCATGACAGCGAACTTCCGATGAAGGGGGACGCGCTGTATCAGTGCTGGAAGGTGGTCCGCGCTGCCCTGGGGTTCAAAGAGGTGCGGCTTCATGATTTGCGCCACACCTTCGCATCCTGGGCAGTAATGGGCGGGCAAAGCCTGCCGGTGACGGGCGCACTTCTCGGCCATACGGCCATGCAGACCACCAACCGCTATGCCCACTTCGCCTCGAACCCGTTGCGCGAGGCGGCGAATTTGGTGGGCGGCGAGATTGCGAAGGCGATGGGGCAAAACGCCTAACGATCCTGCGCCGGATGCCAGACGGAAAGAATCAGCACGGCTTGGCGCTTGGCATGGTCGGGATCGGGTAGGATTTCGTAGCGTATGATGTAGTGATAACGCGACACCACCATCTCCCGGTAGCCGCCGTCACGTTCAGCATAGCGGCGTGGCAAGCTTGATAAGCTGTTGCCCGCCTGAAACAGCGTTTCGGAAACGGCAATGGCCGCCAGGGGATTTTTCTCGAAGAGATAGGCCCGGACGCGCTCGACATCAAAGCGAGACTGATCCGACCAGAAGACCCTCATTTGTCCTTCGGGGCCGTTCTAGGCGCGGGGGAAGGCCTAAGGGGATCGGTTCCCCAGGTCTTCAGCCAAGCCGACATGGTTTCATGGTCGATGTAGCGACCTGCGGCAAAATCGGCGCGGCCCTGCTCGATCGCTTTCCATTCGGCATCGGAAAGGGCAGTTGGGTCGTTCTCGATCTTGCGCAGCGTGGACATGGATGGATTATGGCAGACAAGGGTAGCAGGGTTCAATGGGATTGGGGCATGGGGGGGGCGGTGATGGGTGGGGTAGAAGAGAATTTGCGGCACCTGAGCTTCTTCTGCGAATGCATCACGAGATTCTTACCGATTGCAGCCAGGGCCGTTTCTGAATGTCATTTGATAAGAAGGCGCTGCTTCAAATCACCGATCGCCGACCACAACCTATAAGATTCCTGCATCGCAGGCTTGCCCCCCCCCGTCATGGTAACAACACTTCCTGATACGGCGACTATTTCAAGGGGGGGGCGTGAGCTTGAGGAGGTGCCTGTTTGCACTGACTGCATTCTGCGCAATTGCTGCAATTGTGCTGGTGCCCCCTTTGCGTCTAGTATCCATTGAAATTATCCGCAATTACTGGATTGCTATTCTTATTGCATATGTTTTCTTCGGCTTAGTCTTTTTTACGTACAAAACGCGCGAAGACAACAAATACTCTGTTAAATATTTTAAGGAATCTGTGTATTTATTTCACCATTTTTTTCATGTTCAGATTCTTTTGCTTGCTGCATTAATTGCTTATTTTAAGGCACCAGCGGTTTACGACGACGTGAATACACGCAGCGTGCTTCTAGAGAATGCAATAATTGTTGAACGGGGAATTAAAGCTGAACTCAATGAAAAAGACCCGTCCATAAAGGATACAAAGCAAACCCCATTTAACGACACGGCAACAGCTGAAATAGCTAGGCTTGTTGAGCGCTTAAACGCTGCAAGATACAATCTTTCTGTTATTCAGAGCACGCCGCTTTCAGAAATTAAGTCATATTCTGAGTCAACGATTTCGCGCGAAGATGCGCCCATCGTTGCTGAAGGCTGGGTATATTTCGGAATAAAGAAGGGAGCTACGGTTACTTCTCCTCTCTTTAAAATGGAGAAGATGCCAGTCTCTGGGGAAATAATTTCCCCCACAGAAGATTTGAATATGCGCACCAGAAAGCCAATCCCCATTGGAGAAGGCAAATGGACGCGCGGAGAAATCATTGACTTCGTCAAGCAGGGCGGGCGCGTTCAGGTGCTTGAGGTTAATGACAAGGACGTTCCTGCCAGTTCCCGCGATGACACCTACTACATCTGGCTGAAGGTCAAGAAGCTGCCTGAGAAAGGCGCTGGTGGCTAATGGCTCAGCTTTGGTCGTCATTGTTGGATAAGGTGAAGGCCAGTCAGCGGCCTGGCTACGACAACGCTGCCGCCCGGGCTGCGGTTCTGGTCGCCTCCGGTCTTGCCCTTTTCGCTCCCGGCATTGATGCCCTGGCTGACGACGACCTGTCCAAGCTAAATACCCCCACTCGATCTTCTCTTGCCGATACCGTTCTTCGAACTTCGCAGCCATCGCCATCTGGCCTGAATTACACGGCGGGACCATTCCGGGCTTCGCTAAATCCATCCTTGCCCGATCAAACGGGCAGCGAATGGGGCCAGAACGCGTCGATGGGTATCGAATTGTCCGATTTCAGCGCCAAGATGAAATGGGACAACAAATACAAAACCCGGGGCGGCTTTACGCTGGGCGCGGTGCTGGACGAAGAGAAGCATTACGCCATTGGCGCCGGGTTCCTAACCAATCATCGCGCCCAGGAAGGCTATGGCCAATTCCAATTCGTCGTGCCGGAACTTGACCCCTGGTCCAGCTTCACCCTGGGCGAGCATGTATCGCAGGGCACAGAATATTATCTGCTCGATAACCGTCAGGTCCGCACCTACACCACCTATCTCAATTGGTTCAAGCGCAACCCGGGCCGCCAGGGTGTGAACGCATCCTTGCCGCCATCCTTGGCCGCCCCGTTGCAAACATTGATGGACAATGTTTCCTCGCTGTCGGGCACGGCCAGCTATGGCTTCAGCCCGATGGAACGCTCGGGCTTTCAAGGAAGCCCGCGCAGCAATGCGACCGATCTAAGCCTGCGTGCCGTCACCCCCAGCATCCTGGGTACCTATCTGCCGGTGTCGGTGGGAACCGGCGTCAACATCGCCCATTACGACCATGTCGATAACACGACCCAATGGAAGGCCGTGGGCAATGGCGGCTTGGGCGTGGCCTTTTTGGGCGGCGATTATTTTGGCCATTCGATGCGCTGGCTGGTCGGCATGGGCGGTGATGTTGATACGCGTGGCGTGGTTGGCGGCACGGCGGCTGCCGAGGCGGGGCCGTTGTCGCTCAGCTATCGCCAGACCAGCCACAAGGAACAAACCCTGCTGGCGTCCTGGCGGGTTTCTGACCTGTGGACCGAGGATCAGAAACAACGGGCCAGCACCTTAAGTGTCGCCAACGGAAACGGGCCTTTGAATTTCGCCTCCCAGCCCGTGGCCTCGTCGGAAGACCGCATGCGGGAAGCCGAAAGCGCTTTGGGCCGCCTGGGTTTCCTGCCGCCCACGGGTGGGGAAACCGCCAAACCCACATCGCCAGCCGCCGCCAAGGCCGGTATGCGCCTAACGCCAGGGGGTGTGGCCGAACAACCCCGCGCGGTTCAGGAATCGCTGAAGCGCTCGCAAGAACTGACAAAGGAAGCGCGGGACAAGAAGAATACAGAATTGCTGAATGCCAAGTGTGGCAAAGAAATGTGTCCGCCTAGGGCGCTGGTAGCGCAGACGCCATGGAATAATACAGATTTTGTAGGAGGCCAAGCGTCTAGTTGGGATGTCTCACAATTTTTTGATTGCGCTGAATGTACCTACTCCGGTGCTGTAGATGTCCTAGGTGGTGGCGCTCCATCGGCAACCTTGACGGTGAATGCTAATGGTACAATTATAGGTACTCCTGGTGGTGGTGAAGCTGGTATTGCTTATAATTTCACTGTTACGGCTACTAATAAATCTGGTAGTGCGAGTGTCACTGTACGTATAAACGTCCAATAAGACTCATTCCAAAAAGTGGGAAATGGGGTCTTCCAAAAAGTGGGAAATGGGGTCAGGTCTTGAATCTTGAATTTCTATTCTCTTTCTAAAATTCGTTCGTCACTTTTTACTCGCCATAGCTATTGAAATGGGGTCATGTATGGACGGCCTCCTACTTGCAAGGATTTTGATTGAGTAGGCGGCAGGAGTCTTGCGGTCATGTATCCGGCCTTTGATTGCGGCCATATGGCCGCTGGCCCTGATGGAATCCGCGAACTGGCACCCTATCAGGTCTGCGGACTTCATTGTCCTTGACCCCAAGCGGGTTCAGCCAGCCGTGGTTCGACCCATTTTGCCATCACTCTCTCTTTACCCTCGCAAGATCGGTGCAGCCGCTTAAGCGTTCAGGCTCAAGCGGCAATTGGTTGAGCGGTTTCCCGGTTTGGCGGCGTGCGCCGGAAGGTTTCGCCCCGGTTCAGCAGTGCCCAGGCGATGCGGGCGTTTTCATATACAAGGGGAGGGGGGTCAGGTCTTGATAGTTTCCTATTTTTTATCTCCCCCGCCCGCTTCCAGCCCCCCCTCCGCCGCACAACCTCCCAACCGCATATGTGGCCGCTGGCCCTGATGGAATCCGCAGACTGGCCAAGTCAGAAAAATGAGGTTCACCAGAGTCCCGCCGGTTTCCCGGCGGGGTTCATCATCGGCAGACAGATCAAAACGGCTCTGGGTCAGCCATCAGCGAGTAGAGGCCATCGGGGCGTCGATAGATACGCGGCTTCAACCCCTGTCTCGCATAATCCTGCATCATGTCGGCAAAATCCTGCTTGATGGCGTCCGGCAATTCCTCGAACAGTATTTCCTTATAGCCCAGCATATCCGCAAAGATGTTGCCGCTGCTTTCTGGCTTGATGGGATTACGCATGGTCGCCCCCTTCATCCAGGAAGATGTAGCGATTCATCGCCCGCTCGTAGCGCGCTTGCAGCTTGGCAGGGTCTTGAACGGCCTCGTTCATCATGTCGCATTCGATCTGGGCAACGATGCCGGGTATCTCCGAGATATCCAGCCCACGCGCCACGGCGTATGAGGTGGCAAGGCCCACGATCTGCTGGCGTAGCTGCTTCACGAGGGCTTGGCGGAACACTTCCTTGACCTGGCTGCGCAGGACATTCGAGGTATAGGGGGCCAGGGCTTCGCGCATCACGTCTTGAGCTTGCCGCCAGAAGGGGGCCACGTCCCAACGGGCCGTGTTGTTGTCGGCGGACTTGGGGTTCATATAGCGGATCGCCTCCATGACACCTACGAACACATCCCCCGCCTTGCTTTCCAGATCGGCAAAGCTGCGCAAGTTCCACTTGTTCAGCTCATCCTTTCCGGCCCGCGCTTCCACGCGCCAGACATCGCCGGTGAATTCTTCCCGGCTTAGGCCCCACAAGAACCACATCAAGTGATGCTCGGCCCGGTGAATCTCGCGTGTCTTGTCATAGATGGTCACTTGCCGGTTAGGCATCTTGCCAACCCGGATGGTTTCCAACCTTCGACCGCGCCGGTTTTCAGCCAGGTCGATTTCCTGGGCATAGTGAACGGCGGCTGTGCTGTTGCTGTGCGCCACGATGTTTTCGGCATCGGGGATGAAGCCATCCTCGGTGGCGAAATCGACGCAGTAATCGATGCGGCTGATGCGCTCGACAGGTGTTCCGCCATGGGGACCAATAACGCCCAGCCGGTCCAAGGTGGTCAGCAATTCCTCTTTGGCCCCCTGATATCCTCTTAAGGCCAATGACGCACTACGAACCGTTGCCCGCAGATTCCAGCGATCTGACTTCGTGTTGTTCATAATGA
Source organism: Alphaproteobacteria bacterium (assembly GCA_015231795.1). NCBI lineage: Bacteria > Pseudomonadati > Pseudomonadota > Alphaproteobacteria > Alphaproteobacteria bacterium. Next base: position 233,781 of record JADGAX010000003.1, on the reverse strand, counting down.
ACCAGATTTCTTCCATCGGGCCGCGATTGAAGATGAAGGCATAGCCGCCCGACAGGCCGGTTTTCTTGACATGGCCGTGCACACGACCCGGCCCCAGGATGCAATAGGCCGACTGTTGTTGCTCTTGCGCTTCCGCCTTGGCCTTCTCAAGCACGGTCAAAACGCTTTGCGGAAGTGCGCCCTGAAAGGCGACGTCCAGCGCATCGAAATTGTGATAGATCGGTTTCATGAGAACCTCGTCTCGATTTGATTTCTGATGTGTTTGGTCACTCTGTGGGTGCGTGTTACAGGAACGCACCCTCCGCCACCGCGCGGGCCGCGCGGCCCGCTCGCTCGCGCTAGCACGGGCCTTGCCCGGCCCTGCGCCTTAGCTGGCTTACGCCTTGGCTGTAAAACGCTCGCCGCTGGGCAGAGGGGCAGATTCATGGATGAACTGCCCCCGCTGCTTGTCAGCTTATGACCTGATGGCGGCATCAAGGTCGTTTCGCCCACTTCGTGCCGAAGCGGTTCCCCGCAAACGGCCTTGACCCCGCCACTTGGGAAACTGGCATGGCCGGTCATGACGCCACCGCCCTGCCCCGGATCGTGTTGGCGCAGACGCGCTGTTCGATCCAGGCAAGCAAGTCGCGCCGCCGGTAGCGGATCGAGCGGCAGGAGACGCGGATATAACGGGGACCTCCGCCTTCCGAGCGCCATTTCTGGAGAGCCTTGCGGGTGTAGCCCAAAAGCTGGGCCGTCTCCCGCTCGGTCAACAGCCGATCCAGAAAATCAGGATCAGGCGGTTGTGATGGTGTTTGGTTGCTCATGGTCTGCGTTCCTCTCAATGAGTTGCAGACCCAGCAAACGATAATTGACGGGTAAAAATCCCCCGCGTGGTTCCTCGTCATTCCTCGTGGAAGGGAAGATTAGGCCTTCTGGCCTTTGGGGGCGGTCAAGGCGCGTTCTCGCAATTGCGCATGAAGGTTGCGGAATTTTCGGCGCAGCGTTTCGTCGTCGGGAACGCTGGCGTTCTTGGCCTCAATCCGATGACGGAGTGCGCCAAAGAACGCGCCTTGGGTTTCGGGGATTTTTCCTTCAGCCGCCATCATGATCGCCTCTTCCCAGATCAAATCCCAGTTATGGATAGTGGGGGCTGGTGCGCGTTTGGGATTAATGGGCAGGGCCGCAGGTGAATTAATTTTGCCAGGCGCGGCGCAGGCAGTGACAGCCTTAACAAATTCTATCCAATTCTTAAACTCGCGAATTGTCAGGCCTTCAAAGGGAAGACACGCGCTTAGATTGGGATAATCGGGTTCGCGCCGTAAAACTCTCCGATCTGATAACTCTGCCTCTTCTTCATCAATTGAAGAACGAAAGCCCCGCTCACCAAATTCTTCGAACAATAGCTCAGAAGCTTCTTGCAATGAAATGCCAAGCGCTTGCTGCACTGCCTGCGGCAACATGGCTCTTGGAATCCTAATTCTTGCTTCCTGGTCTTCGTCGCCGTCCATCGCCTCTTCCAAACGAATCGAAACGCCTGCAGCCATGTTAGCGGTACAAACAGGGATAGAAAATCGGAATCAGTAGTAGCCGGATGGGTAGGTCGTTGGCTGCTTACCTCCTGCTTACCCCGAAGGAGGCGCTTACCTAGTTGGGCCGCCACCATATGAGCTAAGCCTTTGATATTTGGTGCCCGCTGCCGGACTTGAACCGGCACGGAGGTTGCCCTCCGACAGATTTTAAGTTAGCTGAAACGCATTCACATAGCTACACATAGTTTTTCAGAATCGTTTGTTTTCATAATGTTATTGACTACCACCTTCTCATGCCGGAACATGATTTACCCCTCCATCGTCTAAAAATGGGGGACAGATGGGGGACAAAATGAGGCAACAGATATGGCAGTTTCATGGAAGTCTGTTGTGCCGGGAATCCGGTACAGGGAACACGAAACCCGCAAGCATGGCATTCGCCCTGACCGCTATTTCACGCTCCGTTTTTACGTGAACGGCAGGCGCGTGGAAGAGGCTTTGGGCTGGGCGTCCGATGGCTGGACGGTTGCCAAGGCGCAAGAGGAACTGGCGAAGCTGCGCGAAACCAAACGCACCGGCAAGGGCGAAGCCACCTTGCGCGACAAACGCGAAGCCAACCTCAAAGCCAAGACGAAAGCCATTGAGGAAGAGACCAGCCGGGCGCGCCAAGAAAGGACGGTTGCCGATTTGTGGAACCGTTACGCCAAGGAAGTCATGGCGCTTGAAAACAAGCCGCGCACGATTGCCGAGAAAACCCGCCTTTGGGAAAAGCGCGTTATGCCTGCCATCGGCGCACTCAAGCTCAAGGACGTAACCGAGGAAGACGCGGGCAGCGTGGTCCGCTCACCTCTGAGGCTGGACAAGGACGGCAAGGTGATCGGCGGCAAGGCGGAAGCTGGAAATCTGTACCGTCTATTGCATCACCTGTTCAGCAAGGCCCTGGCTTGGCACTTGCGCCCCAAGGAAATGGGAAACCCGCTTGAGAATATCGCCGAACCCAAAGTGCCGCGCCGTGAACGGCTTTTGACTGCCGGGGAAATCGGGGCGTTGATGAAGGCTTTGGAACAGGCGGAAAAGAAAGGCTCTGAGCTTCCCCAGGTAACGGCCATCTTCAAGGCAGCCATCTTTACCGGCTGGCGCATCAGTGAATTGCTCTCCCTGCAATGGGGCCATATCAGACCCGAAGAAATGGAAGCGCATTTACCCGACACCAAGACGGGCTTTTCGCGCCGTCCCTTGTCGGCAGAAACCTTGGCCGTATTTGAAAGCTTGGAACGTATGCCAGGGGTGCCGCATGTCTTTAGGGCAGCAAGCGACCCAACGGAAGCCCTGAGCTATGACACGGTAGAAGGCGCTTTCCGGCGCATTCGCCAATTGGCTGGCGTTCCCAACTGTTCGCTTCACACCATCCGCCATTGGTTCGCCACCATGACGGCCAATGCCGTCAGCAATCCGCGTGTCGGCATGGCCTTGACCGGCCACAAATCGCATGCGGCCTATATGAACTATATTCACGGCGATAAGGATCAGGCCCGAGCCTTGGCCGATCAGTTGACGGCATTTGCCAAGGGACTTGGAAAATCCGAAAGCCCGGTGGTGCCGCTCAGGAAGCAAGGGTAGGCGATTTATTGTTTTGGAACCGGCTTCGCTTTGTTGTTATGCCGAACTTCCTGCACCACGGCATCGGCATATTCTGCTACTTCATTTTCGGTCATATTGGCGGGATCATTCGCCGAAAATTTCTTAATACGCACGATATACAAGGCGTCTGCCTCAACGCCCTCAAGGGCATCAGCAAGCACCTTGGGCAATTCATCGCCACGATAAACTCTAACTATCGGCTCGCTCATTAAGATGGTCCGTTGTCTTGGGCAAACATGCGCCGCACGTCACGGGCACCGTGAACAACATGCACGACCTGAATTCCGCCCTGGATCACATCGTAGAAAATCAGATAATTCCCAAATGGGAACATCCGCACTTCTGGCAATAGTTCATCGCGAACTCGGCCAATAAGCGGGGAATGGGCAAGCGTTCCGAATGTTTTTTGAAGAGCAAAATACCATTCCCACGCAGCATTCTCATTTTCAGGAATGATTGCGGTCAGGATTTCATTAATATCGCTTTTGGCGCTATCGGCTAGGACGAAGCGAGACATTCAAGCTGCTATCTGTTCGGAAAATGCTTGGCTCGCAATTCAGCAAAAGCTGCTTCGCCATCAACAAATCTTCCGGCGGCAATATCATCGCGGCCTTTTTGAATTGCCGCACGCAAAGCGACCAGCTTTTCTTCGTCCGACTCATCAAATTCTTCAACCGTAATCCGAAGATGCGAACCGAGAACCGGGCGTTCTTTCAAAACGCTCGCCAATTCCTTCGGCAACTTTTCGGCTTCGATCATCACGGATGCACTTTGGCGCATGGCTGCGGCCTCCTGGGTTTTCATGCCTGGATTATATCATTTTGCCAGCACAAAACCACCCCTTGCCAACCGCCCGTTTTTCTTCGTTTTTTTAGCCCGTAGCAGCATATTTCCTTTGCTGCTGTTTATATGTTTGCCTTGTTTGGGCTTGAAAAATCGTCGGTTTTTATAGCGTTTCCGTGCTGTATTGGGACGGATCGGGGGCTGTATTGGGACGGATCGGGGGCGCTATTGGGGCGGATTGGTGCCCCTATGGGGACGGATCGGGGTGCCATTGGGACGAAAGGGGGAGACTTGGGGACGTTGCGCCAATGCGTCCCCATTCTGCTAAACTTGGGCCATAACCCAACCCGCCAATGCCTTCGCCTATCGTCGTTTCCAAAATTGACCGCAACAAGCTGGTGGTAACGCAAGCCAACAAACTTGCTGAAGCCAGCTACACCATGACGCTTGAGGAAAAGCGCATCGTGCTTTTGCTTGTCTCGCTTGTGCGGTGCGAAGACAAGGATTTCAAAACTTATCGCATTCCCATTACCGACATCCGCGACTATCTGGGCTTGCGCACCAACAAGCTTTACGAGGACATCAAGCGCGTGGCCGAAGCGTTGCTGTCTCGCGTGTTGCACATACCGGAAGAGGGCGAAGGATGGTTGAAAGTCGGCTGGGTATCATCGGCCCGCTATGTGCCCAAGGGATACAGGGGAGCGGAAATCGCCTGCCTGGATTTATCCTTCTCGCCGGAAATGAAACCCTATCTTCTGGAATTGAAAGCGCACTTTTCAAGCTACATGCTGCAAAACGTGGCAGGGTTGCGCAGCTTCTATTCCATCCGGCTTTACGAGATTTTGAAAAGCCGACGGCGCATGAAAACTGTTTCCTTCAAGGTGCCGGAACTGCGCAAAATCCTGAAGGCGGAAAAGAAATATGGAAACTACAAGGATTTTCGCAACCGGGTGATTCTGATTGCGCAAAGCGAATTGGCCGAAAAAACGGACATTGCTTTTGAATATTGTGAGACGCGCAAAGGCCGCAAGGTGGTTGGCGTTTCCTTTTCCATCCGTGACAACGTGCCGCGCACCCCGCCACGTTCCATCATTGCGCAAACGAAACCAGCCAACGACAACCAACCGCCCTTGCTGCCATCAAGCGATGCCGACAAGGAACGCAAGCAGCTTTATAACGAAGCGATGGCCGAAGGCGAACAGAATGGCGTTCGGGCAAGTGCGATGCGCGAGCTTCTGGCGCGGCACGAACCCCAGCACGTTTTGAAAAATATTGAATTGGCCAGAAAGCGGCACTTGGCTGCCAAGGGCAGGGACGTGAATCTTGCCGGTTTGACGGTGGCGGCTATCAGCAACGACTTTGCCGCCGATGATCGCGCCAAGCGGCAAGAGGCCCTGGCGAGAAGCAATGCCAGGGTGCTTGCCATGACTGAACAAGAGCTTGAGGATGAAGCCAGAGAGGAAGCGCAGATCGCCCGCAGGCGCGATATCAACGCCAAGCTACAAGCACTGCCGAAGGCCAAGCTGAAGGCGCTACGCAACGCCTTCGCCAAGGAAGTGAAGGCAGGCAAACATGGTGCGGTTCTTGCTGCCAGCTTTGCGCAAAGGGGCTGGAATGCGCCGGGCATGGAAAACTTCTTTCGTGTATTTGTTACATTAAAGCCTGGAAGTAGGGCGCGCAAAAAGGTAGCAATCAAATGCTAAGGCACCTTATTAGAAGAAAAAATATTAGTTTTCAAACAATAATAATAGTGTCCTCGTAGCATGAGAGCTTTGATCTGGACCCGCTAAGGTGGCGGAAAATACGTATTTATTATTATTCTATGCTCTTTTTTTATCATAAACCATAAATCTTTGTATTTCTGTGTCTTCACCTGCATATCCCATGCATAGTAATACGCAAGTACAGAACCAATAAGAGGCAGCGCGATAAACAAATTATCTGTCAACTGTATGTATTGCTTTAGAATAACTACTATGGCTGATGTTATTATACAAAGAGAATCAGAGGCCTCCACGCACGAAGCGCCCATGATAATTTTTCTCAATGAAACATGGACCACAAGAAGCAAAGCAATTATTGCAAGCGTCCAAACAGGCCACGCCCCTCTTCTTGGTTTAACCGATTTTGCCTGCTGCCGAAGCACATTGAATGTTTGTAAATGCGCGTTGTCTTTCTTAGCTAACTGAATATATTCAGAACTTGTTTCAACATCATGATTCCAGCTTTCATTCTCGTCAATTATTTTCTCGGAATACACCCTCAAATACTGACAAATCCCAGCAGAACCATAAGTAGAAGCTACTAAAAGTGTAAACAAAGTATAATCATCACTCATGCCGCATCCTCACGAATTTCTGAAGCCCTTTGCAAAAGCAACTCTGTAATACGATCTTTAATAAATGCGGCTTCAGCATAAGAAAAGTTTGGTCCTTTCTGGAAATAATACCCTCTTGGAGCAACTAAGAATGGGTAACCACTATAATTGACAACCAAGGTTTCTCCTAATTTTAGGCGACTTGATCCGTTGTGACTAAATACTTCTTTTATGCTTTGAAGTGTATCTTCACTTGATGCCAGAACATCCAACGTGACCTCATCGTCACATTTGCATCCTTTAATGCCATCAAGCACTTTATTTATAACAGGATCCTCGTCTCCAATCACAAGCGTCATACGGCGATCAGTAACATTTAATTCTTTACTTGTGGCTGACATAATCATTTTTAGGGCAGATACAGCCTTGTCTTCTGTGAGGACATAGAGATTATTCTGCGGTAGTTTTTTTGCATTAAATACGCTAAAAATTGCTTGAAGGATTCCATCTGGCACGTCCACCTCCCTACTCCTTGTGAGCCATAGCAACCAAACTAGCTCCCGCCAAAACGAACGAAAACCGGAGTTCTCCACGCTGCGAAGCTTTTCAACGCCGAATTCCATGCGATCATCATAGCACACACAACTTATTGTCAATAGATTTACCCCCGCAAATACGAACGGTAGGGTAAATTTATGGGGATAATCAGTCAAACTGCCTGAAATATCGTTTAACGAACAATCTGTGTGTGCTTAGAGGCGAGGCAAAACAAAACAAGGGGCTGGGAAGCTACCTGTCCGCCCCAAACGCAGACATGGCCGAAACAACTTCGGCAACTGTGCGCAGGGTCCGGGAATTCAAGGAGAGAAGCGCCGCCTGGATTTCCAGGCGTATCCGTTCGTCTTCCGAACCGGCTTCCGGCAACGCCCCAAAGCCAAGCAACATATCGGGGGTCATGCCTAACACTCTGCAAATCTTAACGAAAGTTGCGAAGTCAGGTTCTCTTTTGTCGGAAACATAGTTCGCGTACCGTGACTGGCTAAGACCAAGCCGCCGGGCCACTTCCGTGTCCGACAAACCCAATTCACGCGCACGAGCGCGAAGCTTTTCACCGAGACCATCCATCCTTTTCTTGTCTCGTGAATGCAAGGCACACGCTAACGACTATTCGTGTTGTTTGTAACAACGTTTTGTCGTTGCCCGGCATCCCCCCTCATGTTATTGACACGATAAGCTTATCAAGGGGGTCTTGTTAGTGCCGTCCGGTCTTCGCAGCGCATTAATCGCAAGTACCGCGCTTGCCCTGGTGTTGTCCACCGGGCGTTGGGGAATTGCGGGTGAAGCACTGCCCGTCCTGGGAAGGTCCGATGGGGTCTTTCGGGGGTTGAACGACAGCCAGGATAGCGAGGAACCCCAAGACAGAAGCCTTGGCTTCGATAACGCCAACATCTCAGTCCGGGGCAAGTGGGATAATCGGTATAAATCCCGAGGCGGCATGAGCTTTGGGGCCACCCTGGACGAAGAGAAAAGCCAAGCCATCGGCGGGGGCATCCTGACCAACGAACGAGCCAGCGAGTTCTACGGCCAATATCAGTTCGTGCTGCCCAACCTCGATCCGCTGTCTTCCTTCACCTTGGGCGAGTACGTCACCCGTGAGGAGAACTTCTACACGGAAGGGAATCGGCAAGTCTGGGGTTATACGACCTACCTGAATTGGTTCAAACGGAGCGATGGCAGGCAATCGCCCAGTGGCGATTTGCCGCCCGGTCTTCGTACCGGTCTGCAAACGCTTTTGAACAATGTCTCTGCACTGTCCGGCACGGCGGCCTATACGCACAACCCGTTGGTCAGGCAGGGCACGGAAGGTTCGCCCAGAACCAACGCGCTGGACCTGTCACTCCGCGCCGTAACGCCGTCGGTTTTCGGCGAGTATTTGCCTGTCTCGGTAGGGGCTGGGGTCAACACAGCCCATTATCACCATGTTGATAACACCACCCAAAACAAAATCGTCGGAAACGGTGGACTTGGCATCGCCTTCATGGGAAGCGACTATTTCAAGAATCCGATCCACTGGCTGGTGGGGGCTGGCGGCGACGGCGATACGCAAGGCGTCGTGGGGGGAACGGCTGCAGCTGAACTTGGATCATTGTCCTTCAGTGTGCGCCATACCAGCGACCAGCAAACAACCGTTCTTGCCGCATGGCGCATGTCCGATTTGTGGACCGACAAAGAAAAGCAGCGTGCCAGCACCCTAAGTGTTGCCAACGGCAATGCCCCCCTGTCGTTCGCTGCATCGGATCGTGGGGCTGGCATGTCCGAGCAATTTTCTCGCGCCGAAAACAGCTTGATGCGCATGGGATTCCTGCCGCCAACCGGCAGTGAAACCATCCGGCCTGCCGACGGGCAGCGTACGTCCGCCTCGCTGCAATTAAGCCCGGCTTCCGTTGCCCAGCAGCCCTTGCAGGTGCAGCAGGCCATCAAGCGCACACAGGATTTGCAGAGGCAAGTGACGGCACAGAAGAATAGCGAGGTGAGAAATGGATCGAGTAAGGCTGTCATTGTAGGTCTTACATTGTCAGCATCGGTCGGAACAAAACTGGCAAATCAGCTTTGGGCGACAGCAACCAGCATTTCAAATGCAAGTGCATCTACTTTCTACGCAATCAACACCACTTGGCCTGATACACGCCTAACTGTCTCAGTCACCTCCAATGAAATCAGGGTTGATCTGAGTCAGACTTGTATGGGGTCCATCCGGGTCTATCAGGACAACGTTTCCCTGGGTGAGGTGCCTACACACCTTACCATGGGGCTTGGTTGCTGCTTCATCGCCGGAACAAAAGTTCTGATGGACGACGGTTCAGAAAAAACGATTGAGGAAATCTCAGTTGGCGAATGGCTGAAAGGTGCTGACGGACAAATCAACCAAGTCGAGGTTCTGCATCGCCCGATGCTTGGCAGCCAGCACCTCTATTCCATCAACGGCTCGCGCCACTTCGTAACTGGCGGCCATCCCTTCATGACGAAGGAAGGCTGGAAAGCCTTTGATGTGGGGCTGGCGGAACAGACGAATCCCGGCCTTGTGCTTGGCCCGCTTCAAGTTGGCGACTTTATTATTTCAGACAGTGGCGAAACACGGATCGAAACCATTCAGGCGCAATCTGCATCGCCTGAGACGCAGCTATATAATTTTGCCGTTTCTGGCAATCGCACTTTCTTCGTCCGCGAGGGTGGTAACGCCTTTTTGGTGCACAACAAATAACCCACCATCTTATTTTCAGTCCGCTTTATTCAAAGACAAATACCTCTTCAATGGCGGCTCGTAATTGCAGCAGGGATGAAGCCTAAAGCAATTGTATCTGTACTGCCAAATCTGCAACTTGGCAGCCAATGCCTTGTCGCTCAATCTGCCCGGATTCCAAAAGCGGTAGAATTCCTCTTCGTCGATTTGTCGGCTTTGCTCGACAAAGCAATTGTGCCATCGCAGATCATGCCTGTTCAAAACATGGATGATCCCGCGTTTGCGGCAAAAGCGTGTGAAGGGGTGAAGGTGGCAAACCTTTTTTCCCCGTCTTAAATCCGTTTTCAGGAACATGGCGTGATTGGGGGTGCGAACGCTTTGTACGCAAATGCCAAGCTTGGCGAAAAAAGAAAGCGCCTTTCTTAGAAATCTCACGGCACTTGTCGCAGTCAGGCTACGGCAGAGACCAAGAAAACGAATCTGGGTTGCGATATCAATAGCCGTTATCTGATAACGTTGCGGCCTGATCAAATGCTTGCTTTCGTCCGGCACGGCCATGATATCGATGTGCAACTGAAAGCCGGGATAGGGGGCATGGGCCGCAAGGGACTGTTTGGTATGCTGCATATTTGTTTTTGTTCATGCCCAGCATACAGAGGCAAACATGAAATTAGCATGAAATGCGTTTTTACGATTTCATTTTCGATTCATTAAACCGGGCCGTTTCTTGCCAACATTCAAGTTCGCGCAATTCCTTTAGGCAGGCATCCCGCGATTCGTCCATGCCTTCCATCGCGCAACTGAAGGCGACGGCACCAAGCACAATGCGCTTGCGATCTTCCAGGCCAAGATTTTCGTAATAGCGCATGGCAAGCTCACAAAAAACCAAGCTGGACCTTTAGCGCCTGTTCAATGGCCTGCATGTCGGCAGGCGAAAGCGTTGCGATTTTTTCTTTCAAACGTATCTTGGCAACCGTGGCGATTTGATCGGCCATTGCCTTGCGGCTTTCGCCCTTCAAGGTGACGTAAGCCTCGCACGGGTAAAGGCGTGTGGTGTTGCTGGTGATCGGCACCACCTGGACTCGGTTAAGGGCCGCATTGGACGAATCGTTGCTGATGATGACGGCGGGGCGGGTCTTCTGGATTTCGCCGCCCAGCGAGGGATCAAACGACACCCACCAAACGTTACCGCGCTTCATGCGCCGCGTCGTGCGTTGTCGCCTCGGCCCATTCCATCGCTTCGTCTTCGCGGGCCTTGTCGTTTGCCATGTCACGATAGGCCGCCGCCAAGTCTTGGGGCATCACATGCGGGCGGGCGAGATTTTCCAGAAAATTGCCAATGCGCCGCCGCCCGACCGAACGTTGCAGGCCTGCGTAAAATTCATCGGAAACGGAAATCGTCAGTTTCTTCATGGTTTACGTAATATATACGTAAACCATCGGCGGGGCAATCCCCGCTTTCACGTCAAATCATCTTCCAGCGCCTTCAACACGCATTCGGCGGATTGGCGTTCAAGCTCTTGCTTCTGCTCCTCGCCTTGCTGGAATTCAAGCGCCTTGTTCTGTTCGATGAAGTCGATGCGTTGGCGCTCCATGCGCGATTCCAGCGACCTGAAAAAATCGTCCTGCTCTTGCTGCATTGTGGTCAATGGCAGAGTCACGCCGAACTTGAGGGCATATTCCTTTTCCTGCTCCTTGCGCAGTTTCCATTTCGCATAGCTGATCTTGGCAAGCTGTTCGGTTTTCACCTTCTCTTCCCTAAGACGCTGTTCAAGCCGTGCAAGTTCACGGGAGGCGGAAACATCGCCCGCCTCATCGGCAGGCGGGCCTTCCTGGCTACGGGTTAGAAAACGGCGCAGGCGGTTCAGCATGTCACTTCGAAAGCGCTATGGCGATAAGCAGGCCCGCAGCCATCGCCAGGAACATCTTAAAATTCTTTGGAAAGCTCCGGCGGAATTGTTCCTTGCTGGCAAGTTCTTCGTCCGCCGATTCTCTGGCATGGCGCATCATGGCATCGGCTTTGCCCTGAATCAGCCGTTGCCTGTATTCCTCTTTGGCCCGCTTTTTGGCCTCGCGCAAAACTGGATTGAACATATCAAACATTGGCGGCTTCCCTCCCCTGTGCCTTCCGCCCCCTAAGGCTACACAGCTTTTGGCCGAATGGGAATATGGCGCGATTTGCCAGTTTCACGAAGCGGGGGCATAATTTCCGTGAAACTTCACCCCCCCTTCCATGAATGCACCCCTTCACGGCCCAGCCGGTAAGCTTCCACCCTTCATTAATCTTGAGATGGCCGCCTTGTTGGCAGGCGTTACCCGGCGCACTTTGCAAAACAAGCTGGCATCCGGGCAGATACCGGCCAAAGCCATCAAGATGGATGGACGGATTAAGCTGGTATCGGTTGCCGTCCTGGAAAGCGTCTTCGGCAAGCTGAAGCCTTTGGCGAACGCTTCACCCCGCAAGCATGAAAGCCTGGATGAAGTTCATGGAAGCTTCCATGAAGCCGCCGAGTTGCGGGCCAAGCTGACTGCCAAGGGTGAAATCATATCCAGCCTGCAAGCCACCCTGGACCATGAGCGCAAGGACCGTGAGCACGAACGCGAGAATTGGCGGGTGGCCCTTCGGGAATCCCAGGCCAATCTGTTGGCAGCGCAAGACACCCCAACCGCCCGTGCCCTGGCCGGTGCGCCCAAGGAACCGGCCATCGTCGTTTCGTCAGTCGCGCCGCAGCCCGAACCCAGAAAGCCAAAACCGCGCCGCGAGAAGAAAGCCGCCTCGCCTTGGTGGCAATCTTTGTTCGCCAACTGACAGCCGCCCGCTTCCCTCCCCTATCCTGGCATTCCCCTAAAAGCCCTCAATGAGGGCTTTTCCCATTGGCCGTGCGAAGCACGAAGGGGCGGGTGCCGGGGTGTGGGCGGCAACGCGACAGGCCATGACGGTTTGAGGTTTAAGCTGACGAATGAGCGATAAGCGAATGAGGAAGCTTAAAGTTCAAAGCGGAATGGAATGGAGCGTTTTGTAATTAGAATTCACGCTCAGTTCATTGTTTGACATGTAGAATATAGATTGTAAGGTATACATGTGCAAGACTGTATGCCTTGGGGGCTGCAATGGGCGCGGAAGATTACGAACGCAAGGCCCTGAATGTTCTGGGCTTGGCGCATCCGGCGGACGGAAATCTTGAAGGCCTTCACGCCGTCGGCGAAACAGAATTGGCCGATAGCCCCGATGCCTGCCGGGCCATCGTCTCGCAACGCCTGACCAAGGTGCGCCTTGCCAGCCGGGTGCCGATCAAGTTCACGGAAGGGCAAAAGGCCCGGCTCGACGATCTGAACTTCCTGAACTACGGCGAATATCTAACCGCGCTAAAGCGCGTTATCTCAATCCGCGAACGCCTGCAACGCATCGACAACACCAAGCGCCGCCAGGAATTTGACCAGCAAAATCGCAATAACCCCAACTTCTATGCCGAACACCTCTCCCCCTCGCCGCTTGAGGAACAGCTATCCCGAATTTATGATCCTGACAGCCATTCGCCTGATTGGCCGGGCTATATGGCGTATCTTGAGAAGGCGGCTTCATCCCTCTACGGTTTTTTTTATCGCCGCCTCCCCGTGCTGATTCCCGAAGACGCACGCAAGAGGCATAGCTACATCACGGGCCAATCGGGAAGCGGCAAGAGCGAATTGTTGAAGGTGCTGTTTAGCGCCTATTTGAAAAGCCAAGCTCCGGTAAGTTTGGTGCTGATCGATCCGCACGGCGATTTGGCCGAACAAGTTGCCAGATTCCCTGGCGTTGCCAATTCCGGGCGGCTGGTCTATTTGCACCCCAGCTTGGCCCGTGACAAAACGCCCACCATCAACCCGTTTGAATTGGCCGACCAATCCGAAAGCGCCGTGCATGTCATGGCCGAACAGATTGCCAGCGTCTTCGATGAACTGATGCGCAGGGCCGGGCACAGCGGCTTGTCTGGCAATATGGGCGCATTGCTCATTCCCTGCATCTCAACCCTGCTGAAATGCGAAGGGGCCAGCATCCGCGATTTGCAAAGTTTCATGGACGACAAGCGCAACAGGGAACTATGGGAAATCGGTTGCCGTTCGAGCGTGCCAGCGCACCGCGATTTTTTCCATGAACGTTTCTATGAAAAGCAATTCGATAGCACGAAATCCGCCCTCTATACCCGCATTCAAAGCCTGCTGAATTCCCCGGTGCTGTATCGCCTGTTGGTGGGGCGCTCAACCGTCAATCTGGAAGAGGCGGTCAATGCGGGCAAGATCGTGATCTTCGCTTTGCCCAAGGGCGGCATCGGGGCGGAAACCAGCCCTACCTTTGGCAGCTTCGTTCTTGCCATGCTGCAAGGCTTGGCGATCAGGCGCGAAAGTGTCCCGGAATCCCAGCGCGTTCCCGTGCATGTGTTTGTGGACGAGTGCCAGAATTTTTTATCCCCCAGCGTTCAAACCATTTTGACCGAAAGCCGCAAATACGGATTGCACCTCACCCTTGCCCAACAAACTTTCGCGCAAGACATGGACCGCGACTTGGCTGCCGCTGTGGTGGGCAATACCGCCGTCAAGTTTTGCGGCATGAATGACGTGCGAACCCTAAAGCCGATGGACGAACGCATGAGCGTTGGTCTGGACGCCTTGCAGGCACTTTCCGTTGGGCAGTATTACGTCAAGGTATCGGGCAACACCCCGGCCTTCAAACTGACCGTGCCCCGTGTGCGCGATCATATCGACGCCGAAGCCTGGAAGGCCGTGAAGTCCGAACAGCTTGCCGCCTATTACCGGCCCAGCGTTGAACCGACAGCCGAGGGCGCTACGGCCCCTTCAAGCCACTCTGGCACCGAGACGCCACCCAATGCCCAATCGCACCGCTCAGGCCCGCCGAAACCCCATAAGATCGATTTTGTATGAGCATCACCACGCTAACCGAAACCGAGTTCCGCATTCTTGATGCCTTGAGGCTGTATCGCTACCTCACGGCGGAACAAATGCTGCGCCTGAAAGTGGCGGCCCATTCCACGCATCTTTATACCGTGCTGCGCGATCTGGCGAGCGGCAAGCGCCCTTGGCTGGGGCGGATCGATCACGGGGCCATGCCGGGCGTTGGGCGCATCCCCACCGCGCATTACCTGACCGAGCAAGGGGCCAAAGTTTTGGCCGGTGCTTTGGGCATGGAAGTTTCGGACGTGCCCTTTCCGCGTGGCGTAGTGCTGGTCCGCCACGGCTTCATGCACCGCTTGCACACGATTGATTGCGAAATTGCCGTGCGTCTGTGGGCCGCCGAACACAAGCACAACGTCGATTTCATGGTTTCCTATTTCGACGTTGCCGGGGCCAACCGCAGCAAGACCAAGCCGCGCCGCCGTGCCTTGACCAAGATTGACCTTGTGAACGGAACGGGCATCATTCCCGATAGCGTTATGCAATTGACCGACGGCAACGGAACGCCACGCCTGTTCGTGCTGGAAATGTACAACCAACACCGCACCAAGCGCATGAGCGACAAGCTGGCCGAATACCGCTATGCCATCGGCGAACAGGCCATAGAGCGGCAGTTTGATTATCCGCACAGCCCGCGTATTCTAGCAGTGTTTGAGGACGACAAGGCGCTTGAACTGACCCTGCGCAACCTCTCGCAACGCGCCGACTTCGGCGCACATTTCCGCCCGTTCTTCTTTTTCAAAACCCTGCCGGAATTGATGGCGGATTTTCGGGAAGGATGGCGGAAGATAGGGGATCAAAAGCCGATTCGTCTTTTTTAGGAAGATGTCTCCCACCTACCAGATTAAAAAAACTTCGGCGTTCTGCTTATCGTTTCTTTGGCCTGAAATATGGTCCAAACTTTCGTTCCAGCCCCCCGATCTGTTGATAGACGAATCCTCGCTTCAGCTTTGCAACTTGGTTGTCCACATCCAGCATTTCGGCTCTCGCAGACTTTAATCTCGCAACGCAATCGACACATATGTTGTATTTTTCGGCTGCCGATTTCCAACTCACGTAGGCATTGTAGCATTCGTTTGTCTCGCGTTTGATGCAAGCGATCAGAGTTAGTTTCTTTTCAATTTTTGAGACGGACGTTATAAAGCATGCGAGCTTGCTGAAGAAGCTGTCATCATGCGTACAGTAGCTTTCAGCTATGGCCTCAATCGTATCGAGTGCTAAGTTTGCTTCGGAATAGCTCTCACCTTTCATGTCTGCCGTGATGGAATTGCAGCCCACGTTTGCGATGTACCCCATAATTGGTGAGTCGCCCTTGCCGTTCAGCAACGCCTTTACGCCTGAACAGCCCTGCCACTCGAACCCGCATTTTACAACCGCTCGCGCCCGCGCATCATTTTCAGTCGTGCACATATTGCTTGGTCGGGACGGGGCTTGGCATGATCCTTGGTAATACACATCGCGGTTATTGCGCAGCCATTTATCAAACGGCTCCACACGAGATGCTATCGCCTGCCCTTTGATTTCAAGTGCCGCAAGCTGCCTTTTCGTTTCATCGTAGAGAATGCTTGAAATTACAGCCGAAAAGCAGAAGGCATACAGAATGGAACCTAGAATGTAATACCGCTTCATTTCTCCCCCAAGGAATGCCGCGTTATAAAAAGGGATGGCCGAGTGTGCACCCCTGCCATCTCGCTTTCAATGAATGCAGGCCCTTGCGCCAACTGGACGCCAAACCCATGTTGCAAATTCAGGATCAGTTATTGCGCTTAAAAGGAAGCGACTTGGCACAGGAATGTATCCGCTTTTTGAAGACCCTTCAGGACGTCCGTTTTCTTCCCATCCAGCGTAAAGCGCTATTGAGCCATTGTGTGGGCTGTGGTCTTCGAGGAGGACTGAAGAAATTTTGTCCGCCTGCTCTCGTGCGAACAACATTCCCCCGTGCCTGAAATTTTCGCCGTTGAACGCTGGAAATCGAGCCCCGCTCCTTTGGAATAATTCGTGAACTTGTTTCAAGGCGGGATGAGTTTTGATTCGTTCTTGCAGCGTTTTGATGCAGTCAGTAGCAAGAAAATAGAATGGTGCTTTGCATGTCGAGTAGCCGACGTAAGCAGTCTTGTATTTTAAAAAGATTTTTCTGACTTCATCTATGTCGTTAGACGCGTTCCCAAGTGGCATAGTCGTTCTCTTATCAAGAGGAACTACGGGCAAGCCAAATCCACTGAGTACGATTGCAGCATCAATTCCCGCTGATAAACCAAAGGCGCTTGTTTCCTTTTCTACCATGACCCTTGCTCGCTTAAATGAAGGAAGGAACTCATCATGATGAAACGACATTAAGCCATGTCGAAGGCATTCAATGTTCGCGCCATGGAATTTGGACGCCACCTCAATTGTGGCTTGTAAAAAAATATCTCTTGCCCGATCTTTTGAAAGTTGATTCGGACTTTCAACTCCGTTCTGAGCCAAGAGTTCTTGCAGTCTTGGTTCAATCCGCTTCATCATCTCGAAAAGAATGTGTTCGCTATGCCCGTTGCTACTTTGCGACATGCAAAATCCTTTCGTGGTCTTCGGTCCGGTTTTGGCAACAGACAATATTATAAAGAAATGGCCGAGTGTGCACCCCGGCCATTTCCCGCCCCTTGGAAGGAAGCATCAGTGTGTCACGGACGCATCACGAATTGCGATTCGCTCGCTTACCCATGCCTCCACCTCAATCAACAGCCACGCGACCCTGCAAGGGCCAAGCTGTACCCGCTTGGGGAATTGGCCTGCCGCTTCAAGACGCGCAATGTGCTGAGGCGAATATGGGATGCCACAGACTGTCCTTAGCTCCTTCTTCGTTACGAGCTGCTTGTCATACTGGACCATCGGAAAACTCCCTTGTGGGAGACATCGCGATGCCCCAGGTGAAAAAGCCGCACCGGTAGGCAACGAGAAGCGTATTCCCGCGCAACATAAGTGTCCAGGGCGTCGCATAAAAATGGGGGACAGATGGGGGACAAATTCTTAATTTTCAGATGACGCATAAGGAAATCTAATTCGTAAATTCTGCTAAGTCCTTGATATTTGGTGCCCGCTGCCGGACTTGAACCGGCACGGAGGTTGCCCTCCGACAGATTTTAAGTCTGTTGTGTCTACCATTCCACCAAGCGGGCGTCGGGGATGTCTCTGGCTAACACGGCCAGAACCGGCTGTCACCTCTATTGGCCGTACAAATCCTTGGGATCGATCAGCACCGGATCGGTTTCGGCCCAAGCGCCATCCTTGGCTAGGCGATAAAAGCAGCTTCTGCGCCCGGTATGGCAGGCCACCCCCTTCTGCTCGACCTTCATCAAAATGGTGTCGCCGTCGCAATCGATGCGCAGTTCGACCAAGCGCTGCTGCTGGCCGGAACTTTCGCCCTTGCGCCACAGCTTGGATCTTGAGCGCGACCAATAACAGACATGGCCGGTGCTGAGGGTCTCTTCCAACGCCTCGCGATTCATCCAGGCCATCATCAGCACCTGACCGGTCTGGTGATCCTGGGCGATGGCTGGGATCAGGCCTTGGGAATCAAAGGTAATTTGGCTGAAGATGCGTTTCATGGATTTGGCTTTCGCAATATCATGTTCATGGCCCGCATGCTCATGACGATCTCGTCCTTCTGATTAAGCACTTCGATCAGGGTCCGGACCAGCCCGCGGTCGGGTTTCGAGGCCGAAGGCCTGGCTTCCTCGATGGTCACCCGCACGCTTAACTGATCGCCCGGCCGCACGGGTGCTGGCCAGCGCAATTCATCGATGCCGGGCGAAGCGATGCTGGAACATTCCGAAAGATAATAGCGGGCGTACAGATTCATCATCAACCCGCCGGTGTGCCAACCGCTGGCGATCAGCCCCTTGAACAGTCCTGCGGCCGCCTTGTCGGGATCGGTATGAATGCTCTGCGGATCGAAGCGCTTGGCGAAATCCAACAGCTCTCGTTCCTCGACCATGATCGATCCGAAACGATGCACGGCACCCTGGCGGTAGTCTTCGAACCAGCGCTCGGCCCCTTCAATGCCAATGCTCATGTGCGCTTTTCCTTTCCATTGCGCCTGCCCCACAAAACCACGCATCTGCGCCTGAAGCGGCGGATGCGCGGCAAATCGACCGACAGCACGGCAACGCCGACGGGCAACATCCAGAAGCCCACGACCGGCAGGAAGCCCAATATGCCGCCCAGCACCAAGGCCCAGCCCAGAATCAGGCGTTTCTTGCGGCTGCGGGGCAGGTGGATGCCGTGTCGATTCAGCATGACTCTGAATATAGTGGCTTTTTCTTAAATCTGCTATGGTATGCGTAATTAAACATTAGGTTTTCCTAAAACAAAACGCACCAGAACGAGGTTGGGGGTATCATGGGATCCCGATTGCCGTACAGAAAAAACGAAACCTCACCGTCGCGCCGGGATGAAATCCTGCGCTGCGCCGCCGAGATTTTCGAGGCCAAGGGTGTCGGCCAGACTTCGATCGAGGATATCGCGCAAGCCGTCGGCGTTAAGCGCGAGGCCATCTATTATTATTTCAAGGGCCGCAACGAGATCCTGGCCGAGATCGTGCTTCCGCAAAGCACTGCGCTTTTGTTGTCGATCCAGCAAATTCTGGACGCCCCGATGGGATTTCCAGAAAAGCTGAAAACCGCCATTCTCAGCCATGTCCAATCGCTGGCCCCCGGCTATCTGGAACTGACGCTGACCATGCGCGAATTGTCGAATCTCAGCGAAGACGAGAAACTCGAAGAATTGCGCGGCATGTGGAAAAACTACACCGACCTGTGGTCGGAACTGGTGCGCCAGGGCCAGGAAAGCGGCAGTTTCAAGCCTGGCCTTAGCCCCAAGATGGTGGCCTTCGGGCTGCTGGGAATGCTGAACTGGATGAGCCGTTGGTACCGTCCAGGCAAGGGCGCCAGCTTGGAGGAAATCGCCGAAACCTATGCGACGCTGGCCATGCAGGGGTTGGTCGAAGACTGATCCTTCGCATCCATGGCGAAGATGTGATGGCTTAACTTTCCAGCTTCTTGCCTTCGCGCAGGAAACCCTCGACCCGTTCCGGCGCCACGGGCGGGCTGAACAGATAACCTTGCAGGGTGTCGCACCCCAATTCGCGCAGATATTTGAGGTGGCTTTCGGTCTCGACGCCTTCCGCCACCACCTTCAATTTCAGCGCATGCGCCATGGCGATGATGGCGCTAACAATGGCGGCGTCGTTGGGATCGGTGTCAAGATCGATCACGAACGAGCGATCCACCTTCAGCTTGTGAATGGGAAAACGCTTGAGCGCGCCTAAGCTGGAATAGCCGGTGCCGAAATCGTCGATGGCGCAGTTCAGGCCGCGCTCGTTCAGCATATGGATGGTGGCGATGGCCTGGGCGATGTCCTGCATGGCCGAACTTTCGGTCAGCTCTATTTCGATCAGCGCCGGATCGACGCCGGTGGCGGTCAGGGCTTCATCCAGCGAAGCCAGCAGCCGCCTGGGATTCCTGAACTGGCGCCAGGAAATATTGACCGCCACCGGCACGCAGGCGATCCCCTTGCCCCGCCATTCGCGAAGCTGGCGGCAAACCGCCATGACCATCACTTCGCTGATCGGATCGATCAGGCCGAATTCCTCGGCCACCGGAATGAAATCGACGGGTGAAATGGGGCCTTCGGGCGTGAACCAGCGCACCAGCGCCTCCATGCCCACGATGGCCCCGCTTTTCAGGTCCACTTGCGGCTGATAATAGGCGGTGAATTCCTGGTTCTCGATGGCCCTGCGGATGCGGCTTTGCAGACGCAGCGACTTGGCCCCCTTCTCGCCCAATTCCTGCGTGAATATCTGCACGCTGCCGGGGCCGATCGACTTGGCTTGGTCGTGTGCCGCCTCGGCATAGCGAATCAGGCTGGCGGCATCTTCGCCATCCTTGGGCCAAACGGAAACGCCGACCGCTGCCGACAATTCGAACTCTTGGCCCTCGGCATTCAAAGGGTCCTTCATGCCGCGCGCAATGCGCTCCACCCGCTCGGAGATCTGCCTGCCGGGCGCCACATCGGGCAGAACGGCGAAGAAACGGTCGCCGCCGACACGGGCGACCAGCGCCTGAGGTCCTGCCAAGGCGACAAGCCGGTGCGCGATGGCCTTCAACACGGCATCGCCGACCTGATGGCCAAGGGTGGTGTTGATGAAGGAAAAACCGTCGATGCCCAGAGACAAAAGATTGATCGGCGATCCGCTTGCCTTGTGCTGGGCCAAAAGATCGTCCAGGTCCGACCGGAAGCGGGCAAGATTGGCCAGCCCGGTCAGCGGGTCGTGATAGGCCAGAAATTCCAGCCGTTCGTCGGTGGCCTTGCGCGACGAAACATCGCGTCCGATGCCGATGAAATAGAGTTTGCCCTCCGAGCGCACCTCGCTGATCGACAGGTCGAGCGGAAACAGGCTGCCATCCTTGCGCTTCGCCGTCAGCTCGGCCGGCCCCTTGCCCACCTTGCTGGCTTGTCCGCTGGTCAGATAGCGCTGAATGCTGTTGTTGTGTTCCTGCGCATCCCGGTCGTTCATCAGGTGGCCGACCGGCTGGCCCAGAAGCTCCGCTTGCCCATAGCCAAACAAGTCGCAGGCGGCCGCGTTGACAAGTTGGATCCGCCCTGTCTCGTCGATCAGAATGATGCCGTCGGATGCATGGCCAAGAATGAGATCAAGCCGCAGCTCGGCGCGTTTTCCAGGCGAGACGTCCGTCCACACGCCCATCCAGACGACCGTGCCGTCTGCTTGCCGCTGTGGCTTGGCGGCCCCTTCCAGCCAAATCACCTCACCGGATGGGGTGATCGCCCTGAAGGATTCCCGACTGACTTCCAGCGTCTCGGCGGAATGGCTAATGGCCTGGGCCAGTTGATCGCGGTCGGCCCAATGAACGGCAGCAGGAACGCCGGGCAGGGCCTGATTGTCGAAGGCGCCAGCGAACAATCTTTGCGCCGCAGGGGAAAACCATGAATAAGCCACCTCGCCCGCTGGCTTGCGCTCGCGGCGAAACGCGATCAGGGATACGGCCTCTCCCAGCCCTCCAGCCAGCGCGGCGAAACCCGCCGGCGCGGATGCGTCTTCAATCGCCTCCATGCACCCTTTTCCAGTTTCCCCTTAATTCCAACGCGATAACCGAAAACCAGCATAGCCGCTTTCACCGACGATGGAAAGTCCAAGCGCCTGTGGGTAAGCGCCAAGCCGCATTGTCAAGCAAAGGGTTGCTCCCCTCCTTTGTGGCTATTAAGATGCGACCTTCCCGTTGGCGGAACGATTCGCCGACTTCCGGAGCGGATGCGCATGAAGTACGAGAAATTTTTCCAAGACCGTCTGGCCGAGTTGAAGACCGAGGGCCGTTACCGCGTTTTCATTGATCTTGAACGACAGGCGGGGTCCTTCCCCTATGCCAAGAACTATCGGATCGATGGGCAGGTGGCGGATGTCGCCGTCTGGTGTTCAAACGATTATCTTGGCATGGGGCTTAGCCCCGTGGTGATCGACGCCATGGTCGAGGCGGTCAAAATTTGCGGCGCGGGGGCAGGCGGCACGCGCAACATCGCGGGCACCAACCATTACCATGTGCTGCTGGAGAAGGAATTGGCCGACTGGAACCAGAAGGAAGCGGCGCTGCTGTTCACCTCGGGTTACGTCGCCAACCAGACCACGCTGTCCACCCTGGGCGCGCATATTCCGGGCATGGTCATCTTTTCCGACGAACTCAACCATAATTCGATGATCGAGGGCATCCGCCACGGCCGTTCCGACAAGCATGTCTGGAAGCACAACGACGTCAAGGACCTCGACCGGATGCTGTCCGAATATCCCAAGGATCAGCCCAAGATGGTGGCCTTCGAGTCCGTCTATTCGATGGATGGCGACATCGCCCCCATGGCCGACGTCTGCGACGTCGCCGAAAAGCACGGTGCCATGACCTATTGCGACGAAGTGCATGCCTGCGGCATGTATGGCCTGCAAGGATCGGGCGTCGCCGAGCGCGACGGCGTCCTGGACCGCATCACCATCATCCAGGGCACGATGGCCAAGGCCATCGGCGTGGTCGGCGGTTATATCGCGGGTTCCGCCGCCATGGTCGATTTCGTGCGCAGCTTCGGCCAGGGTTTCATCTTCTCGACCTCGCCGCCGCCCGGCGTGGCCGCAGCGGCCTTGGCCAGCATCCGTTATCTGCGCCAACACAACGAAATGCGCGAACGCCATCAGGAACGCGCCGCCACTTTGAAGAAGCGCCTCAAGAAACTAGGGTTGCCGGTCCTGCCCTCGGTCAGCCATATCGTGCCGGTGATGGTGGGCAACGCCGCCTTGTGCAAACAGGCCAGCGACGAGCTTTTGTTCCGCCACAACATCTATGTGCAGCCCATCAACTATCCGACCGTTCCCAAGGGAACCGAGCGTTTGCGCATCACGCCGACGCCGCTGCATGACGACAAGATGATGGACAAGCTGGTCGATGCCTTCGCCGACGTTTGGCAGCGTTTGGGCTTGAGCAAGGAAGCCGTCGCCGCCGAATAGGCGTTAATCGCCTTATTTAGCGTCGGCCCTGGACGAAAGGGCGAAATCTGCCTATATTGGATGCGAATAAATCGCACTGGTTAGATAGCGGGCATGTTTCCTGACTTTACCCTGACGCCGAAGGAAAGTGTGCGGCTCTGCGCCCTGGGCTTGGCGGCCGAGCAGTCGCGCCGCTATAGCGACCTGGCTGGCCGCACCCGTCAGTTCGTGACGCGTCTGGTCGGCCCTTCGCTGGAGATGATGTCCAGCAATCTTGAATTGCTGCGCTATGAGGGGCTGGTCGAAGCCATCGACGGCAAGGGGATGGAAGACGATGCCCTGCTGGCCATTACCGAGGCGGGCCGCAAGGAACTGATCTCATTGCTGACCGCTCGTTTGCGGTCAGGCAGCGATCTGACCAAACTGGTCGTCGCCCTCAAGCTGCGCTTCTTGCATCTGTTGCCTGCCGACGAGCAAGCCGAGCAAGCCGCCATCCTGACCGATGCCGTGGAAACGGAACGCGCCCGCCTGATCGACCTGAAGCGCCAGGAATCGGAAAGCGGCACATCGGAACATCTGATTTCCTGGCTGGACATGGAAATCAAGCAGGCCGAAGCCAGAATCACGTGGCTTGAGGACCTCTCCCAAAAGCTGGCCTAACCGACCTCGTCTCAGCTCCCGCCCTCGCCCTCGGACGCTTTCTGGCGTTGGAACAGACGTCCAATCCAACCTGCCAGGGCTGTGTTCATCAACTTCTTTCGGTCTTCGTTCGACGCTGTGAACAAGCGGTTGTAATGCAGCACCGCCAGCAGATATCCAGCCACCCCTCCCAGCAGCCAGGGCGAGACAGGAAAACACAGCGCCCTGCCACTGTTGCAATCGGCCATTGCCGCCGATTGCAGGGCCAGGCCGCCGATGATGCCCAACGCCACCGGCGACAGCAGTACGACCCGTAGCGATTCGGCCAGAAGTAGAACGGCGGGACGATGCCGCCCGTGATTTCTCTCGACCAGTCCGATGGCTGCATTGATCAGAACATAGGCCATGAAACCCAGCGCCATTCCGGCCATGGCCTCGGCGAAAGCCGTGTCGCCCAAAGCCCTCTTCACGAAGGCAAGCAACGTCCCGGCTTGACCGAAAGCCAACAAGGCGGCCAGGAAAGCGGCCAGCCCCACCTCGATCCCATACGAAAGATACTCCCAGCGCCTGCGATTTTCGTCCAACTGCCGATCAACCGCCGCCAGCCAGATCAACATCTCGGCTTCCAGTTCGGCAGGCGACTGGATGTGCGAACCCTTCTGCCGAGCCAGGGCGCCGTAGGCGGTTGCCGAACGGATCTGGTTTTCAATCCACGCCATCCATGTCTTGGATTGAAAGAGCCGCCGCTGCGAGGCGGCCTGGGTCAACCGGACCAAACGTGCCTCGATCTCGGCTTCAAGCCTTTGCCATCGCTGTTCGGAACCAGCCGGAGGGTCAATTTCAGGTGGCAGCACCGATATCTCGTATTGCTTGTTTTGTATCCAATACACAACATCTATCACGACGCTTTGTCGTTGACACTGTTTTTTTTGGGGCATTATAGTCGCATGTAACGACTTTAGAGAGTGCCTGCGGGGGACCCATGAGCGCACAAGGCAGCCGACTGACCTATTACGACACATTCACCGACCGTGACCTGACCCGCGACCGGGAACGCGGCGAGGAGGACGGAAAGAAGGATTTCCCCCTGCCGGGGACCGACAACCTGTCTCCCTACGAGGTCGAATTGGTCAAATGGGCCGAAACCGACCTGGGCGACTTCATGCAGGAAATTCAGGACCAGCGAGCCAGGCTGGAAGATGAAAGGGACAGCAAGCGGCAATATGTCGAGAGCTTTCCCTCGCGCCGCGAGAACCTGTTGAAGGAACGCGAGGCCAAGCTGACGAGAATGCGCGAAAGCGAGGGCGATCTCTCTGCCGTCTACGAACAAAAGCGCAGTACTTTTTTGGACCTCGACGATCAACTGAAAGGCAAGCGCGAAGAGTTGCGCCGCCCGCTTCAAGTCTATGTGCGCTTCTGGATCTATTTCTTTCTGTTCGCGGGTCTGGCGCTTTCGGAAATTCCCATCAACCTGCCCGCCATGCAGCAGGTCTTCAAGGAATCGCTTTTCGTCGCCTTTTTCCTGGCCGTAACCCTGGGCGTCCTGCTCATCTTCTTCGCCCATATGGTCGCCAAGCTCCTGCGCCAGCAAGACGAATTACTTAAAGACGTCGGTCGGCTGGGGCGCTGGCTGTTCTGGGGCAAGACGGTTCTCTTGCTGCTGCTTTCCGGCGGCATCATCTGGCTGGTTTACGACTTGCGGCTTTCCTATCTGTCGGCCACCAACGGCGTCAGCGACGTCACGGTGGAAAGCGGAATCTTCTTCCTGATCATCAACATTTCCATCTTCGTGACCGGCCTGCTGCTTTCCTGGCTGCGCCACGACCCCGATCCCGACTATCACCGCCTGGACATCGAACGCAACAAGGCGGCTTCGCTTTTCGAGAAGCATGAGCGCGATTTCCAGGACAAGCGCCGCCGCTTCCTAGAGACGAATGATGTGCTGCTGCGCAATCTCGCCAACGAAACCAGCCGCTACGAGGCCGAGGTGAAGATCGCCCAAAACGACATCGACAACCTGACGAGGCGCCGGGACCGCATCGTCAACCGCGTCCTGTTCGTCCTTGGCCGCAAGCTGGCCGCCTATCAAAACGCCAATCAGCGCGCGCGCAAGATGGGCCTGCCCGCATATTTCGGCGACGCCAGAATCAGCCTGGAAGTCGACCGGCTGCGCGACCGCTATGAAAGGATGTGATCATGCTTCGCCTTGCAAAACTTCTGACTCTTGTCTGGGCGGCACTGGCGCTGGCAAGACCGGCCATGGCCAAAGGCGAGTATTGCTCTGCCTACAAGTCTGGCGACGAGATCGTGCTGGTGCTGATCGACTTGACCAGTCGCCCGGAAGGCGTGTTTCAAAGGTCGCTTGAGCAAGCGGCGACCTGGCTGGTTGCGAACGTCGAACCGGGGCAGAAGGTGGTCATCGAAACGATCGTCGATGATTCCTTGAAGCGCGACCGCTTGTTCGAAGAATGCAAGCCGGGCAGAAAACAAGGCGTCTTCGACCGGCCGCTTAATTCGTCACGGCTGGAGCACGACAACGAATCATTCGCGCCGATGCTGAATGACGCCATGAACAACGGTTGGAAAATGGCGAAGTACGGCTGGTCCAAGAACAACGCCATCAAGAAATCCGTGATCATCGGCACCATCGGCGCCGCCAGCATGAACCTGCCTAAAAAAAGCGTTCGCAGCCTGATTCTGGTCAGCGATTTGCTGGAAAAGGACATTCTGATGCTGCCGCCCGAAAAGCCGATGGGCAATTTCGAGGTCGATGAGGCGCTGCTGAAAATTCGCAGCAGCAGCGGTTTTGGCAATTTCGAGGACGCCCACGTCCAGATCTACGGCTTCGGCTTTAGCGATTTCGACTACGACAACGCCACGAAAATGCGCAAGCCCCTGCCCCTGGAAACGCGCAAGAACCTGGAACAGTTCTGGCGGCGCTATTTCGGCCACGCCAAAGCCAAGGACGTGTTCATCCAGCAGTAGCGGCTTTTTCAGGCCAAATGGCTGCTGGCCAGATAATCGCGACTTTGCATTTCGGTTAGGCGCGAGACCGTGCGCTGGAATTCGAAAGCGCCGTCGCCCTTGGGATACAGGTCTTCGGGCGGCGCTGCGGCCGAACAGACCAGAATGCAGCGGTGATCGTAAAGCGCGTCGATCAGCGTGACGAAACGTTTGGCGGCATCGCGCCGGTCCGGGCTAAGCAAGGGCACTTCCGACACGATCAGGGCCACGAAGCGCGAGGCCAGGGCCAGGTAATCGACGGCTCCCAGGGGTGAATCGCATAAATCCGCAAAGGTGAAGCGCGCCACCTTGTCCCTGGCTCTCGGCACTTTCAACTCGTGGCCCAGAACCTGGATGGCGATTTCCTCTTCCGGCGCGCCTGCGGAAAGCAAGGTGAAGGCGTATTCCAGGGCCGCCTCGGCCTCGGCCCCCAAGGGCGCATGATAGACGGGATGCCCCTTCAGGCGGTTGAGCCGGTAATCCTGGCCCGAGGCCAGTTCCACCACGTCGAAGCGCTGATTGATCAGATCGATGAAGGGCAAGAATCGCTCGCGCTGCAACCCGTCCTTATACAGATCGTGCGGCGGGCGGTTCGAGGTGGCGACGATCACCACGCCATTATCCAGCAGCGACTGGAACAGACGCCCCACGATCATGGCGTCGGCAATGTCCAAAATCTGCAATTCGTCCAGGCACAAAAGCCAAACGTCTTCCGCTATCTGCCGGGCCAGCCTGGGAAGCGGATCCAACTTCTCGCGCCCCGGCATCTGTCGCCATTTGTGAATTTCCTGGTGGATGTCGCGCATGAATTCATGAAAGTGAACCCTGCGCTTGCCCGCGATGGTGACCGTTTGGAAAAACAGATCCATCAGCATCGATTTGCCGCGCCCGACTTCGCCGTAAATGTACAAGCCCATGGGGGGCGCTTCGGTCTCCTTGCGCCTTGTCAGGCCGAAACGCTCGCGCCAGCCGGTCTCGCCCTGGCTGGGGTGATAATCCTTCAAGGCGTGAAACAGGCTTTCCAGCTTCTCGGCAACCAAGGACTGGGCAGGATCGGGCTTCAGTTCGCCGCGATCCTTGAGATCGCGGAAAACCGCAAGAGGAGTCAGGCCGGACGTGTTCTTGTTGAAGAACACTTATCCGTCTGCGGTAATTTTCTTCACGATCTCAGCCAGCTTCGTCTCGGCATCCTCGTTCGCCACCTGGCAGGTCCCGGCCTTTTCATGGCCGCCGCCGCCATATTCCAGGCACAGGGGGCCGACATTGGTTTTCGACGTGCGATTGACGATCGAATGGCCGATGGCGAACACGGTGTTCTGCTGTTTGAAGCCCCACAGCACATGGATCGAGATATTGCACTGGGGGAACAGCGCGTAGATCATGAAGCGGTTGCCGCAATAAATGATGTCTTCATTGCGCAGATCCAGCACCACCAGATTGCCGTGCACGGTCGAGCAGCGCTTGATCTGATCCTTGAACTTGGGTTCATGCTCGAAATACAGCTCGACCCGCTCTTTGACGTCGGGAAGATTGATGATTTCGTCGATGCTGTGATTGCGGCAATAGGCGATCAGATCCATCATCAACTGATAATTGGAAACCCTGAATTCCTTGAAGCGTCCCAAACCCGTGCGGGCGTCCATCAGATAGTTCAGAAGCGGCCAGCCCTTGGGATGCAGGATTTCATCGACCGAGAATTGGGCGGCGTCGCCTTGATCCACCGCTTCCATCATGTCGTCGGCGATATGGGGAAAGCGGGCCTTGCCGCCGTAATAATCATAGACCACGCGCGCCGCCGAGGGCGCATCGGGCGAGATGATGTGGTTTTCCTTGCGCCCCACCCGGATCGTTTCCGAAAGATGGTGATCGAAGGCCAGATGTACGCCATCGACATAGGGCAGGTTGGTCGTGATGTCGCCTTCGCTGATCTCGACCTTTCCGTCTTGCATGTCCTTGGGATGAACGAATTTGATGTCGTCGATCAAATCCAGTTCCTTCAGGAGGACGGCGCAAACCAAGCCGTCAAAATCGCTGCGGGTTACCAGACGAAAGCGCTTTTTTGGTTCGGTCATGCCGCAACTCCCTCGTGATTCAGGCTTTTCAGGATGGTAAACAGCCCCGCCCCTTCTGGCAACAGGCAGAATTAACTCTTTTCTACATTATCAACGTTGGTTACATAAGGACTGGATAATGACTTGGTGGCTCCCTCCATGACCTTTCAAGGCTTGCGCCTCTGTGTTCCGGCCCTTTTTCTGGCTTTGGCTCTGGCCGCCTGCTCCAGGCCCGAACCCTTTGTCGAAATCCCCGATCTGGGCAAGACGGGGCGCTCGAAGGCCTTGTACGAGCAGGTGACGATCTGCTTTAGCAAGGGCGACAGCCTGGAAACATTGAAGAAAATGGCGGGAGAGGAATGCGCCAAGGGTCAGAAGACGGCGCATTACCTGGGATATCAGCGCTGGCAATGCCGGCTGACGGTGCCACATCTGGCCAGTTTCGTCTGCCTGGACCCCAACCAAGCCCTGGGCAACAAAAGTCAATACCTGCCCAGCCAAGCCTCTGGCCTGCCCGACATCGAACGTCCGGACACCAATACCGACATCTTCGGCACATTGGGAATCGGCAAATAAACAAATAAATAGGAAAGGGGGGGAAGGCAACGCCCTCCCCCCGATCAAGGCGACTTAAGCCGCCTTGCTTTCGATCGCCTTCTTGCCCTCGATCACCTTGGGCTGCCCGTCGACGCCCGTTTGGATGGAGCCCGTTTGGATGGAGATCGTGCGGGGCTTCAGGCTTTCAGGGACTTCGCGCACCAAATCGACATGCAGCAGGCCGTCTGCCAATCTGGCTCCGACCACCTTGATGTGATCGGCCAGTTCGAAGCGCCGCTCGAAAGAGCGACCGGCAATGCCGCGATGCAGATATTGGGCGGGCTCCGCTTCCTTGCGTGCCTTGCCCGAGATCACCAGCAGATTTTCCTTGGCCGTGATGTCGAGATCTTCGCTTGAAAAACCGGCCACGGCCATGCTGATGCGATAGCCTTCCTCGCTGGTCTTTTCGATGTTGTAGGGGGGATAGGCGAAGGTCTGGTCATCCAGACGGCGCGCGCTGTCAAGCAGCCGCTCAAGATGGTCAAAACCGATGCCGGAACGGAACAAGGGTGAAAGATCAAAGGGTTGCATAGCCATATCCTCCTGATGAAGCAACATGGGGTTGATTGTCCGGGCGGCCCCCGATTGGGCGACCGTCCGAAGTGGGATGTAGTGCGCTTCGATTTCCCGTCAAGTCCCCTCTTTTTTTTCGACAACAAATTCTTACATGCAAATTACCTATCCTGTTTACGGGGACAAGGAGAGCCGGGATGGCCAGCATCCAGCCAGTCTTCTTCAGCCGCACCTATGACGAGGCCCTGTCCCTGGTGGAAGAGGCCCGCAACTATGTGGCCTATGTCGAACCCAGGGACCGCCTGCGCCTTGGACTAGCCGGTCGATTGGGCGTTTCATGCGAATCGATGCGCGTCACGTCGCGCCTCACTCAGGTAATGGCTTGGCTGCTGATGCAACGCGCCGTTGCGGTTGGCGAGGTCACCTTGGACGAGGCCTTCAAGCCCGACAACCGCCTGGGCGCGCAGGAAATTTGCCTGCGCGATCTTGTTAATTATTCGGAAGATTTGCCTAAATCCCTGAAAAGCCTGATGGACCGCAGCCTGAACCTTTACATCCGGGTCTCAAGGCTGGAAAATCGGATTCTCGACACCCTCCACTGATCAGCAGGTTTGATGACCGAAATCCAGCTTCCGCCGTCTCATGCTTGGCACGCACTTGCGCCCGACGAGGCGCTTTTACTTCTGCAGGCGGATACAAATGGCCTTAGCGGCCAGGATGCCAAAGACAGGCTAACTCGCTTTGGCGCCAATCTCCTGGCCAGGACGACGCGCGAAAGTGCCTTCAAGCGCTTCTTGAAGCAATTCGACAATGTTCTGATCTATGTCCTGCTGGCGGCGTCGGTCGGCACGGCGGCGCTGGAAAACTGGATCGACACCGGGGTCATTGTCGGCGTCGTGCTGATCAATGCGCTGATCGGCTATCTGCAAGAAGGCAAAGCGGAACAGGCCTTGGACAGCATCGCCAAGATGATGTCGCAAACCGCCCTGGTTCAGCGAGGCGGCCATATCGTCAGAATAGACGCCGCCGAAATCGTGCCCGGAGACATCTTGTATCTGAAGGCTGGCGACCGCGTTCCGGCAGATTTGCGCTTGTTGAAGACCAACGCCTTGCAGATCGAGGAAGCGGCGTTGACGGGCGAGTCCGTTCCTGTCGACAAGACCGATTCTTCGGTTGCCCAAGACGCCGCACTCGCTGAACGTTTCTCGATGGCCTATGGCGGAACGCTGGTCACGCAAGGACAGGGAAGCGGCGTTGCCGTGGCGACCGGCCAAGCCACCGAAATGGGCCGCATCGGCGCCCTGCTGGCTTCGGTCGAAAGCCTGACCACGCCCCTTTTGCGCCGCATCGAAGCCTTTGCCCGCTGGCTGGCCTTCGCCATTCTGGCCCTGTCCGGCGCCGCTTTCCTTCTGGCCTGGCTGGGCCGGGGATTCAGCTTGGACGATTCCTTCATGGCCGCCGTCGGACTGGCCGTGGCCGCCATCCCCGAAGGTTTGCCCGCCGTGCTGACCATCGCCCTGGCGGTGGGCGTTCGGCGCATGGCCAAACGCAAGGCGTTGATCCGCCGACTTCCCGCCGTGGAAACCTTGGGGTCGGTCACCGTCATCTGTTCGGATAAAACCGGCACGCTGACGCAAAACAAGATGACCGTGGCCGCCACGCTGCCGTCGCCATTGGGCGAGCGCGCCCTTCTGGAAGCCGCCCTGCTTTGCAACGATTCAGCCGTCCGCCATGTGGACGGCGTTCTGCATATCGAGGGCGCGCCTACCGAAACCGCCTTGATGCGAGCCGCCGTCGAAAGCGGGCTTAATCCAGATGCGCTTCGCGCCAGCCAGCCGCGCCTGGGGGAAATCCCCTTCGATTCAAAAGTCAAGCGGATGGCGACGCTGCATGGCTTTAGCGAGGCTGCGGCGCGCCTTTACGTCAAAGGAGCGCCGGAAAGCGTGCTGTTGTTGTGCGATCCGGCCAGACGGCATGAGTGGGAACTTCTGGCCCACGAGCAGGCGGCCAACGGGCGGCGCGTTCTGGCCCTGGCCCGCGGAGATATCGACGTCACAACCCCAGCTTCGGACATTGGCCTTGCCATGCACGACATGGAGTTCCTGGGCTTGATGGCGCTGATCGATCCGCCCAGAGAGGAAGCCACCGCCGCCGTGGCGGCCTGCAAGGGAGCGGGCATTTCCGTCTGCATGATCACCGGAGATCACGCCGAAACCGCCAGGGCCATTGGCCGTCAGATGGGGCTGGACGCCAGCAGCCCGGTCCTGACCGGCAAGGCCATCGACGGCTTGGACGACAAGGAATTGGCGCAAGCCCTGGCCAGCACGCGCATCGTGGCGCGCGCAACGCCAGAACATAAGCTGCGTCTGGTCTCTGCCTTTCAGGCCAGGGGCGAAATCGTGGCCATGACCGGCGACGGCGTCAACGACGCCCCGGCGCTGAAAAAGGCGGATATCGGCGTGGCGATGGGAATCAGCGGCACCGAGGCGGCCAAGGAAGCCGCCATGATGGTTCTGGCCGACGACAATTTCGCCACCATCGCCGACGCCGTTCTGGAAGGGCGTGGCGTTTACGACAATCTGAAGAAATCCATCGCCTATATTTTGCCCACCAACATGGCGCAAGCCTTCGTCATTCTGGCCGCCGTGGTGGCGGGCACGCAATTGCCCATCACGCCGGTGCAAATCTTGTGGGTGAACATGGTCACCGCCATCACGCTGGCGATGGCGCTGGCCTTTGAACCGGCCGAGCCGGGCGTCATGCTGCGAGCGCCCCGCTCGCCCGACGAATCGCTGATCACGCCGTTTCAACTCTGGCGGCTTTTCCTTGTGACCGCCTTTGTCGTCGCGGCCAGTTTCGGGCTGTATCTGCACGCCATCCAAGGCGGAGCATCCTTGAACGAGGCCAGAACCGTGGCGGTGAACACGCTGGTCGCCTGCGAAATCGCCTATCTGTTCAACATGCGATATCTGGATGCCCCGGCATGGCGCCTGCGCGCCCTGTTGGGAAGCCGACCGGTTCTGATTTCGGTCGCCGTCATGCTCTTGTTCCAGGCGGCCTTCACTTACCTTCCCTTCATGCAGGCTTTTTTCCACACGCAATCCCTGCCCCTGTCGGCTTGGGGTCCCATCTGCCTGTCGGCGCTGGTTTTGTTCATCGTCATCGAAATCGAGAAGGCGGCGCGCAATGGCTTGCGCGCTAAAGTATCTGACAGGTGATGACGGTCAGATCGTCCTTGAGCGGACGCTCGACCTTCTTGAAGAAGGGGTCCAGCAGGCTCCAGGCGTTGGTCTCGCTGCGCTTGTCCTGGGCCACGGATCGCAGCAACTCGGCGACGCCGTCCTTGCCCAGCATCTTGCCGTCGACATCCGGGCTTTCCGCCAGCGCATCGCTGGCCAGCATGATCAACGATCCAGGCTTGATCGCCAGTTCCCTCACTTGGAATTTAGCGCCGCCGACGGCGCCCAAAGGCAAGCCGCGCCCTTCGCCCGGTTCCACGGTCGCTGTTTTCAAATCGGCAACCAGCGGTCGGGGCGACGCGGCGGCGGCATAGCGAAACAGCCCAGCCTTGGGATCGACGATGCCGTAAAGCATGGTGGCGTATTGACCGGTGGGCAGGTTTTCCTTCAGCCTGGCGTTCAGGATTTCCAGATAGGCCGCTGGCTCGTCCCTGCGCTCGTCATGCTCCTGAATCAGGGTCGTCAGGCGAAAGGTGTTCAAGGCCGCAGCCACCCCATGGCCGGAGAAATCCGCCAAATACAGGGCAAAACGCCCGCCGCCCAGCGGCACCGCGCCCCAGATGTCGCCTCCCAGTTCCGAGGTCGGCTCGAAATAATAATTGAGACGCACTTTCGCATCCGCCTCGATTTCGGCCAGCATTTCTTGCTTGGGCAACAATTCGCGTTGGCTGTTGCGCGCCGCCTCCAAATCTTCTTCCAACCGTTCGCGATAATTTTGCAAATCGTCGAACATGTCTTTCAACAGTTCGTAGGCGTCGGAAAGGCGGGTCGTGCTTTCCACGTCGCTCGTAATATCGACGCCGGTTCCGGCATAGCCCAGGAATTCGCCGTCCGGGGAAAAGGCGGGATCGCCCCACATGCGCAAGGCGCGCCTTGCGCCATCGCTGTCCCTGGTCCGGCAAGCCAGCGACTGGAACGGCTTGCGGGCCTCAAAATCCATGATGTACTGGCGCCAACGCTCGGGATCGTGCTCGATCTCGTCGATGTCCCAAGGCGTGCGCCCCAGCAGAATGTCCGGGGGCAGGTGCTGGCGTTCCTGAAATTCCTTGGACAACCAGCAGAACTTCAGATCCGGCCCCAATTCAAAAGCCCAATCCCAGGGACGGGCGCGTTTGACGCCCTTGACCTGAAGCGATTGCAAGAACAGCCCGCGCGCCGTGTGGCGCTGAATGGCATAGTCGATCCTGGACGCGATGTTGTCCTCGCCCATCAGATCGTAAAGCACGGAATCGGTAGCGCCCGCCTGAACCAAAGTCAGCGCCTGCTCTTCCTGTTCATGACTGGCCCATATCACCAAGGCGCTGTCGGGCACGGTTTCGGCCAATCGCCGCACGGCATGAATGGGCAAGGCGTCGGATAGGGACAGACCGATCAGAATCGCATCAGGCTGCGACCGGGCGGCCAGCTCCAAGCACGCCGCCAAGCCATCGACCGAGGTCACCTCGCCCAAAAAAGCAGGGGGGGAAGGCGCCGACGATCCGGCAGACAGAAAGATCAGATCCAGCGAACGGGCGTTCATGGCACGCCCGGCTCAGACGGGGAGGTGCGGTTCAAATCGACCAGCCCCATCACGACATTGCCGCGATCCTGATATTCAATGGCGGAAAAGCCGGTTTTGCGGGCCAGCGCGATGCCGCGCCCATGCGTCTCGAAAACGCGCGACGGGTCCATTTCCATATAACGGCGCCAATCGAAGCCTTGTCCTTGATCGATGATGGTGATGGCCACCATGTGCGGCATGCGGGTATAGACCACTTCCACCGATTTCGACTGGTTCTCGGGCAGGGCCAAGCGGCGCTCGATCTCGCCAGCCCAGGCGCTTCTTTCGATCAGTTCGGATTTTTCCTGATAGCTGATGCCCAGATTGCCGTGCTCGACGGCATTCATCATCAATTCCGAAAGGCCGAATACCAAAGAAGGCACTTCGGGCACGGCGCTGGCCAGCATGACGGCCAGCAAGTTGGCTTCCTCGGGCGTGCGATAGCGAAACCGGGCGTCGTTCATCAGCGTCAGGGCGTCGGTGTGCTTCTTCACCTCGCTCATCAGACGGCGATACTGCGAATGGTCATAGACGGCGGCCTGGGTGATCGACAGCAACAGCTCGCGCTGGATCGGCTTGACCAGATAGTAGAAAACGCCGTTGCGGATGCCGTCGACGATCTCTTCCTGGCCATCGATGGCGGTTTGCATGATCACCGGCACATGGCGCAGCCTGCGGTCCTTCTTCATGAGCAGAAGAACGTCCATGCCGGAAAGGCCCGGCATCATGCGATCCAGCAGCACGGCGTCATAGGCTTCGGGATTGGCCGTCATGCGATCCAACGCTTCCTGGCCGCTCTGCGCCTGATCGACGGCATAGCCAGCGCTTTCCAGAAGCACCGACAGGATTTCGCGGTTGAATCCTTCGTCGTCAACGACCAGCAAACGGGTCTGGCCGCTAGGCGTGTGGCCATTCATCGTTCTGGCCCGCCTGAAACGCTCCGATTGTCGATCAGCAATGCGTACCCCCTGTTTGTCCGGCCCGTTTGCTTATGCGGCCGGTTTGAATTTCTGGACGAAACGCTCCAGAAGCGGCAGTTCGTCATCGCCGATTTCCAGACCGACATGCACACCCTGCCCCGTAACGGCCACCACAATGCCTTGCAATGGCGGAAGGCTTGGCAATTCTAAACCGATTGCCATCGAAGGACACGCATTTTCTATCGCCCGATCAAGAACGGCGGCGCCCGAAAGCGATATTTCGTGAAGCAGGCAAGGCTTGCGCCCATCGCCATTGCTGATCAGGGCGGCAACATTCACCGTATGGCGCTCGTTCATGCGGCGGTTTTCGCCCGATCCGGCCCGCATGATTTCCTGAAAGCTGCCATTCATCGACACAAGACGCGAATTGACGTCGCCCAGGGCTTGGCTGACGCTGGCGGCAAGCGTTCCCGCATCTTGCGAGAAATCCGCGGCCCTTACGATATTGTCGAACACGGCATGCGTGCCTTCGGCGGTTTGCCTCGAACTGTCGGCAATCTCGCGGCTGGCCGCTTCCTGGCGACCGACGGCGGCGGCAATGTTGCCGGCGATGGCATTGACCTCGCCGATGATCTGGCCGATGCCGCCAATCGCCGCCACGGCTTCCTGGGTGGCTTGCTGAATCCGTCCAACCTGAAGCGAGATGTCCTCGGTCGCCGTGGCCGTCTGATTGGCCAGCGATTTCACTTCTCCCGCCACCACGGCAAACCCCTTGCCCGCCTCGCCCGCCCGCGCGGCCTCGATAGTGGCGTTCAGCGCCAACAGATTGGTTTGCGCGGCGATGCTGCTGATCAGATCCACCACCTCGCCGACGCTTTGGGCCGCTCCGGCCAAATTCTCGACCAAATGTCCGGCCCGCCCGGCTTCCTCCTCGGCCTTGCGGGCGATGGCCGTCGAATGGCCCGCCTGTTCGCGGATTTCTTGCACCGAGCCGCTCAGTTCTCCAACCGCGCCGGACAGCCCTTCCACATTGCGGCGCGCCTGCTCGCAAGCATCCTTCGCCTCCTGGGCGCAGGCCTCGACGGTGGTCACCGACTGGCTGACCGCCTGGGTGCTGCCGATCATCTCCTGCGCCGTTTCAAGCACGCCCTTCACCGAGGCGGATATTTCCGCCTCCAAGGCGTGATTGAGGGCCAGCCATTGGCTTTGCAGCTTGCGCTGATTGCGCCGCCCCTCGGCCTCTTCCTTGACCTGCAGCAGGCGCAAACGGCGCGCATTGTCCTTGAAGACGTTCAACGAACGGGCCAGTTCGCCGATTTCGTCCTTGCGCGCCTGGAAGGGAATGTCGGCGGACAAGCTGCCTTCCGCCAAGTCGTTGGTGATGTCGATCAGGCGGCGGATGGCGGGTACGGTGGTGACGACCAGGGCCAGAACGATGACGCTGCCGATAACGATGCCTGCCAGGCCAAGGGCCATGGCAGGCAGGAAC
Organism: Alphaproteobacteria bacterium; assembly: GCA_015231795.1. Lineage (NCBI taxonomy): Bacteria > Pseudomonadati > Pseudomonadota > Alphaproteobacteria > Alphaproteobacteria bacterium. The sequence goes on along the minus strand of JADGAX010000003.1, from coordinate 196,829 downwards.
AGGTGGGGGCTGTACTGCTCGACCATGTAGAGGTAGAGCAAGAAAAACGCCCAGGCCACCGCCACCGGCGGCAGAAAGGACAGCAGAATCTTAAGGCCGATCCCCCTGGAAAAGACCTTGATCAGCCCTGGCAATTTCCCCCCCATGCGCCGGACCTATTCGAAGGCGAAGAGCGTGTCGAAGCAAGACAAGCGCAACAACTCCTTCACATCGCCCTGGGCCGAGCGGATGCTGACCTTCACGCGGGCCTTGTCGGCCTGATCGCGCAGGGTCAGCAACATGCCAAGACCTGCCGAGTCCATATATTCAAGCCCGGCCATGTCGATGACAATGGCCTTTCCTTGTTTGACCAAGCCCGGCACCAGACCGTCGAAGGCTTGCCGGTCGGCATAGGTCATCTGCTCGCGCAACACCAAGGCGCTTCGCCCGCCGTCTTCCTTGATTTCGTATTTCACGATAAATCCTCCTGCTTGAGCGGCGGCCTGTTAAGCGGCCTTTTTGCGGCTTTGAATGAATTGCTCGACCTTGGAAAGGCTGGCTTCCTCAATCTCCAGACTGATATGGGTCGACGTCGGCGTCAAGGCCATGACCTGCCCCGAGAACTCGCCAAGCCCGGCCAGCTTGACCGACAGGACGGCGCCACGCTTAACCCCTTCCAGCGCCCGGTCCAGCACCCCGGCCCCGGAGAGCGAGAGATCGTGCAGCAGGCAACTGATCTCGCGGCCATCGCAGACGGCCGTGGCGGGCAGGTTGATCGTGTGGCGTTCATTCAAGCGCTTGTTGTCTTCAGAGCTGGAACGCATGATGTCGGCCATCGATTGTTGCATGCCGACGATGCGGTCATTGACCTGAACCGCCGAGGATTTCAACTCGCCCGCGATGGAGCTTGTTTCGACGCTGGAGCGGGAGACTTCGGAAATGTTCGACGAGGCTTCCTGCGTTCCCCCAGCCGCTTGCGATGCCGAACGGGCGATTTCCTGGGTGGCGGCACTTTGCTCCTCCACCGCCGACGCGATGCCCGCCGCGATGGCGTTCATCTGGCTGATCGTCTTGGCGATGCCTTCGATGGCCGACACGGCGTCCTGGGTCGCCTGCTGGATGGCCGTGATCTGCCCGGAAATCTCGTCGGTGGCCTTGGCGGTCTGGTTGGCGAGGCTTTTGACCTCGTTGGCCACCACCGCGAAGCCTTTACCCGCATCGCCCGCCCTGGCCGCCTCAATCGTGGCGTTCAAGGCCAGCAGATTCGTTTGGCTGGCGATGTCGTTGATCAGATGCACCACCTCGCCGACGCTTTCCGCCGACTTGGCCAGGCTTTGCACCATGCCGGTGGCGCGCGAGGCTTCATCCTCGGCTGAATGGGCGATGCTGGTCGATTGGCTGACCTGTCGGCTGATTTCTTGGACCGAACTGGACAGTTCTTCCGCCGCCGCCGCCACGGCGTTCACGCTGCCGGTGGCCTGTTCCGACGCCGCCGCCGCCGTTTCCGACTGGCGCTGCACCGCGTCGATGGCGCTGCTCATATTGTCGGCGGAACCGCGCATGGATTGCGCCGCCGTCAGCACCACCTCGACCGTTTTGCTCACTTCCTCTTCCAAGGCATGGTTCAAGGCCAGCAACTGGCTTTGCAGCTTGCGCTGGTTGCGCCTTGATTCCGCCTCGGACGCCGCCTGCACCTGGCGCAGTTTCTGTCCGCTAACCCTGAAGATTTCAACCGCGCTGGCCATCTTCCCTGTTTCGTCGCTTCGCCCAACGCAAGGTACGGTCAGTTCAAGATTGCCGTCGGCCATCTTGCCCATCACTTCCGTCAAATCGAGCATCGGTCCCAGCAGGCGCTTGTTCAGCAGAACGAGGGCCAGCACCAGCACGCAAACGACCACGCCGCCCGCCAGCCCTATGCTGATCGCCATGGTGTTGGCGGAACTGGCCAGCGTCTCGCCGGCTTCCTGCAAATCCTTGGAGGCTTTTTCCGTATTGGCGTCGACTTCCTCGATCAGCTTGTCCAGGCTGCCGCTCAGTTTCTCCGCCACGGCGTCGAAATCCTCCATCATCTTGTTGCCGCCGGGTGGCCCCTTTTCGACGTAGGCGGCAGCCATCTTCTTGCCGAAGTCATAAAAAGGCAGGAAATCCGCCCTCACCTGATCGAGCGAGGACACAACGCCCGTCAGCCCCAATTCTTGGGCCAGGACCTTGGCTGCGGCGACGTTCTTTTCGAAGCTCTGGGCGGCGGCTTCGGCTTCCTTATAGCCGTCGTCCAGCCCATCCTGTCCCCGAGTGGCCGAAATATCCGTCAGCCAGAGCGACACCTGGGCGGCATCCATCTTGATATCCTTGATGGCCTTGACCAAAGGCAAGTCCTTGCCCGTCACTTCGTTGGCAGAGTGCACCATCTCGTGGATGTGTTCGGTCTGCGTCACGAACAGGCTGGCAGTCAGAATGCCTGTGCCTGCCATCAAGGCAAACAAAAGCCCAAAGACCAAAGAAAAGGTCTGTTTGATGGTCATAGCTGAAGATCTCCCAACAAGCGTGATTGCCCCCGGCGGCTCTTTGGCGGCCACATTTCAGGAAACTGTTCATCCTTGGTTTTGAATTGTGCAGAAAAATTGTTCCCCCGCACTAAAATAATGATCCCATCGCGTTTATAAGTTTTACGTAATATTCATAATGGAGTTAGGGGCTTGGCGGAAAGACTGTCATCGCCTAAATTCTAGAACAACACCCGATAACTTACCGGGGCCTTGCTTCGCTCAAGGCCCCCGCTGAGCTTGTCCTCGACATCATAGGAAACCGGGAGATATCAAATGAAACGTTTATCGCTATGGGCCATCCTTGCCACCGTCACCAGCGCGACCTTGGCAGCTCCGGCCTTTGCCGGGACAACCTTCGACGCCGTCAAGGCGCGCGGCAGCTTGAATTGCGGCGTTCATACCGGCTTGGCTGGCTTCGGCGCCCCCGACGACAAGGGCAACTGGGCCGGGCTTGACGTCGATGTCTGCCGTTCGGTGGCCGCCGCCATGTTCGGCGACTCCACCAAGGTCAAATATGTGCCGCTGACCACCCAGCAGCGTTTTACCGCGCTGCAATCGGGCGAAATCGACATGCTGTCGCGCAACACCACCATCACCAGCCAGCGCGACACCGAACTGGGCATGAATTTCGGCCCGACCAACTTCTACGACGGCCAGGGCTTCCTGGTCCCCAAGAAGCTGAAAGTGAACAACGCCAAGCAGTTGAACGGCGCCACTGTCTGCGTGTTGCCGGGCACCACGACCGAGTTGAACCTGACCGATTACTTCCGCGCCAACAAGATGAGCTTCAAGCCGGTGGTAATCGAAAAGCAAGATGAACTGGCGGCGGCCTTCTTCGCTGGCCGTTGCGACGCCATCACCTCGGACGCCTCGCAGTTGGCCTCGATCCGTTCGGCCCAGGCGTCGAACCCCGACGACTATGTCATTCTGCCCGAACTGATCTCGAAAGAACCCTTCGCCACGGCGGTGCGCCATGGCGACGACCAATGGTTCGATCTGGTCAAATGGGTGGTCTACGCCACCTTCGAAGCTGAAGAAAAAGGCATCACCAGCGCCAATATTGACAGTTTCAAGGGCAAGACCGATCCCACCATCAAGCGTCTGCTGGGCGAAACGCCCGGCCTGGGCAAGGCCCTGGGCGTCAATGAGGACTGGGCCTATCAGGTCGTCAAGCAGGTTGGCAATTATGGCGAAAGCTATGAGCGCAACGTGGGGGCGAATTCAAAACTGAAACTGCCCCGCGGCCTCAACGCGCAATGGAACAAGGGCGGCTTGATCTACGCCCTGCCCATCCGCTAAGAACGTCCCCGCCGCCCGGCCAACCGGGCGGCGGTTTTTCTTCGAAGATTGGTCATGAGCCAAGACGCCCCTAAAACGCCCTGGTGGAACGACCGGGCCATTCGCGCCATCCTGTACCAGATTCTGGTCGTGGGCGCCGTGGTGCTGGCCGCTTGGTATCTGATCTCCAACACCCTGGACAATCTGGCGGCGCGCAACATCGCCACCGGCTTCGGCTTCCTGACCCGCGAGTCGGGTTTCGCCATCGGCGAAAGCCCCATTCCTTTCGACCCTGCCGACAGCTACGCCAAGGCCATTCTGGTCGGCCTGCTCAATACCGTGATCGTGGCCGTGCTGGGCGTGATTCTCTCCACCATGATCGGCACGGTGATCGGCGTCGCCAGACTTTCCGGCAACTGGCTGGTGGCCCGCTTGGCCAGCTTCTATGTCGAAACGCTGCGCAACATTCCCGTGCTGCTGCAATTGTTGTTCTGGTACGCGCTGATCACCGAAGGATTGCCGGGGCCGAACCAAGCCCTTAATCCATTGCCCGACGTCTACCTGTCCAATCGCGGCTTGAAGTTCCCCACCCCCGACTGGGGCGGCGTGGAATGGCTGGTGCTGGCCGCCCTGTTCCTGGGCATGGCTGGTACCTTTTTGCTGGTCCGCTGGGCCAAGCGCCGCCAAGCCCTGACCGGTAAAATCTTTCCCACCATCCGGGCGGGCATCGGTTTGATCCTTGGCCTGCCTCTGCTGGCCTGGATAGCCCTGGGCGCGCCCACGCAGATGAACGCGCCCGAATTGCAGGGCTTCAATTTCGAGGGCGGCCATTCGGTCAGCCCGGAATTCGTGGCCCTTTTGACCGGGCTGACCCTGTACACGGCCTCGTTCATCGCCGAGATCGTGCGTTCGGGCATTCTGGCGGTGGCGCCGGGCCAGACCGAGGCCGCGCTGGCCCTGGGATTGAAGCGCGGCCAAGTGCTGCGCCTTGTCGTGATGCCGCAGGCCTTGCGGGTCATCATCCCGCCGCTGACCAGCCAATATCTGAACCTGACCAAGAATTCCTCGCTGGCGGTCGCCATCGGCTATCCCGATCTGGTCAGCGTTTCCAACACCACCATCAACCAGACCGGCCAAGCGATCGAGGGGGTCGCCCTTCTGATGGCCGTCTATCTGGCGGTGTCGCTGGCCATCTCGGCCTTCATGAGCTGGTACGACAAGAAAACCGCGCTGGTGGGCAGATGAGCGACCTTGCCAGCCATGATCCGAAAACCGCCACGGAAATCGCCTCGCATGTCGAGGAGCCGTCGCAGGCCGAGTTGCACATCCACCGGCGCAACGCCTTTTCGGCCCTGGGCTGGGCGCGCGACAATCTGTTCAGCAACATTCCCAACACGATTCTGACCGTTCTTTCGGTAACCGTTTTGGTCTGGACCGTGCCGCCGCTGCTTGATTGGCTGCTATTGAAAGCCACTTTCCTGGGGGCCGATCCCCAGGCTTGCCGCGACGCGGGCGGCGCTTGCTGGTCCTTCATCGAGGTCAAGCACCGCTTCATCCTGTTTGGCCTTTATCCCTACGATGAACATTGGCGCCCCTTGCTGGCCATGGGATTGTTCATTGCCGCCCTGGCCGCTTCTTGCGATCCCAGGCTGTGGAACGTGAAAATCCTTTACGTATGGGGCCTCGTCCTGCCGGTTTGCGGCGTGCTGATGTGGGGCGGCTGGCTGGGCCTGACCTTCGTGCCCAACGACAAATGGGGCGGCCTGCCGCTGACCCTGATTTTGGCGACACTGGGCATCGTGCTGGCCTTTCCGTTGGCCGTGCTGCTGGCGCTGGGGCGGCGTTCGGACATGCCCGCCATCCGCGCCATCTGCATCGGCTATATCGAAACCGTGCGCGGCGTGCCCCTGGTGTCGGTGCTGTTCATGGCCTCGATCATGTTTCCTCTGTTCCTGCCCGAAGGGCTGACCATCGACAAGCTGCTGCGCGCGCAGTTGGGCATCATGCTGTTCACGGCGGCCTATCTGGCCGAAGCGGTGCGCGGCGGGCTGCAAGCCCTGCCCAAGGGCCAGTACGAAGCCGCCGACGCCTTGGGCCTGGGCTATTGGCAAAAGACGCGCCTGATCATTCTGCCCCAAGCCCTAAGGCTGGTGATTCCGCCCATCGTCAATCAGTTCATCAGTTGCTTTAAGGACACGTCGCTGGTCATCATCATCGGGCTGTACGACCTGTTGACCACCGCCAAGACGGCGCTGGCCGATCCTTTGTGGCGGCCCTTCTACATCGAAAGCTACGTCTTCGCCGCCTTCATCTATTTTCTGTTCTGCTATTTCATGTCGCGCTACAGCCAGTATCTGGAACGGCGGCTGAACGCAGGCACCCGGAGATAAGACGCATGAGCGATCCCGTTATCGAACTCGATCACGTCAACAAATGGTTCGGCGCCTTCCATGTGCTGAAGGACGTGTCTATGCGCGTGGGCAAAGGCGAGAAGGTGGTGGTGTGCGGGCCTTCTGGTTCCGGCAAATCGACCGTCATCCGCTGCATCAACCGGCTGGAGGAACATCAGAAGGGCCGCATCCTGGTTGACGGGACCGAGCTGACCGGCGACGTGCGCCAGATAGAACGTATCCGCAAGGACGTCGGCATGGTCTTTCAAAGTTTCAATCTGTTCCCGCATCTGACGGTACTGGAAAACCTGACCCTGGCGCCCAACTGGGTCAAGAACACGCCGATGAAGGAAGCAACGGAAACGGCGATGTATTACCTGGAACGCGTGCGCATTCCCGAACAGGCCGCGAAATATCCCGGCCAGCTTTCGGGCGGCCAGCAGCAGCGCGTGGCCATCGCCAGGGCGCTTTGCATGAAGCCCAAGGTGATGCTGTTCGACGAACCCACCAGCGCCCTGGACCCCGAGATGATCAAGGAAGTGCTGGATGTGATGGTGGAACTGGCGCATGAGGGCATGACCATGGTCTGCGTCACCCATGAAATGGGATTCGCCCGCACGGTGGCCGATCAGATGATCTTCATGGCCGAGGGCCAGATCGTGGAATCAGCCCCGCCTGCCGAGTTTTTCGCCGCCCCCAAAACCGAACGCGCCCGCCAGTTCCTGGGGCAGATTTTGGGGCATTAAAGATATTTCTGAACAGCGTTGGATAGTGACAAAATATTGTTCAATTCACAATTCAGGACCTGACTCTACTGATAGGCGTGGATGTCGCGACTGAAGCTTCCAGCGCTCTACGGCATCAAGATCAGACTGCCATAAACTGAAAACAACATTTCTCATTTGGCCCCCATAGGTTAACCATATGCTTTCTGTACTGGCTGGAAGCTCTAATATTGATACAAGATATATGAGTTCCGAAAAGCTACTTGCAGAGAAACTTGTGTAGATGTTAGCTGTATGCCAACTTGGCTATAGGATGTAAGGCCTTTCCTTTCCGAGACAAGGCTGCGTCTAATTCGTCACTTGTGATGATATTTTCTAAGAGGTTAAGCTGCTCAGCATTCGCTCGCTTCAGTTCAGGCAAGTTATACTCGGCAGCTATGACATCAAGCACATCGCTGATGGCAGAAAATGCGGCGCCAAACACAGAGATGAAGTGACTGAGAAATAAGGCATCAACCTCCTCCCTATTCTTTGGCAGCGAGTCCCCACCGGTCCAAAAATAGCTTACTCCTGAGAAAGACCCATGGAGGATCTCAGAAGAGTGACGGTAGATCGACAGAACTGCACCAAATAAACCGATACCCTTACGCCCAAATCGGTTGCGAACAGAACTTAGGCGATCCTCCACACTTTTCTCGGTCCATCCTTTACCCCTCCCTTTTTTGTCACTGAATTCTTTTAGTGAATCCTCAAGGCCTGGAACTGATGCAGGACTTGGAATCTCACCCGCAACTCCAACCAAGAAACGGAACCCACCGAATTCACCCTCTCGTTTCAGGTCACGGTAGTTTTTCTGAAAAGCATGTCTTATTGCCTTGTTAGCGGCGTCTTCTCCTTCTGCAAGGATGTATGCAATGTTCAAACAGCCCTCCGAGATTGAGCGCGCAATGCCAAAACAGTCGCGAATACCCATGTCAAGAGTGGCGGTTAACTTCACTAGGCTATGGACGGATACGCCGATGGCTTGCAGCAACATGGACGCGACGCGAACTGTGCTAGTTAGCTCTTTAGAGCCACCTCCTTCAACAGAAGTGATTTTATGCAAAGCCAAGTCGATTAGCCTTGTTTGCATCAACAAGAGACCGCGCAGCTGATCTTTTGTCGATAGCTGAGGTTTGTTCTCGCAAACTATCTGGCATCGCCTTTTCAGCGAATGAATTGAGCATACCATTGTATGATCTCTCATTGTTTAAGCAGGAAAATTCAAGCTGAAATATTTCTCCGTTATAATAGGGTCCGAATGCAAATCAAGCGAGAGATAAACGCAATATAGCGCACGATAGATTTTATCCACAACATGTCGCCTCACAATAATAATGCCCTCGACACCATATGACTTTAATGCCATAATCCATCATGCCCTGGACGGTTCGCTTTGCCGACGAATTTGAAACCGAATGGATGGCCCTGCCGGATGGCGTGCAGGACAAGGCCATGGCGGTGTTCGGTCTTCTGGCAGAGTTTGGGCCTTCGCTTGGACGACCTCGGGTCGATACGTTGAAGGCCTCGCGCCACGCCAACATGAAGGAGTTGCGCTTCGACGCCGATGGCGGGGTATGGCGAGTCGCCTTCGCTTTCGACCCTGTGCGCGAAGCCATCCTGCTTGTAGCGGGCGACAAGGCAGGGGCCGACGAACGCCGATTTTACGCCGACCTGATCGCCAAGGCGGATATGCGTTTCGACCGCCATCTGGCCTGTTTGAAAAAGGACAAATAACCATGGGACGGACATTGAACGAAGTCTTGGTCACCTTGCCGCCCAAGCGCAAGGCAGCCATCAAGCGCGAAACCGCCCGATTGATCGAGGAAGAATATTCGCTTCGTGAAATCCGCAAGGCTTTGTCGCTGACACAAGACGAACTGGCCAAGGAACTTGGCGTCGGGCAGGACGAAATCTCGCGCATCGAGCGGCGGGCCGATATGCTGGTTTCGACATTGCGTCGCGTCATCGAAGGCATGGGCGGCGAGCTGGATATCGTCGCCCGCTTTCCCGATCACGATCCGGTCCACATCGCAAATATCGGCGATCTGGCTTGAGGAGCAAAATCAGATGTCCGGCTGGGGTTGCCCGCACGAAACCAAGGGCATGTGCGACAAAGTAAAAGGCAAGGAATGTTCGCCGGGCATGAAAGGCTGCATCATGCATGGCCGCTTCCGCTTTGCCAGCCCCGAGAAGAACGCGCCGGAAAGCGTTCGACGCCGACTGAATGACGCCAATACCCACAATAAGAATGACGACGACGTGACGTAATCATTCTTCGAATTACTTGATATATGTTAACGCAAAGAATAAGAAACGGCATTTGTATCTAATTTGCATAAAATTGTGTGTAGTATTTATTTTTGAAAGGTTGAATTAAGTAAATTTCAATCATATAATGAATATAAAGGCTAACGATCTCCAGGAGGGAGTGTCATGGCCGTTACGACCAGCTTGCACCATATGCAGTCCGACCCCAGGGGGCATCAAAAGCCCGCCCCCAGGCCCGCGACCGCTCAGCACCCCACCGGACATCCCGCGGCCCATCATCCACCCGCGCATCCGCATGCCGAGCCGCCCCACAAGGCGCACCCCCATCCCCCGGCCGTGAAGAAAAAAAGCCATTGGCTTGTTTATACTTTGCTGGCAGCGACCATTCTGGGCATTGGCGGCGTCTTCTTTGCAATGCGCTCCAGCGGCCCCGCCAAGCCGACCCCCGAAGCCCTGGTCCAGCAGATTGAGGACACGGCCATTTCGGCGGCCCCGGCGACAAATGTCTTTGGCGGCATGATTTTTTCCGACCATGGCAGCCCGCCTTCGGTGACGGTGGCGGGCATTCCCAACAAGGCCTGCGTCTCGGCAGGCTGGCGCTTGGCGCGTTCAGGCCTTGTCACCATCAACGGCGTGATGCCGGAACGCGTGTCGGCCGCCATCCTGGCCGAAATGTGCAATCAGGGCGATGCCAACGCGCTTAGCTGGACGCCAAAGAAGGAAAATTAATCGCTTCCCTTGCCGCCATGGGCGGTTGACCAGCCCACCGGGTCGTAGAGGAAGGCGCGCACCTGATCCAGCGTCTTCTTGTCGAAGCTCTGGGCGTGTTCGGCCACTTCCAGCACATCCCACCAATTGGCGAGATAGTGCAGGTTAAGACCCATCTCCTCGAGATTCTTGAGCGCTCCGGGAAAGACGCCATAGAAGAACACGACTAGCGAATGGTCGATCTTGCCGCCCGCCTCGCGGATGGCCTTGCAGAAAGTGACCTTGCTGGCGCCGTCGGAAGCCAGATCTTCCACCAGCAGCACCCGGTCACCTTCCTCGAACGTGCCTTCGATCTGGGCGTTGCGCCCGAACCCTTTGGGCTTCTTGCGCACATACAGCATGGGCAGGTTCAATTTGTCGGCCAGCCATGCGGCATAAGGAATGCCCGCCGTCTCGCCGCCCGCCACCGCTTCAAGGCCAGCAAAACCCACTTCGCGCTCGACGGCGGCGGCGGCCAGTTCGGTGATCTTGCGCCGGGCCAAGGGATAGGAAATCACCTTGCGGCAGTCGATATAGACCGGGCTGGCCCAGCCGCTGGTCAGCTTATAGGGGTCCTCGGGGCGGAAATTGATCGCCTTGATCTCCAGCAGGATACGGGCAACGGTCAGGCCAGCCTGTTTCTGTTCGGGGGTGCGGGCGACAACGGCCATGGGAAAAGCTCTCGATCAAGGGTGGGGCTGCCCTGTCTTAAAGCGATTCGGGGACGGGATGCAAGGCGGCTTAGGGCTTCCAAATCGCTTTCCCAAGCCCCGGCAGGCCCAATTCGTCCCAACGCTTGCTTACCCGGTCGATTACGTCTTGCTCCATGCGGATCACACGTCCCCATTCACGTTTAGTTTCGGGGGGGATTTTGCTGGTGGCGTCCAGCCCCATCTTGCCGCCCAGGCCGGAATCGGGGCTGGCGAAATCGAGATAATCGATAGGGGTATGTTCGATCAATGTCAGGTCGCGCACCGGATCCATGCGGGTGCTGATCGCCCAGATCACATCGTCCCAGCTTCGGCAATCGATGTCGTCATCGACCACCACCACGAATTTCGTGTAGACGAACTGGCGCAGGAACGACCACACGCCCATCATCACCCGCTTGGCGTGGCCGGGATAGGCCTTCTTGATCGAGACCACGGCCATGCGGTACGAGCAGGCTTCGGGCGGCAGCCAGAAATCGACGATCTCGGGGAACTGCTGCTGCAACAGCGGGATGAACACTTCGTTCAAGGCCTCGCCCAGAACGCTGGGTTCGTCGGGTGGACGACCGGTGAAGGTGGACAGGTAAATCGGGTCTTTGCGCATGGTGATGGCCGACAGCGTGAAGACCGGAAAGGATTCGACATTGTTGTAATAGCCGGTGTGGTCGCCATACGGCCCTTCGGGCAAGGTGGCCGACAAGTCGATATGGCCTTCCAGGATGATCTCGGCACAGGCAGGCACCATCAGGGGCACCGTCTTGGCCTTGACCAGTTCCACCTTCTTGCCGCGCAACAGGCCAGCGAACTGATATTCCGACAGCGTATCGGGCACCGGCGTCACGGCGGCCAGGATGGTGCCGGGATCGGCGCCGATGGCCACCGCCACCGGGAAGGGATCGGTTCGTCCCGCCGCCTTCCAGCGCGCGAAATGTTGCGCCCCCCCACGATGTGGCAACCAACGCATGATAGTCTGATTCTTCCCCGCCACCTGCATGCGGTAGATGCCGACATTGGCGGCGTCGCGCTTGTCGTCGCCCGGCCCCTGGGTGATGACCAAAGGCCAGGTGATCAGCGGCGCCGGTTCGCCCGGCCAGCAGGTTTGGATGGGCAGCGCCCCCAGGTCGATCTGATCGCCGGTCAGCACAACTTCCTGGCAAGGAGCCTTCGACACGGTGGCGGGCTTCATGGCCAGCACGGTCTTGAGCAGCGGCAATTTTTCCCAGGCGTCCTTCAGGCCGCCCGGCGGCTCGGGCTGTTTCAAATAGGCCAGGGTTTCGCCAACGGCCCGCAATTCTTCGACCTTGCGGCCCATGCCCAGGGCAACCCGCTCCTTGGTGCCGAATAGATTGACCAAGACTGGATAGGGGTAGCGCTTGCCCTCTGGTCCCACCACATGTTCGAACAGAACGGCCGGACCGCCCTGGGCCAAAAGACGGGTTTGGATTTCGGTCATCTCAAGATGGGGCGAGACCGGGGCCGTTACCCGGACCATTTGCCCCCTGGCCTCGAGATGGGCCATGAAATCGCGCAGGCTTTCGAACATTGGCAAGGCCCCCAAGGATTACTACATGTTGAATTATAGAGCTTTTTGACCAGCTTTGACTTTTCTTTCAACCAGAAGACAGGTACTCTAAAGCCATGGGGGTCCGATGAACAACAACACAATACCCATGCCTGGAGACGACCGCGAATCCCGCTTCAAGCGGCTGATCGACATTGGCATCGCGCTCTCGGCCGAGCGCGACTACAACCGCTTGCTGGAAAATATCCTGGTCGAGGCCAAGAATTTCTGCAACGCCGACGGCGGCACGCTGTATCTGATGCTGGAAGACGGCAAAAGCCTGTCCTTCGCCATCATGCGCAACGACACGCTGGGCGTGGCCATGGGCGGCACCACCGGCAAGCCCATCCCCTTCCCGCCGGTCAAGCTGTATCTGGATGACGGCTCTCCCAATCAGAACAACGTCTCCTCGCTGGTGGCGCTGACCGGGCAGACCATCAACATCCCCGACGCCTATGAAAGCAAGGATTTCGATTTTTCGGGCACGCGCAAATTCGACGCGGGCAACAACTATCGTTCCAAATCCTTCCTGACGGTGCCGCTGAAAAACCGCAACAACGAAGTAATCGGCGTCCTGCAATTGATCAATGCCAGGGCCGACAGCGGCGAAGTGGTCGATTTTTCGCCCGACATCGTGCCCTTGATCGAGGCGCTGGCCAGCCAGGCCGCCGTCGCCTTGGACAACCGCTCGCTGATCGACGCCCAGGTCAAACTGTTCAACAGCTTCATCAAAGTGATCGCCACCGCGATCGACGCCAAATCGCCCTATACCGGCGGCCACTGCTTGCGCGTGCCGGAATTGACGAAAATGCTGGCCAAGGCGGCCTGCGACGAAACCGAGGGCCAGTACGCCGATTTCAACCTGAACGCCGACGAATGGTACGAGCTTGAAGTTGCCGCCGGCCTGCATGATTGCGGCAAGGTGACGACGCCTGAATACATCGTCGACAAGGCGACCAAGCTGGAAACCATCTACAACCGCATCCACGAAGTTCGCACCCGCTTCGAGGTTTTGAAGCGCGACGCCGTGATCCATTACCTGGAAGCGCGCATCAAGGGAGAGAAAAGCGACGCCGAACTGCGCGAAGACCTTGATACCGAACTGGCGCAGTTGGACGACGATTACGCCTTCGTGGCCGAATGCAATGTCGGCGGCGAATTCATGGCCCCCGAGAAGGTCGAGCGCCTAAAGAAGATCGGCGCCCGCACCTGGGTGCGCTCGCTCGACGACGAATTGGGGCAATCGATCGCCGAATTGCGACGCCTGCCGCCCAACCGGCCCAAGCCGCCGGTGACCGAATATCTGCTGGCCGACCGCGATGAACACAAGATCCCGCACGAGATCGTGAACCATCTGGCCGTCGGCATGGAGGAATTCACACTCAAGCGCCCCGACCTGCACCTCAATCTGGGCGAAATCTACAATCTGTCCATCGCCCGGGGCACGCTGACCAACGAGGACCGCTACCACATCAACGACCATATCGTGCAGACCATCTTGATGCTGCGCGCCCTGCCCTTCCCCAAGAACCTGAAGCGGGTGCCCGATCTGGCGGGCAATCACCACGAAAAGATGGATGGAACCGGCTATCCGCGCAGCCTGCTGCGCGAAGGCATGACGGTGCCCGAGCGCATCATGGCGATTGCCGACATCTTCGAAGCCCTGACAGCGGCCGACCGGCCCTACAAACCGCCCAAGACGCTGTCGGAAAGCCTGAAAATCATGGGCTTTATGTGCAAGGACAAACATGTCGATCCCGACCTGTTCAACCTGTTCCTGACGTCGGGAGTCTGGAAAACCTACGCCGAAAGATTCCTGCGCCCCGAACAGATCGACGAGGTCGACATCAACAAGTTCCTGTTCAAGCCGCCGCCGCCTCCAGCACCACCTGCGCCGACGCCTGCAACAGCAGCAGAGTAGTTGCCATGCTTGCGACGAAGCGCAAGCCGGCCAGCGTCGCCACAGGCCGCCGCTTTGCCCCCGCGCCGCCGGGAGAAATTCTAGCCGCCGATTTTCTGGAACCGATGGGATTGAGCGTCTATGCGTTGGCCAACGACCTTAGAGTGCCACGCTCCCGCCTGAACGACATCGTCTTGGGAAGGCGCGCCATCACCACCGACACCGCGCTGCGCCTGGCCCGCTATTTCGGCACCAACGCGGAATTCTGGATCAATCTGCAAAGCCATTACGATCTGGAGGTTGCCAAAACGACCTTGAAGCCGAATATCGAGCGTGAAGTGACGCCAAGGGCAGCCTAACTCTCCCCCACCACCGCCCGACCCAGATTCAAAAGCGCCGCCCTGAGATCAGGATCGGAGACTTTATCGAGCATCACGGCCAGCTTGGCCTCTTCCTCTTTCGAGAGCGGGCGGTGGACGGGCAGTTTGCGGGCGGGCTTGCCCGGCAATGGTCCCTGGATCAGTTTCAGCCGGTCCACGGCCCGCCATCCAAAATAGGAATTCACGCGCTCTAGAACCTGCGGCTCCATATAGGTCAGCATCATGGCCGCCGGACCGGAATCGACCTTCAAGTGCAAAACGCCGCCGGTTTCGTTTTTTCCATCACCCCGTTTGGCCGGGATCACCTTGATGGGCAATGTATGTTCGGCCAATTGCGGCCCGGCGATGGCGTCCCAGCGGGCCAGCAGCTCGGCCTCGGCGAAGCCCTGGCGGCCCAGCGCCGGGCGGGCGGCCTTCAGGGCGATCCCCGCCACCGACTTCAATTCATAGGTCGTGGTGGGGCCGCGCGGCTTGGGCGTTTCAATATCGGGCTTGTCATCGCTCATGCCGCACAGGATAACGGTGTCCATGCCCCGCCGCCACCATCCCGACATGCGCCCGCTTCTGGCCTGGTACGACGCCAACAGGCGCGACCTGCCCTGGCGGGCCAATACCGATCCTTACCGGATATGGTTAAGCGAGGTCATGCTGCAGCAGACCACGGTGCCCACGGTTCTGGGCTATTTCGACCGGTTCCTGGCCCGCTGGCCGACTATTGGCGATCTGGCCGCAGCCCCTTTGGATGACGTGCTGGCCCAATGGGCGGGGCTTGGCTATTACGCCCGGGCCAGGAAACTGCATGAATGCGCGAAAGTCGTTGCTGGCGCGAGAGGCGGGCGTTTTCCCGAAACCATTGAAGCGCTGCAACAGCTTCCCGGCATCGGACCCTATACGGCGCGGGCCATCGCAGCCATCGCCTTTGACGTCAACGCCGTGCCGCTGGACGGCAATATCGAGCGCGTGACCGCCCGCCTGTTCGCCATCGAAACGCCCCTGCCCCAGGCCAAGCCGCAACTGGGGGAACTGGCGCAATCGCTGGCGGTGGCAAAAAGACCCGGCGATCTGGCGCAGGCCCTGATGGATCTGGGGGCAACCGTTTGCACGCCCCAAAAGCCCGCCTGCCAGGCTTGCCCGATCAGCCAAGACTGCCTTGGCCTTCGCAAGGGGATTTCGCAAAACCTGCCCTTGCGCGAAAAGCGTGCGGCGAGGCCCAGCCGCCACGGCGTGGTCTTTTATGCCGAGCGCAAATCAGACGGCGCCATTCTTTTGCGAAAACGCCCCGAGAAGGGACTGCTGGGCGGCATGCTGGAATTGCCGGGCACGGATTGGCGCGCCTTGGCCTGGACGGAAAACGAGGCGATGGCGTATGCGCCGGCTGGCAGCGGCTGGCACAAGGCTGGCCGGGTCAAGCATGTCTTCACCCATTTCGCCTTGGAACTGGTGGTGATGACCGGCTTCGCCACCCGGCTGACGCCCGGCTGCTTCTGGGTAAAACCCGATCAGTTGGAGGGATTGGCCCTGCCCACTTTGATGAAGAAGGCGTTGCGGTTCACTCGACAGTGACGCTTTTCGCCAAGTTCCTGGGCTGATCGACGTCTGTGCCCTTGGCCACCGCCACATGATAGGCCAGCAATTGCACGGGAACGGCATAGAGAAGCGGGGCCACGAAGGAATCGACCTGGGGCAGTTCGATGGTCGCCCAGGCCTTGGCGGCCAACCGCTTGGCGCCCAAGCCGTCGGTAAACAGCAGCACCTTGGCGCCCCTAGCGATCACTTCTTCGATATTGCTGGCCGTCTTGTCGAACAGATCGTCGCTGGGCGCGATGGCGATCACCGGCATATCCTCGTCCAAAAGCGCTATCGGCCCATGTTTCAACTCGCCCGCCGCATAGCCCTCGGCATGAATGTAGCTGATCTCCTTCAGCTTCAGCGCCCCCTCGAGCGCGATGGGAAAGCCGGTGCCGCGCCCGATATAGATGGCGTCCTTGGCCTCGGCCACCTTTGAAGCGATCTCCTTGATATGCGCGTCGCTGGCCAGCACGTCGGCCACCCTGGACGGCACGCTGACCAGAGCGGCCACATGCTTGGCTTCAGCCTCCAAGGACAAACGACCCAAGGCGCGCCCCATGCCCAGCGCCAGACAGGCCAGCACCGATAATTGGGCCGTGAAGGCCTTGGTCGAAGCGACGCCGATCTCGGGTCCGGCCAAGGTCATCACCATGGCGTCGGCCTCTCTGGCCATTGTGCTTTCGCCCACATTGACCACGGCCAGCGTATGCACGCCTTCTTGCTTGCACAGACGAAGGGCGGCCAGCGTGTCGGCGGTCTCGCCCGACTGCGATATGAAGATGGCCAACTGTCCCTTCTTCATCACCGGATGGCGATAGCGGAATTCGCTGGCGATATCGACATCGACCGACAGGCGGGCCAATTGCTCGAACCAATATCTCCCCACCAACCCAGCATAATACGAGGTGCCGCAAGCCACGATGGTGATGCGCTCGACCGATTGCAAATCGAAGGGAAAAACGGGCAGCGTCACCGTTCGGTCTTCGGGATTGTAATAGGACTGGATCGTGTCGCTGATCACCTGCGGCTGTTCGCAGATTTCCTTCATCATGTAATGGCGATGCTCGCCCTTGCCGATCAGAGCGCCCGACAATTGCGTGATCTTGGTCGGCCGTTCCACGAGATTGCCGTCGGCATCGCGTATGGCAGCACCCTGACGGGTCAGCACCGCCCAGTCGCCCTCTTCCAGATAGGTCAGCCTGCGCGTGAGAGGCGCCAGGGCCAAAGCGTCCGACCCCAGATACATCTCGCCATCGCCATGGCCGATGGCCAGCGGACTGCCGCGCCTGGCCGCAATCAGGATATCGGGCCGGTTGGCGAAAATGATGCCCAGCGCAAATGCGCCGTCCAGACGCCGCAAGGCTTGCTGGGTGGCGTCTTCGGGCGATTTGCCTTCCTGCAAATAGGCGTCGATCAGATGCACCACGACTTCGGTGTCGGTCTGGCTGGCGAAACTGTGGCCCTTGGCGGCCAGTTCTGCCTTCAATTCCTGATAATTTTCGATGATGCCGTTATGGACCACGGCCACGCGCGCAGTGGCGTGCGGATGCGCGTTGATTTCGTTGGGCACGCCATGCGTGGCCCAGCGCGTGTGCCCGATGCCGATCGCGCCGCCCAGCGGCTTGTCCTTCAACAGCGCTTCAAGATTGACCAGCTTACCCTGGGCGCGCCGACGTTCGATGGCTCCATCGACCAGAGTGGCGATGCCCGCCGAATCATAGCCGCGATATTCCAGCCGCTTCAGGCCCTCGACCAGTTGTCCCGCCACGTCCTGCTTGCCGATGATGCCGACGATGCCGCACATGTCTTAGGCGTCCTTCTTCTGGGTCTTGGCGGCGCGAAAACTTTCCGCCCAGCCGGGAATGACGCTTTGCCTGCCCCTGGCCACCGCCAGCGCCCCGGCGGGAACGTCCTGAGTGACGACCGAACCGGCCCCCACGATGGCGCCGTCGCCGATTTTGACCGGGGCCACCAGGGCCGAATTCGAGCCGATGAAGGCGTTTTGGCCGATGTCGGTATGATATTTGCCAAAGCCGTCGTAATTGCAGGTAATGGTTCCCGCCCCCACATTGGCCTTGGCGCCCACGCGGGCGTCACCGATATAGGTCAGGTGATTGACCTTCGCCCCATCCTCGACCACCGCCTTCTTGATCTCGACGAAATTGCCGATATGGGCGTTTTGTCCGATGTCAGCGCCGGGACGCAGGCGGGCGAAGGGTCCCACCGTGGCCCCGCTGGCGATCTTGCAGCCTTCCAGATGACTGAAGGGGCGGATTTCCACCGCGTCGCCGACCGCGACGCCTGGGCCAAAAACCACGTTTGGCCCCACGACAACGTCGCGGCCCAGTTTTGTGTCCCAAGAAAAGAAGATGGTTTCCTGGCCGATCAGCGTGGCCCCGTTTTCCATGGCGTTGGCGCGCATGTGATTCTGGACGATGGCTTCCGCCTGGGCCAGTTCGGCCCTTGAATTGATGCCCAGCAATTCTTCCGGCGAGCCTTCCACCATGGCGCAAATCCGCCCGGCTTCGCGGGCCAGACTCACCAGATCGGTCAGGTAATATTCGCCCTTGGCGTTCTTGTTGTCGATCTTCGACAGAAGGTCGAACAGGATCTTGCCATCGATCGCCATGACGCCCGAATTGCACCAGGGAATGGCGCGCTCGCTTGCCGAGGCGTCCTTGACCTCGACGATGCGCAACAGCCCCTCGTCTCCCATCACCAGACGGCCATAACCCGCCGGATCGCTAGGCCTGAAACCCAGAACGACGACTGCGGGATCGTCTTTCTCGCGGCGGCGCAGGACGAGTTTTTCCATGGTCCGGCTGGTCACCAACGGCGTATCGCCGAACAGGATCAGCACATCGCCTTGAAATCCATCGATCAGGGGTCTGGCCTGAAGAGCGGCATGGGCGGTGCCCAGCCGGTCGGCCTGAATGACGCACGGATGGGGGGCCGCCACCTTGGCCACCGATTCCTGGCCGGGTCCGATTACCATCGCCACCCGCTGGGGAGCAAGCCGGGCCAGATTGTCCAACAGATGGGCCAGCATGGGCCGCCCCGCCAACGGGTGCAGCACCTTGGGAAGCTGGGATTTCATGCGCGTCCCCAGACCGGCGGCGAGGACGATGGCGGCAAGGCTCATGTGGGCTGGCTATTCCAATAAGAAGTGGCGAACAAGATGTGGCGAACCGGGGCCACCGTGACACAGCCCCTTGGCGAGCGAAAGTCAATTTTGATTGCGGTCTTTTGCAAAAGCCAAATGGAATCATGGCGATTCCGACATATTTCACCCTCAACCCGCCTTAAGCCCGCCATGATGTTATGGTCTATTGATCACCGTCGGAAAGGGCCATTCGGCCAGTCTTAATAGGCCTTGCGCCTGTCAATATGTTGATCGATAATCCCTTCCCGATTAAACCACCCATTTCAACAGCGGGAGAAGTAACTATGAGGAAGATCGTTCTGGGAACGGCCATGGCCGCCGTTCTGGCCGTGGCACCAGGTCTTGCCCAGGCGGCCTGCAGCCTGAGCGGCGACGCCGCCGAGGGTCAGAAAGTTGCTAAGGCTTGCGCCCCCGCTTGCCACACGTTCGAAGCCGGCAAGAAGTCTGGCGCCATGGGTCCCAACCTTCACACCGTGATTGGCCGCCCCGTTGGCACGCTGGAAGATTTCCCCCGTTACTCCGACGCCATGAAGGCCGCCAAGGGCAAGTTCACCTGGGACGAAGCCAAGGTGATCGAGTATGTCAGCGACCCGTCGGTCTTCCTGGAAAAGGCCAATGGCTCCAAGATGAAGCACGGCATGAACTACAAGCTGGCCGATGCCGGCAAGGCCAAGCAGGTTGCCGCTTTCCTGACCGCTCTCAAGAGCAATCCGGACTGCAAGTAATCGCTTCCCTAACGGGAATTGAACAGGACGCCGCCGCCCCCCAAAGGCGGCGGTTTTCTTTATTGATTTAGCGTCCCAGCAACTTCTTGTCGCGATAGGCCCGCTTGGCGCCGTCATGCAGAGGAATGACCGGTTCGCTGTCGGGCAACATGTCGGGACGCAGCAGTTCCAGGGCCGGATGCAGGCGCTGGAAACGCTCGAAATTTCCCAGCACGCCGGAAACGATGGCCTCGGCGGCGCTGGACGGCAGGCGCGACGAGGTGATCAGCAGGGCGCGCATGCCAAAGGTTTGAACCGGCTTGGCCTGACCTTCGTAAAGCCCGCCAGGAATCGACATCGGCGCCAGGAATGGATAGGCAGCATGCACTTTCTGCACGGTTTTGGCGTCAATCTCGAGCAGACGCGCGTTGCAGCGGGTCATCGCCTCTTCGACTACGGCAATGGGATGGGCGATGACATAGGCCGCGGCTTCGATCTTGCCCGAACATAAGGCGGCGATCTGGTCATCGGCTTCCAGTTCGACCGCCTGGGGAAAATCGGCCAGGGTCCAGCCCATGGCGTCGAACAGCGCTTCGGTCAATTGACGTTGGGCGGTTCCCTTGCGGCCCAGATTGATCTTGCGCCGCTTCATGTCCGAGACCGACGCAATGCCGCTATCCTTGCGGACCAGCAAGGTCAAAGGTTCGCCGTGCAAGGCCATCAGGGCGCGCAGGTCGCTTCCCGCCCCCTCGACCGCGAAGGCACCCACCCCCCTGACCGCCTGATAGGCCCAGCCGGACTGAACCATCGCCAAGTCAAGATCGCCGGTACGCAGCGCATTCAGATTGTGAAGAGATCCCGTTGTGCTTTCGACCAGACAACGATAACCGCTGCGGGTGCGCAAGGCGTTGACCACCCGGCAGATGGCTCCGCCCACGGGATAGTAAAAGCCAACCACCCCGCCGGTTCCCATGATCAAGTTTTTCAAGGGCGCCGACGACGACGGCGCAGCATTCTGCGCCCGAAGCGGCGAGGCCAGCGCGGCCAGGATCGCAAAGATGAATATGACCAGCTGTCCAAAACGCGGCGGCATGTCCGTCCTCGTCTTTAGGTGTCGTCATCACACACGACCATCCCCCCCAGAGGCATCGGGTCCTGCGGCCAGGATCATAGCCGAGCCGTGCCTGGACCGCCTCCACTTTTTGTCCTTTCCAGCCTTGTGATTGTTTCAATGGCGATCAAGACTTGCTATAACCTGGAAAGACCCAACTTTTTCAGGAATACCGGTCCCATGGACATCAAAGCCCACATCCGCAGCATCCCCGATTTTCCCAAGCCCGGCATTCTGTTCTATGACATCGCCACACTTCTGGCCCATGCCGACGCCTGGCAGGTGACCATGGGCCGTTTGGCCAACAAGGTGCGCGCCTTTCATCCCGACGTGCTGTGCGGCATCGAATCCAGGGGTTTCCTGGCCGCCGCCCCCTTGGCGCTGAAGCTGGGTTGCGGTTTCGTGATGGCCCGCAAGAAGGGCAAATTGCCCGGCGCCACCGTCAGCCACGAATATGCGTTGGAATACGGCACCGACGTCATTGAAATTCAAGAAGGCATGATCCCCAAGGGCAGCCGCGTCGTGGTGCTGGACGATCTGTTGGCCACCGGCGGAACCTTGAACGCCACCATCAGCCTGTTGCGCAAAGTGGGGGCCGATGTCGTGGGCGCCGCCTGCATCATCGAACTGACCTTCCTGAACGGCCGCGACAAGTTGGACGTGCCCTTCGTCTCGCTGGTTCAGTACGACAGCTGACGAAAAGCGTTCAAGACAATGGCGGGCCGCTCAGTTTGACCCTGGCGGGCAGCGATTGATCCGAACCGGCAAGGGGGGCCGAAAGGGAAACCGGCCAACCCGCCAGCATGGGCTTGTCCAAATCCAACAGAATCGAGCGGATGGTGACGACGGTTTCCTTCGGCCAGGAAAGCGGATAGGCCATACTTTCTCTCATGACATGCACCCCTAGATGATTTTGGGCGCAAGATAATCGCCTTCTCAGAACGGAAGTGTGACGAGTTCGGGAAATTTTGCGGTCAAAGCTGCTCGAGGAAATCCGCGAAGGCGTTGCCCGCTTCCTTCAAGGGGCCATCGTTCTTCAATTCCCAAACGCCAGGGCCATCCACAATAAAGGGCGGCGTACGGGCCAGACGTTCGCGGATTTCATCCTGGGTTTCGCGCCCACGTCGGGCCAAGCGCTCGGCCAGCACATCCCTGGGGGCGGTGACGGCCACGACGCGCACGCGGCCAGGGCATTTAGCCCGCGCCTCCTCGATCGACAGGCGCGAGACGTTGGCGATCACGATGCATCCCTGCTCCAACTTTTGCAGATAGGCGGCGGGAATGCCGTAAGACAGGCCATGCGCCTGCCAGGACAGCAAAAAGCCGCCCGCCTGTCTGCGGGCTTCAAATTGGTCCTCGGTCAAGGATTCATGAAATTCGCCCCCGGCATCGGCGGCGCGCGTAATCGACCGCACAGCGAACACATACCGGCCATTGCCGATCAGCCGCTTGCGCGCCTCGTCGATCACGCTGTCCTTGCCCGCTCCCGATGGGCCGACAACCAGAACCAGAGTTCCGGCAAAGCCATTCATCAGACCGGCTCGGTATCGAGCGCGTAACCGGCGGCGCGCACCGTGCGAATCAAATCCACTTCGCCTTCCGCGTTGATCGCCTTGCGCAGGCGGCGGATATGCACGTCGACCGTTCTGGGTTCCACATGGATGTCGTGGCCCCAGACGGCGTTCAAAAGCGCCTCGCGCGAGAAGACGCTGGCCGGATGCTGCATCAGGAACTGGAGCAGTCGAAATTCTGTGGGGCCAAGATGAATGAAGCGGCCATTGCGGCTGACGCGGTGCCCCGCCAGATCGATCGTCAGATCTGCATAGGTCAACTGGCCCCTGGCAGGCGCCGGTTGCTGGCGCCTGAGCGCCGTGCGAATGCGGGCCAGCAATTCGGGCACCGAGAAGGGCTTGGTGATGTAGTCGTCGGCGCCGGTATTGAGGCCGCGCACCTTGTCGCCCTCCTCGCCCCTGGCGGTCAGCATGATCACGGGCAGGTCGCGGGTTTCAGGCTTGCGCCTGATCTGACGGCAAACCTCGATGCCCGACAGCACCGGCAACATCCAATCCAGCAGAACCAGATCGGGCTTGCGTTCATTGATCAGCATAATGGCTTCGTCGCCATCGCCCGCTTCGGTAACCTGATAGCCTTCCTTCTCCAAGTTGTAACGCAGCAGCGTCACCAACGAGGCCTCGTCTTCGACAACCAGGATTTGTGGCTTCATGTCTCCTCGCTCGAGAAATCATGCGTTGTGGTCGTGTCCTTCTTGGGACGAGCGCCCTTCAAGGGCTTGCCATGCACCAGGAAATAGATCAGCTCCGCAATGTTGGTGGCGTGGTCGCCGATGCGCTCGATGTTCTTGGCGATGAACAGAAGATGCGTGCAGGCGGTGATGGTGCGCGGATCTTCCATCATATAGGTGATCAGTTCGCGAAAGATGCTGGTGTACATGTCGTCGACTTCTTCGTCGCGCTTCCAAACTTCCAGCGCCTTGTCGGCGTCGCGCTCGATCAGGGCATCGAGAACTTCCTTGAAGATTTCCTGAACCAGACGGCCCATGCGCGGCACCGCCGACACCGGCTTGACCGGCGGCATGGAATTCAAGACCAAGGCGCGCTTGGCGACGTTGGCGGAATAATCGGCAATGCGCTCGATGTCGCTGGCGATCTTGATCGAAGATACGATGGCCCGCAGATCGACCGCCACCGGTTGGCGCAGGGCCAGCATGCGAAGCGAAAGCGCATCGACTTCCTGTTCCAGTTCATCGACCTTGCTGTCGGTGCTGACCACGCGCGAAGCCAGATCGCTGTCTCGTTTGGAGACGGCCTGAATGGCGCTGGAAAGCTGGCCTTCCGCCAAACCGCCCATCTGGGCGATGGCCTTGGAGAGATGCTCCAGTTCTTCGTCGTAGGACTTGATGCTGTGCTCGGAAACCATGGTCTTTTCCTTTTCAGCCGAAGCGGCCGGTAACGTAATCTTGGGTGCGCGACAGTTTGGGCGAGGTGAAGATTTCCTCGGTGTCGCCATATTCGATTAAGCGGCCCAGATACATGAAGGCGGTGTTCTGCGACACACGCGCCGCCTGCTGCATGTTGTGGGTGACGATGACGATGGTGTAATGGCCCTTAAGCTCGTCGATCAGCTCCTCGATCTTCGAGGTGGCGATGGGATCGAGCGCCGAACAGGGTTCGTCCATCAGCAGCACTTCGGGGTCGGAAGCGATGGCCCTGGCGATGCACAGGCGCTGCTGCTGACCGCCCGACAGGCCAAGCGCGTTGTCGTCCAGACGATCCTTCACCTCGTCCCACAGCGCCGATCCCTTCAGCGCGCGCTCGCAGGCTTCGGCCAGAACCGTGCCGTCGCGCACGCCATCGACGCGCAGGGGATAGATCACATTCTCGAAAATCGACTTGGGAAAGGGGTTGGGCTTTTGGAACACCATGCCCATGCGCTTGCGCAGACCGATCACATCGACCTTGGGTCCGTAGATGGGCAGGCCTTCCAGCTTCATGCCGCCGGCAACGGTCAAATTCTCGATCAGGTCGTTCATGCGGTTGAGCGAGCGCAACAGCGTCGACTTGCCGCAACCCGAAGGCCCGATCAAAGCCGTCACCAATCCCTTCTCGATGTTCATGACGACGTTGAACAGGGCCTGCGACGCGCCGTACCACAGATTGAAATCGTCGATCTCGATCACCGGGCCATCGGGGCTTGGCGTGACGTGATAGACCGTGCTTTCGAATTCGGACTCGGCATTGCTTTTGGCGATGACGTTCATAATCTTCCTGTCTCCCTGGCCTAGAAATGGCCAACCATGAATTTACGCTTCAGCCGATTGCGGATGACCACGGCGCTGGCATTCATCACCGCAATCAGGGCGATCAGCAACAGGGTGGTCACGAACACCATGGGCTTGCCCGCTTCGGAATTGCGCGACTGGAATCCCACGTCGAAGATGTGGAAGCCCAGATGCATGAAGCTGCGCTCCAGATGGATGAAGGGCCAGAAGCCGTCGATCGGCAGTTCGGGCGCCAACTTCACCACGCCGACCAGCATCAAGGGGGCCACCTCGCCCGCCCCTCTGGCCATGGCCAGGATCAGGCCGGTCATGATGCCGGGCATGGCACGGGGCAGAACGATGTTCTTGATGGTCTGCCATTTGGAGGCGCCGCAAGCCAGCGACCCCTCGCGCATCGATTTGGGCACGGCGGCCAAGGCTTCCTCGGTCGCCACGATCACCACCGGAACGGTCAGCAGCGCCAGCGTCAGCGACGACCAGAGAAGGCCGCCGGTGCCGAAGGTGGGATTGGGCAAACGTTCGGGATAGAACAGCGCATCGATGCTGCCGCCCAGGATATAGGCGAAGAAGCCCAGGCCGAACACGCCGTAGACGATCGAGGGAACGCCCGCAAGATTGTTCACGGAAATGCGCACGATGGACACCAGCTTGCCCTGCTTGGCGTATTCACGCAGATAAAGCGCGGTCAGCACGCCAAAGGGAGCCACCACCACCACCATCAGCAGCGTCATGACGAAAGTGCCGAAAATGGCGGGCAACACGCCGCCTTCGGTATTGGCCTCGCGCGGATCGCCGGTCAGGAATTCGGCCCAGCGCGACAGATAGACGCCAACCTTGCCCAGCGCCGACAATTCATTGGCCGGATAGAAACGGACGATCAGCGACAAGGGCATGATCTTTTCCGTTCCGTTGATGTCGGCCAGAACGACCTGGACCTTGGCGTCCTCGTCCTTGATCTCCTGGGCCTTGGCGGCCAAGACTTCGAAACGTCCCTTAAGGACGGAGGCTTCCTTCTCGACCTCGGCCTCGACGGCCTTCACCTCGGGCGCGTTGTCGCCATATTTCAGAACCGCCTTGCGGATTTTCAGACGTTCCTGATTCAGCTCGTAATTGACGTCGCCGATGGCGCCCTTCTCGATGTCGCGAATGGCTTCGAAGCGCCGACGCGCCGCCTCATGTTCCTTGTGCAGCAGATCAAGCGTCAACTCGTCGCCTGCAAGCGTGGCGCCATTCTTGTTCAGCGCCTTGATGCCGCCCACGAAAGCGCCCCATTCCTGACGCTCAATGAAGAACATGCCGGGGGGCGATTCCGTCTTCTCGATCTTGTAGTCTTCGACCCAACGGAAATCGTCGTTGTACAGATCGAAATTTCCGGTGCGCAGAAGAACGCGATGGGCAAAGCCATCGTCCTTGACGATTCTTGCCTTGGCGGCATCGCTTAGGCCAGACAAACGCTCGGGGCCCACCTTGAAGGGTTCGCTGCGCGTGGGTTCGCCCGCCACCAGATCGCCCGAGATCAAGGTAACGACATGGATGGGCTTGGGCCAAAAAGTGGTGACGCCGTTCCAGGTCACCAGAACCAGAAACCCCACCACCAGCAAAACGCCGAATGCCAAGGCGCCGCCAAATCCCCACAGGAAGGGTTCGCCCCTGGCGGTCAGCGAGGATTCATAGGAACGTCTGGTCTGGTTGACGCGGGTTACAGATTTCACGGCAACGGCCTCCAACATATCGCCCGGGTTCATAGCGCCACCGACTTCTTTCGGAACCGCTGGCGGATCACTTCGGCCAACGTATTCACGATGAAGGTCATGGCGAACAGCGTCAGCGCCGCCAGGAACAGCACCCGGTAAAGTGTGTCATCCTTCACGGCTTCGGGCAACTCGACCGCGATGTTGGCCGACAGCGCCCGCAGGCCGTTGAAAATGTTCCAATCGATCAAGGCGGTGTTTCCCGCCGCCATCACCACGATCATGGTTTCGCCCACGGCGCGGCCCATGCCGACCATGACGGCGGCAAAGACGCCGCTGACGGCTGCGGGCAGGATGACGGAAATCGCCGTCTGCCAAGGCGTGGCGCCGCAAGCCAACGAGGCGGCCCGCAAATGTTCGGGCACCGAATTCAACGCATCCTCGGCCAGGGTGTAGATCAGCGGAATAACAGCGAACCCCATGGCGAATCCCACGATCAGGGTATTGCGCTGAACATAGGTGTCGATCACGCCGCCCCTGGCGCCCACGCCGACGCCCGACAACAAGGACGCCAGCGCCCAGGCCAGAAGGCCAGAAACGGCCGCGACGCCCAGCCAGCGGGCCATCGATTGCAGCCCCGCCTTCAGGTCGTTTCCATGCGGCGACAAGCGCAGGATTCCGGCTTCCTCGACACGCGCCAGCAAGGCCTCGAGCAGAAAGTAGGAAAGCGGCCAAACGATCAAGGTTAGGAAAGGCGCGTCGGAACCGATGGTGCCATTGGCCCACAACTTCATGTCGCCCGCGAAGAACAGGTCCTCGAAGGGGCCGGAAAGCAGGAAGGCCAATTCGAAGCCAATGCCCAGCACGACGAAGATGAACAAGAACTTGGCCACGCCGCCCAGACGACGCACCACGGGTCCCGGCACCAACTGCCACAGATAGGCGGCGACCAACAGCGACAAGGGCACCACGATGAATCCCAGGAACACGGCGGCCAGCCAGGTTTCAACGATGGGCGCCAGAACCAGGGCGGCAATGAAGCCAAGCACCACAGATGGCAAGGACGCCATCATCTCCATGCCCGGCTTGACCACGGCGCGCACCTTGAAATGCACGAATTCCGACGTGTAGATGGCGCCCAGCAACGCGATGGGAACGGCGAACAGCAAGGAATAGACCGTCGCCTTGAAGGTGCCGAAGATCAGCGGAACCAACGACAGCTTCGGCTCGAAACTGTCTGTTCCTGACGACGACTGCCAAGTATAGGACGGCTCCTCGTAGCCTTCGTACCAGACCTTGCCGAACAAGGAGCCGAAGGTGGTTTCCGGATGCGGCGCGTCGAAGCGCCACAGAATGGCCTTGCGATCCTCGGTGATCGCCAGCACGCCGTCGGCCCTGGGCGCCATGGTCAGACCGGCCAGCGGGGCCGACCCTTCGGGCAGACTCAGCTTCAGCAGGGTTTGTTCGCTGGTCGAATGGCGCAGCCACAAATGGCCTTCCTTGTCGGCGGACAAGAACATCTTGTTGCGCTGGCTGGGCACCAGGGCGACGATGGCAGACTTTTGCTTCTCAAGTTCGTGCGTCTTGACCAAGGTGAAATTGTCGCTCCCGCCCCTTTCGATGGCGGGCAGGCGGAAGAAGACGTCGACCGATCCTTGGTCGTCGGTCACGACCAGCGACTGCTCGCCGATCAGATAGGACAATCCGGTCAGTTTGGCCTGGCCGGAAACCAAGTCGAAGGTTTCGGCCAGCACGGGGCTGCGGATGTCGCGCGCGTCATAGCGATAGACCGTGCCGTCTTCGCCCGCCACGTAAACCTGATCGCCGCGGTCATTGACCAGAAGGCTGGCGGTGACGAAACCCTGGGGCAGTCCGGGAAGCGACACTTCCGTCACGTCGGTGGTCGTCTTCTGGGTCATCATGTTGGTGCGCGTCTCGGCCAGATTGAGATGCACCACGCCCTGGGTGTCGCGGACCACGAAGGCTTTGACCGGGCGTTCGTCGGTGCCGCCGACGCGATAATCGATATCGACGACGCCAATGCCGGGCGGGGCCACGGCCTGCGGCTCTTCGGCGGAGAAGGAAAAGCTGGTTTTGCGGATCTGGTGTCCGGGAACCTTCGAATAGACGATCTTGCCGTCGGTCAGATCGCGCTCGTTCAGCTGCGTCAGACCATCGGGCAGGTCGGATTCCGGCAAGATCAAGGATGACAGCCTGAGCCTGGCGAAGCGAACCGTGCCGTCGGCAAAGCCGAAGATCATGTCTTCGCCATCGAACGACGCGCCATAAGCCGTGGCCGGTTGATCGAACAGCGGATCAAGTCCGCCCAGGCTTTTGCCGGTTCCCACATGCGACAGCTTGACGGCGCCGTCGGAACCGATCTCGGCCAGAACAGTATGGAATTCGTCTATCTGATGGGCAAGCGAAGGTGCGGAGGCGGGCGGAAGAGTAAATTCGGTTCTGGATTTCAACTCGGCGCCGGTGAACAAGGGCACCACCACCTGAACCAGGAAAACCATGATCCCGGCAACGGCCAGAATGACGAACAAACCGCCGATGGTGATCGTCCAGTCGGCGATTTTGTCGGTCAACAGCACCGAAGCCTTGGTGCTTTTGTCGCGCTTCAAGGGAAGGATGGGGCCAGCCTTGGGCTGGGGCGGCACAATCGCTGTCATGACTAGGCTTCTTGCTGTTGCATCGACTACATATATCTTACCGGCGACAAACCGCCCTTTGCCAGAGGCAAAGGGCGGCGTTGGCCGTCACAACTGACTGCTTACTTCAGGCCCAGCTTGGCCAGATCCTCGGCGGCGATCGCCTTGGTGACGGGGAAGAAACCGTCCTTCAGCACCACCATCTGACCCTGCTTGGAGAAGACGTAGCGGACGAATTCGCCGCGCAACGGGTCCATCGCCTGGTTGGGATTCTTGTTCAGATAGACATACAAGAAGCGCGCGATCGGGTAGTTGCCCGAATAGGCGTTCTCGGCATTGGCGTCAAAGCACTTCTCGCCCGGCTTCTTGGAAATGGGCACCGTGCGCACGTCGGCTGTCTTGTAACCGACGCCTGAATAGCCGATGGCGAACTTGTCGGAAGCGATGCCCTGCACCACCGCCGACGAACCCGGCTGCTCCTTGACGCTGTCGCTGTAGTCGCCGTTGAACAGGGCTTCTTCCTTGAAGTAACCGTAGGTGCCCGAAGCCGAATTGCGGCCATAGAGCGAAATCGGCTTGTTGGCCCAATCGCCGGTCAGCCCCACATCGCCCCAGGTCGCGGCCTGCTTGGCGCTTCCGCCCTTGCGGGTCTTCGAGAAGATGGCGTCAACCTGCTGCAGGCTAAGGCACTGGATGGGATTGTCCTTATGGACGAACACGGCCAGGGCGTCGACGGCCGAACGAATGGCCGAGGGCTTGTAGCCGTTCTTCTTTTCGAAATCCTCGATTTCCTTGGCCTTCATCGGGCGGCTCATCGGGCCGAATTGCGAGGTGCCGGCGATCAGAGCGGGCGGCGCGGTCGACGACCCCTTGCCTTCGATCTCGATCTTCACGTTGGGATACAGGGCGTTGTAGCCCTCGGCCCACAGCGTCATCAGATTGTTCAGCGTGTCGGAACCGATCGACTTCAAGCTGCCGGAAACGCCGCTCACCTTCTTATAATCGGTGATGCCGGGATCGACGGAAAGGCTTTGAGCCTGGGCGGCAAAGGAAGCCCCCATCAGCAGGGCTGCCGCAAGGGCGGTCGTCTTCATCATGAGCTAAGGCTCCTTGGTTAATTCTGTCGGGATGGCGCCATCCAGTTCAAGCGCCGCGCCCCCACATCCTAGGGAGAGGCAATGGCGGTTTGATTGCAGAATGATGAAAGTTTTATGACAATCGGGCCGGGCGCTAGATAAAAATACTTATTATTCAGTCCGTTACCTGGGGATCCGACAGCTCGACAATGACACGCCGATTGTGACGGCCCTTGTTCTCGATCCTGGAAATAGTGAGCGGGCCGATCTCTCCGGTGGCGCTGACATGGGTGCCACCGCAGGGTTGAATGTCGATCTGCCCGATTCGCACCAATCGCACCTGGCCCTGGCCGACCGGCGGGCGCACCGTAAAGGTGCGAATCAGTTCCGGGCGCTTGTCCAGTTCCTCGTCGGCCACCCAATCGATGCCCAGGGGCATGTCCTCGGCGACGGCGCGGTTTAGATGAAACTGCAGTTCGTCCTTGTCGAGCTTGGCGCCTTCATCCAGGGCGAAATCGATGCGCCCCTTGTCCTCGCCGATCGATGCGCCGGAAATCCTGCCGGGAACAACCGCCGACAGCAAATGAAGTGCCGTATGCAGGCGCATGAATTTATAACGACGACGCCAGTCGATCACGGCATCGACCAGCATGCCTTCCTCGAATGATCCGGCCCCCGGCGACAGGATATGATGAACTTCCAGGGCGTTCTCTTCTCCCTTTTGGGTATCGACCACCAGACGGATCGTCCCATCCGGCAAGCGCAGAACCCCCGTATCCCCAGGCTGGCCGCCGCCCTGGGGGTAGAAGACGGTCCGGTCCAGAATGACCCTATCGTCGCCAACCTGAAGAATGCGCGCCGCGCAGGCGCGCATGTAGGGATACTCGCTGTACAAGGGGATGGTGGCGGCCATGCGAATCCCTTCCTTTATCAGTCCGACCAATCTACCCCTCCTGCAGGTGTGCGGCAACCAGTCCAAATGGAAATGGCCCGGAAGATTTCTCTTCCGGGCCATCCGACCTGGTGCTTTTTTTATGGTCCCCTTGCGCCGCCAATAAAAAGACGGCGCAGGAGAGAAGGCGAAATTAGGCCGCGATCGGCTTCATCAGCTTGGAAACGGTCTTGTTCATGCACTCGTTGATCGGCCCGAAAGCCTCTTCGGCCAGCTTGAAGCTGGTCTCGGAGATCTTGCCGCCCTCGGCCACGACCTTGTCGAAGCTGGTCTTGGCGAAGCTGGCCTGCAGATCGACGGCTTCCTTCATGCTCTTGGCGCCGAGGATCGCCTTGCTGGCGACGACCGATTCCTCAAACGCTTCCTGGGTCAGGGCGAAAACCGACTTGGTGGCTTCCTGCCAGCCCTTGGCAAAGATGCTGCCCGAACGGACGAAGGCTTCGATGTTTTCCTTGTTGAAGCTCATCGCTTCTTCGTAGTTCTTGAAAACGCTGGCGCCGGCCTTGACGGCGGCATCCACATTTTCCTTGGTCATGGCGACGGCCTTCTCATAGCCCTTGTTGGCGGCGTCGGCGCTGGCCTTGACCACTTGCTCGAGCGTTTCGCGGCCAACGGCCACGGCGCTTTCGATCGACTTGGGGGTTTCGACGCTGCTGGCGGCGGCGGTCTTCGTCTTGACATTGCTCATGGAGAAATTCCTTTTCAATTCGGTTTGGCGGTCGCTTTCCAAGCCGTCCCCCGCGTCTCGCGGTTTCCACATGGAACTGACGGCCAGTAAATCCTATTGCTGCGGTGCAGCATGGATGGAATATGTGATTGAGTGAACGGAATGTCAAGAGCGAAATTGTGCAGTGCAGCAGAGATGCTGCGAATGCTAATTGTGTTAATTAAAACAATGAACTAACACCGATCAATCCATTGTCGCCAACCTTCATATCAAAGCGGCGGTCATCCTCGGATGACTTCATATGCGGCATGTGCGAGATGGGATGGCGGGGCGGATTGAGACGTACCCCCGTCTGATCCAGCGTCAGAAAGGCCTTCACCAAAGGCAGCGCCGTCAAATCGGTATGGGGGTGTTTCCAGGCGTGGAACGAAACCGCTCCGTCCTTGCAGCCCACCGCCAGCCACCAAAAATTGTCCGACGGCAGATCAAGCCCCTTGGGCGCTCCCTTGGCATAGCCGGACTGTTGCAAAGCGCCGGTCAGTGCCTGGAAATCACTGTCGCTGATGAAACGCTCAGCCACTGCGGGCCGCCAGGGAGACAGCAGATCCTTCAGCTCGATCTCGGCCACATTGGCCGGAGACGTGACGCTGGCCTTGAAAACATGGCCGTTCTTGGGACCTTTGCTCAGCTCGTAAACCCTGAACTGCTCTTCGTAAAGGCCGTTGTAAACCACGCGATAGCGCTCATAGCCCGCCACGCTGGCGCATTTGCCTCGGATATCGTCGCCATTCAGCATGGAGAAGAGGGTGAACTTGCGCACGCCCGGCTCGTCGCCGCCGCCTCGATAGGCGCAGGCGGCCAACAAAAGCAGAATCAGGCCGGAAAGCAAAGGCTTGGCATTCATGCTGACAGCATATCGCGAAGCCAGCTTTCGTCAAAGGGGCAAAACGCCAGCTTGCCCAAGGCTCAAGCACACTCCATCATGGCCCCCACAACAAGATGGGTCCAAGCCTCCTCATGTTTCCTTTGAAGCGGTATTTCGCCCTGTTCGGACTGGCCGGCGTTCTTCTGGCCAGCGTCGGCCTTGGCTTGTTCTATCGCAACATGGCCATGTCCCTGGTGCAAGAGGCGGCGGCGCGGCGCGCCCAGGAATACAACATCCTGCTCTTGCACCTGATCGAACATCACATGCCGGGGATCGATCGCCAGATTCTGATTTCGCCTTCCCAAATGAAGGGACAACTGGACGGGCTGGACGTCATGCTGAAATCCAACCTCAGCAAACTGCCGCTGTTGAAGGTCAGGATATTCACCCTGGACGGCATTGTCGCCTATTCGACCGACCGGTCTGAAATCGGCCGCCCGGTTGAAAACCACAAGGAATTTCAGAAAGCCTTGTCGGGAAATGCCGCCACCAGTTTTGTCGGCAGCGTGGAATTCCTGCGCTTTGGCGAACCGGCGCGCTCGAAATACGCCATCGAAACCTACAACCCCTTGCGCAACAACGAGGGGAATATCGCGACCGTCGCCGAATTCTATATCGACGCCGCCGACTCATTCACTTTCGCTGAACAGCACCAGTCGCGGATCATCCTGGGCATCATCGTCATCATGGTCGTTCTGTACCTGGCGCTGTTCCTGCTGGTCCGCCATGCCGACAGGATCATGAAAAACCAGCACGAAACGATCCAGGAGGAAATGAACGACCATGCGCGCATGGCGCAAGCGCTTTTGGACAGCGAACACAGACTGCGCATGATCACAGACGCGCTGCCGGTTCTGATCGCCTATGTCGATCGCGACCTGCGCTTCCGCTTCGCCAACCGCGCCTATCAAGACTGGTTCCGCCGCCCACCCTGGGAGCTTTCCGGCAAGCGGCTGGATGAATTGCCGGAAATGAGCGATCTTGCGCGTCTGGCCGTGCATATCGGGCTGGATGCCGGTACGGCGCAGGACGTCTGCCTTGAATCATTCGTCTTCACGCATGACGGAAAGCGCCGGGAAGTCCACGCCACTTATCTGCCGCATCTTAGCCCCGAGGGGACGGCGCTTGGTTTCTTCTCCCTGGTCCAAGACGTCACCAGCCAGAAGGAGGCCGAGAAAACGCTAAGACGGACGCATGGCGAGTTGGAAGCCAAGGTCATCGAGCGCACGCAGGAACTGAGCCAGGAAGTTGCCGAGCGCCGACTGTCCGAGGCGCGCATTCTGGCCAGCCAAACGGCTTTGAAGGCGATGTACAACATCACCTCAAGCCAAGACGCCAGCTTCGCGGACAAGGTGAAGAACCTGATCGAATTCGGCACCCACCATTTTGAAATGACGTCGGGCGCCCTGGTCAGAATAGAAGGGCGCCAGCTGGGCATCCAGTTCTCGCAATCCCCCGAGCCGGAACTGGCCCCCGGCCACGCCATCATGCTGGACGAACCCTTGATGCAAGAGGCACTGGAAAGCGAGGATTCCGCAACGGATGCTGCCAGCGGCCTGATTGGCCACGTCTGCCGCCAACAACTCGGCTTCAAAAGCTATTTGGGCGCCAGGGTTGAGGCGGGCGGCCAGGTCTATGGCGTCCTGGCTTTCGCTTCGCATGACGAACGACAAGAGGAGTTCCGCCCCACCGACCGCGAAATCATCCGCCTGATGGCGCAGTGGATCGGCGGCGAAATCATCCGCGTGCAGTTTGACGCCGCCCTTAGGGACGCCAAGGAACGCGCCGAGGAATCCAGCCAAGTCAAAAGCGAGTTCCTGGCCACCATCAGCCATGAATTGCGCACCCCCCTGAACGCCATCATCGGATTTTCGGAACTGATGATGATGCGCGCCTTCGGCCCGCTGGGGCACGAGAACTACGAAGAGTATCTGGGCAACATCCATAATTCCGGCCAGCATCTCTTGAAGATCATCAACGACATTCTGGACGTCTCGAAGATCGAAGCCGGACAGCTAGGGCTTCAGGAAGAGCCGTTCGATCTGGCGGAAGCCGGGCGCGAATCCCTGCGCCTGACCGAGCACAAGGCCCGGGAAGGCAGTCTTCAAATGTCGTCCAACCTGCCCGACGAGCCGCTTATGCTTCAAGGCGACCGGCGGCGCATCTTGCAGGTTCTGCTCAATCTGTTGTCGAACGCCATCAAATTTACGCCCGCCGGCGGCCAGATATCCTTGTCCATGACCGTGCTTGACGACAAACGTGTGCGCATCGCCATCACCGACACCGGCATCGGCATGGCGCCCAAGGATATCGAAAAGGCGCTGACCCCTTTCGGACAGGTCGATTCCAAATTGTCGCGCAGCCAGGAAGGAACGGGCCTTGGCCTGCCGCTTACCAAGTCTCTGGTTGAATTGCATCAGGCGGACTTCGAAATCATCAGCACGCCCTGGGTTGGCACCAAGATTCTGATCACCTTCCCGGCTGCGCGCCTAAGAAGTTAAATTGAATAGCGCCGCAGAATCTCGTAATGCGCCCCTTCGCGCCCAAGATGGCTTTGAAACAGCGCAAACGAATCAACCTTGAGCGGTTCCAAGCGCAACAGGCCATTCGCCGAAAGCCAGTCGCCCAATTTGCTTTTTGACGGCTGCTCGCGAAAGCGGGCCAGGGAAACATGCGGCTTGAACTTGCGGTCGTCGATATCAAGCCCGGCCCGGGCGCAGGCCTTGGCCACCCGGCCTTGCAGCAACAGAAGATGTTCCGAAGGGACCACGCCAGCCCATAGGGCGCGCAACTTTCCCCGGCTTTCGAAACTGCCGACGCCTGCGATCTCCAACATGAACGGTCGGGCGGCGACTTGGGTCAATTCCTGATCCAAAAGTTCGGCCTGCGCCTCATCCGTTTCGCCGATGAAGGCCAGCGTGACGTGATAGGTATCCGGTTCCAGCCAACGAGCGCCCGGCAGGCCCGCCGCCAATAGGGAAAGGTGGGCGCGCATATTATCGGGAAGATCAAGCCCAACGAACAAGCGCAGCATGGGGGAATTATCCGAAGGCGAGCAACACGGCGCTATGCGCCTGCACGCGGTTGCGCATGATCTCGCCACCCGCCAGAAAGCCCGCCATCGGGCAGTTCAGCATCTGAGCGGCGATTTCCATTTCGCGATGCGGCGCGCCGAACAAGGCCGCCCCCCTGGCGATGCAGGAAATCAGCACGGCGCCCCTGGGCGGAACCGACAGGCGCTTCTTCACGTCGGCGATCATGCGCTTCAGGTCCAGTTCCGCCGCCTTGGTGTCTCGGCGCACGAAGCGCACGATCTGCCCCGGCTCGGCGCTGAAACTAACCGACAGCTTGCCCCGCACGGGATCGACGCCGCTCAGATTGTGAACCACGAAGCCGCCGGTATCCAGACCGGCGTCGGGCACGGCGGGATGAACGAATCCCAGCAACGCATGCAAATCGCCAGCCTCTTCCTTCAGCACCTCATGGGCCGGTCGCCCGTCCAACCGCAGGATTTCCCCGCCTTCTCCGTCGGTGATCTTGTGCCAGTCGCCCAAGGTGACGACTCCCTGGGTCACGCCAACCGCCAGCGGCACGTCGGGCGACAATAGCAGGCCCGACAGGCCGCCCGCAGACATCTTGTCGGCCAGATGCGGCTTGAATTCCGCTTCGCGCTTTTCCGGCGTATAGGTGATCCCCCCCACCAGATAGGCTTCCGAGGCCGCCGCGAATCCCGCCACCAGCAACGCCGCCTGGGGATTGGCAGGATCGGCGTGGATCAGGCCGGTCAGCGGCAAACCATCGGGCTTGATCCATTTGGCCAAGGTGGCGCGCAGTTTGCCCAATTCGCGCCCTTGCAAGGAAAACAGACGAAAGGTGTTGGCGGGCAGGGCCATGCTTAGGACCGCCGCTGCCGGTTTGGCACGCGCCTCTCTGGCCACGCCATCATTTGTCAGGCCCAATACCCCGAAACCGGCGCCGCCAACCCAATGGGGCACGCGGGTCGTTTCGCGCAAGAACGCCAAAATGCTGCCCAGATCGCGCGACAATTCAGGTGTCACATACAGAATGCCCAGCCGATGCGCCAGCGCCGGGCCGCTCAACTGCGTCATCAGGCTTTTGGCGACGCTGGCCCATCCGTCGCCTTCGGCATAGGCCGAGCGGAAGTCGGTTTGGGATTTCATCGCTTTTGACCCTTCGCTTTGTCCAACAGCCGCAGAACATCGGGCAATAGGCGACGCACAATCTCATCGACGCCTTTTTCGTTGGGATGCAGCCCGTCTTCCTGATTAAGCCCTGGCTTCAAGGCGACGCCT
The DNA here is from genome assembly GCA_015231795.1 of Alphaproteobacteria bacterium. NCBI lineage: Bacteria > Pseudomonadati > Pseudomonadota > Alphaproteobacteria > Alphaproteobacteria bacterium. Next base: position 159,679 of record JADGAX010000003.1, on the reverse strand, counting down.
TCCAGGATGAAGGGATAAAGAGGGACGTCGTACTTCTTGGCCAAGCGAGGATAGATGGCGTCGAACTGTCCGGCGTAATCCAATCCCAGATTGGCCGAAGCCTTCATGCCGATCAAAAGAACCGGCAGTTTGCGTTGCTGTAGACGGGCCAGGATGGCGTCCAGATTGCGCTCGGCTTCCTGAGGAGGCAAGCCGCGAAGCATGTCGTTGGCCCCCAGGGCGACCAACGCCGCATCGGGCATTTCTGCCAGCGACCAGTCAAGACGCGCCAAGCCCCCGGCGGTGGTGTCGCCGGAAACACCCGCATTGACGACGCGCACATCCCTGCCCCTGGATTTCAGCGCCGCTTCCAGTTTTGCGGTCAGACCCTGATCCTTGCCCAGCCCATAGCCCGCCGTCAGGCTGTCACCCAGGGCCAGCAGGCGCAAAGAAGCCGCCGAAGCCGGAAATGCTTGATAAAGCGCCAGGATAAGGCCAGCATGGCAAAGAAAATTACGCAACAAACGGCTCATGACCCACCTGGCGATCCATCTATCCGGCATTCACCTTAAGCTGGCCTCAGAAGCGGGCGAGGTCAATATCCTGAACGGCATTGACTTGCAGGTCGCAGTCGGTGAAACCCTGGGTCTGGTCGGCCCTTCGGGTTCCGGCAAGTCCTCGCTGATGATGATCATGGCCGGGCTGGAACGCCCAAGCCAAGGATCGGCCGTCATCCTGGGCAAAACCCTTGGCAAGATGAGCGAAGACGCCCTGGCCCTGTTTCGGCGCAGCCATGTCGGCATCGTCTTTCAATCTTTTCATCTGATCCCCACCATGACGGCGCTTGAGAATGTGGCCATTCCGCTGGAACTGGCGGGCAAGCGCGGCGCTTTGAAACAAGCGAAAGCGCTGCTTGAGCGCGTGGGCCTGCAAGCGCGCCTGTCGCATTATCCGTCGCAGCTTTCCGGCGGCGAGCAGCAGCGCGTAGCGCTGGCCCGCGCCTTCGCCGCCAAGCCAGGACTGCTGCTGGCCGACGAACCGACGGGCAATCTGGACCAAACGACCGGCGAAGGGGTCATTGATCTTTTGTTCGATCTGAACCGCAACAGCGGCGCCACCTTGGTTCTGATCACCCACGACGCCAATCTGGCCGGGCGCTGCTCGCGCGTGGCGCGCCTGAAGGACGGGCGTTTGGAAGGAGAGGCTTCATGACCGACAATTTCGATCCTCAGCAGCATTTCCACGATCAAAGGGCGGCGCGCTACGACGACACGGTGCGCAAGGTCATCCCCGGCTATGAAACGCTGCACGCCATGGCCCAGTTCCTGCTGGAAGACATGCTGGGACAGAACGCTCATTTTCTGATCGCGGGTTGCGGCACAGGCGAGGAAATTCTGCGCCTTGCCGCCCATCATCCCGGTTGGCGCTTCACCGGCGTCGATCCTTCCGCCGCCATGTTGAAACAGGCCGAGACGCGCCTGAAGGCCAAGCAATTGCAAGAGCGCACCCAACTGGTTCAGGGCACGGTGAGCGATCTGGACCCCGGCCTGAGGTTCGACGCCGCCGCCTGTCTGCTGGTCATGCATTTCCTGCCCGATGACGGCGCCAAAGCCAATCTGCTGGCGGGCATTTCAAAGGCCTTGAAGCCGGGTGCGCCCCTGGTGTTGGCCGATTTGCACGGCGCTTCCGATACGCCGCGCTACGCCCGACTGTTGGCCGCCTGGACGCGCTGGCAATTGTCGCATGGCATCGATCCCGTCGAAGTCGAGAAGGGCTTGAAGCACGTCGCCAGGGATATCCATTTCGTTTCAGAAACCCGCTTGTTCAAGCTGCTGCATCAGGCGGGCTTTACCACGGTCGAACATTTCCATCAGGCTTTTCTGTTCGGCGGCTGGCTGGCCATCAAGGAATGAGTCCCACCGTCACCCTGGCCCTTCGGGAGTTGCGGGCCGACGTCAAACAGGGCTTTCGCGGCTTTCGCATTTTCCTGGCCTGCTTGGCCCTGGGCGTCGCCACTATCGCCGCCGCTGGCGAACTGACCGAAGCCGTCAAGGCGGGCCTGCGGGCCGACGCCAGGCTCTTGCTGGGCGGCGATCTTGCGGTTTCGCAGATGTACCGCCCGCTTGACGATGACGCAAAGACGTATCTGGAAAGCATGGGGCGCATTTCGACGCATCTTGAAATGCGCGCCATGGTCCGAAGCGATTCCGGCTCTCGCACGCTGGTCGAGTTGAAGGCGGTCGATCAAGCCTATCCGCTGGCGGGCCAGTTGCGTCTGAACCCCAATAACGCCAGCCTGTTCGAAGGTAATGGCGGCGGTTTTTCCGCCTTGGCCGATCCGGGACTGCTGGCGCGTCTTGGCATTCAGGTCGGAGACAGCGTCGTTCTGGGATCGGTTCGTCTTCGCATTGCAGGAGTGATCGATCATGAACCCGACAAGGTAGCCTCGCCCTTCCAGTTGGGGCCGCGCCTGCTGGTCTCGTGGGAGGGTTTGCAAGCCAGCGGTCTGATGATGCCGGGCAGCATCGAACGCTACGTCACCCGCTTGGCCCTGCCCAATCAGTCCGACGCGGCCAAGGTGCGCGCCCAATTGGAACAGAAATTTCCCAAGGCGCATTGGCGCATCCGCGGTCTTGACGAGGCGGCGCCCGGCTTGAAGCGCTTTCTCGACAATCTGTCCTTGTTTTTAACGCTGACCGGGCTGGCCGGTCTTCTGGTTGGCGGCATCGGCGTCGCCAACGCGGTAAAAAGCCATCTCGACACCAGAGCGCGCAGCATCGCCATCTTGAAAAGCATCGGCGCCGGCAACAACCAGATCTTCGCCATCTATGGCATCGAGGTTCTGACTCTGGCCGTGCTGGGCATTCTGTTGGGTCTGGGCTTGGGCTTGCTGATCCCGCTGGCGGCGCTGGATGCGGCCAGCCAAGCCCTGCCCGTGCGCCTGATCGCTGGCATCTATCCGGAACCGCTGGTCAAGGCTGCCTTGGCCGGACTGCTGGTTGCCCTGGCCTTCGGCATCGGCCCTCTGGCGGGCATTGGCGGCACGTCGCCCGCCGCCGCCTTGCGCGCCCTGGTCGCCCGCCCGGCGATGAAACAGCGCCTTTTGACTCTGCTGCCCGCCCTGCCCTTTGCGCTGGCCCTGGCTTTGCTGGTCGTCCAAACATCCAGCAACCGCATGCTGGCCATTTGGTTTGTCATCGCGTCGCTGGCCAGCCTGATCTTGTTCCGCCTGCTGGCCTATCTGTTGGCAAGCACAGCACGTCTGGTATCGCGCCATTCCCGGGCCGCCGGACTGCGTCTGGCCCTGGGTCAACTGTTTCGTCCCGGTTCGCCAGCGCCCAGCGTGGTGGTGTCGCTGGGCATCGGCCTAGCCGTGCTGACCACGCTGGCCCAGATCGAAAGCAATCTGCGCCACCAGATCGAAGACCGGCTGCCCGAAGAAGCGCCCGCCTTTTTCTTCATCGACATCCAGCCCAACCAGAAGGAAGGGTTCATCACCGCCGCCAAGGATCATCAGGCCCGCGACATCCGTCTGGCCCCGATGATTCGCGGACGCGTGACGATGTTGAACGGAACGCCCGCCGAGGAGGTCAAGATCGATCCCAGCGCTCGCTGGGCGCTGGATGGCGACCGGGGATTCTCAAGCGCCGCCGCCATGCCGGATGGCACGCAACTGCTGGCCGGAAGCTGGTGGGACGAAACCTATCGAGGACCCGCCTTGGTTTCCCTGGATGCGCGTCTGGCCAAGGGGCTTGGCCTGAAGGTGGGCGACCGCGTCGGAGTAGACATTCTGGGCCGCGCCATCGAGGCCGAAGTAGCCAGCCTGCGCGACATCGACTGGAGTGCGGCCAGCATGAATTTCGCCTTTCTCTTCTCGCCAGGAACGCTAGAGGGAGCGCCCTATACTTTCCTGGCCACCGCAAAGGCGGATGCGACGCGCGAGGACGACATCGAACGCGCCGTCACCGACGCGTTGCCCAACGTCTCGGTCATCCGGGTGCGCAACGCGCTGGAAAGCGTGAAGGGCGTTCTGGAAGGTGCTGGCATGGCGCTGGCCGTGATGGCCGCCGCCACCTTGCCTGCGGGCGGTCTGGTTCTGGCGGGCGCGGTGGCCGCCAGCTTGCGCAGGCGCGTCTATGAATCCGTGGTGCTGAAAGTGCTGGGCGCCGACCGGCCCATGCTGTTTAGGGCCTATCTTCTGGAATTCCTGTTTCTGGGCCTGGCCACCTCGCTGCTGGCGGGCGCCATCGGCACCTTGGCCGCCTTCGGCATTCTGGACCGCATGATGAACATGACCTGGCGCTTCCTGCCCGCCAGCAGCCTGGGATTGTTGCTGTTCGGATTGGTCGTGACCCTGTTGGCCGGACATCTGGTCACCAGCCGCGCCCTGGCCGCCAAGGCGGCGCCTTACTTGCGCAACGAATAGGAGCGGGCGTTGCGAATCTTCCTTGCCCTTCTTGCCTTCGTGCTTCTGGCCGATCCCGTCTTGGCCGCTCCTTGCGACAAACCTGTCAGCCCGCTTCGCGTCAGCGCCAGGGAAGAATGTCTGATCGCCAGAACGTTTGAAAGCAAGGAAGGGGCCTCTCCTCGGCTTTTGTATGTGCTGTTGCACGGCAATCATTCCGACGGCTCGCCAGCTACTTCCATGTTCAAGGTTGCCCAGGGCTTGGTCGACAAAGCCCCGCCAGGCACGGTGGCCGTGGCCCTGCTGCGCCCCGGCTACAACGACGAGGAAGGCAATTATTCCACCGGCGAACGCAACCGCGTCGATAATTGGCGAAGCGCCGTCATCGACGACATCGCCGACGCCATCGCCAATCTGAAGAGGCACTATCATCCTCAACGCCTTGTGCTGATCGGCCATTCCGGCGGCTCGGCGGTCGCGGGGGTGATTCTAGGCCGCCATCCCGGCCTGGCCGACGCCGCCTTGTTGTTCGGCTGCGTCTGCGACATCCGCCAGTGGCGGGCCGGGCGGTCCGGGGGAATGTGGACCAGCGAATCCCCCAGCGATTACGTGACGCGCATTCCGCCCAAGACGAAAATCGCCGTGCTGGTGGGGGCTGGCGACAACGTCACCACGCCCTCGCTGTCCGAAGGCTATGTGGCGGCTCTCGCCGATCAGGGGCTGCCCGTCGACTACAAAGCCATCGAAGGGCGCGACCACTACAACATCATCCGCTCCGAACAGATCATCGAAACGGCGCTGAAGTTGGGAGTTGGGGAATGAGAGTCAAACGTCATGCTTAGCGACGGGCGCGACGTTCTTCACTTCCCCCGAAACAACCCGCCAAGAACGCCGCGCACGATTTCGCGACCGATGCGGCTGCCAACCGCGCGGACCACGCTTTTGGCCAGCGCCTCGCCTACACCTTCCCGTCTCGATGACGGGACGGAAGAACGGCGAAGCCTGCGTTCCTCTTTTTCCTGCAAGGCCTCCTGGCGGGCGGCCTCCTTGGCCTGCTTGGCCTCTTCTTCGGCTTGGCTAGCCGACTGCGCCGCCTTTTCGGCGCGCGTCCCCAGAATTTCATGCGCTGATTCCCGGTTCACGGAAACGTCGTAGCGCCCGGCATAGGGGCTGAATTTCTGCGCATTCGCAAGCTCCGCCGGACCAGCAGGCCCCAGTTTCGATGATGGGGGACGCAGCAAGGTCCGCTCTACCACCGAAGGCACGCCCCCCTCCTGCAACACGGAGACGAGCGCCTCGCCCACGCCCAATTCGGTGATCACCGTCTTGGCGTCAAAGGCCGGGTTTGACCGGAAGGTTTCCGCCGCCGCATCGACCGCCTTCTGGTCACGCGCCGTAAAAGCGCGCAGCGCATGCTGCACCCGGTTGCCAAGCTGGCCCGCGATGTCTGGCGGAATGTCCAAGGGGTTCTGGGTGACGAAATAAACGCCAACGCCTTTCGAGCGGATCAGCCTTGCCACCTGCTCAACCTTGTCCAGCAAGGCTTTGGGCGCACCGTCGAATAAAAGATGCGCTTCATCCAGGAACAGCACGAAGACAGGCTTTTCAAGATCTCCCACTTCCGGCAGGTTTTCGAACAGTTCGGACAGCAGCCAAAGCATGACGGCGGCGTAAAGCCTCGGCTTGTGGATCAAGGTTGTCGCGTCAACGACATGCACCAGCCCCATGCCATACCTGTCGCCCTGGATGAGATCGGCCACTTCAAGCGCCGGTTCACCGAAAAACTGCGCGCCCCCTTCGCGCTCAAGCGCCATGATCTGGCGAACGATGGCGCCCACGCTGGCCTGTGTAACATTGCCATAGCGCTGAGAAAGCTCGTTCCTATTCTCTTCAAGGAAGCGCAGCAGCGCCCGCAGGTCGTCAAGATCAAGCAGCAACAGCCCCTCGTCGTCGGCCAGGGCGAAGGCTGCCTGCAACACGCCTTCCTGGGTTTCGTTCAATCCCATCAGACGCGCCAGAAGCACAGGCCCCATATCTGAGATCGTGGTTCGCATCGGATGGCCGTTTTTGCCGAAAACATCCCAGAAAACTACGGGGAAGCCCTGGGCGCTGAAATCCTGAAGGCCGATACGCTTGGCGCGTTCGCCCATCTTGCCGCCAACATTGCCCGGCATGCACAGGCCGGACAGATCACCTTTGACGTCCGCGATCATCACCGGAACGCCCGCCCGCGAGAAACCCTCGACCATAACCTGAAGCGTTACCGTCTTGCCGGTGCCGGTGGCGCCCGCAACCAAGCCATGTCGATTTCCAAAGCGCAAATCGAGACTGACCGGCTGACTGCCTGCTCCCAAAAATATCGTTCCCTCAGCGGCCATTTTTGCTTTCTCCCTTTCCCTTCACATACGCCTCCTTGATCTCGCGCTTCAGTGTCTTGGCGGCGGCGTTGCGCGGGAATGTGTCCAGAAACACCACGTCATGCAGGCGCTGGAATTTGGCGCCGACGCGTTCATTGGTCCATTCCTTGATGTCGTCCGCCGTCGCCAGGAAGCCTTGCCGCAGAATGACGGCGGCCACCGGCACCTCGCCCCATTTCTCGTCGGGTGAACCGAACACCGCCACTTCGTTGATGGCGGGATGGGCGGCCATCACCTCCTCGATGTCCTTGGGATAGACGTTGACGCCGCCCGAGATGATCATGTCCTTGATGCGATCGACCAGGAACAGATAGCCTTCCTCGTCCACGTAACCGGCATCGCCGGAATGCAGCCAGCCATTCTGCAGCGCCTTGGCCGTCAGATCTGGGCGCTTGTAATATTCGCTCATCAGGATGGGGCCGCGCCCACAGATCTCGCCCACTGTTCGCGGTGGCACTTCAATGCCCTGTTCATCGACGATTTTCATTTCGAAGAAGGGCGTCGGCACGCCGACCGACCCCGCCTTGCGCACGGCGTCGTCGCGGTCCAGCACGGTCATGAAGCCTTCGGTCAGACCGTATAGTTCATAGAAGCGGCCCGGCAGCGCCGCGTTCAGGCGTTTCTTATGCTCGAGCAGCAAGGGCGCGCCCAGCGATTGCAGCATCTGCAGCGAGGCCAGACGTTCGGGCTTGAAGTCAGGACTGTTCATCAGCGCGATGATCTGCGAAGGCACCATGATCATATGGGTGACCTTGAGGCGCTCGATATCGCGGATCACCGCTTCGGGATTGAACGAGGGATGCAGCACATAGGCACAGCCCAAAAACATCCAGGGCATAAGATCCAGCATGGCGCCGTTGAAGACGATGGCACCCGCATGCAGCACCACCGATTCCGGCGTCATGCGCCAGGACGAAGCGAACAACGAGCAATATTGCGCCCGCACGTAATGGCTATGCACGATGCCCTTGGGCGCACCCGTAGTGCCTGAACTATACATGATGTTGTAAACGTCATCGCCGTCCAGCCCGGCGTCGGGCGGTTCGGCTTCACTGGCGCCCGCCACGAAATCCTCGAAGGCGCAAAAACCTTGCCGTACTGCGCCGCCGCATCCGGCCAGAATCCAACGCTCATCGGCGATGGCGGGCAGTTCGGATCTGATGTCCGACAGCATCGGCGCAAACGAAGCGTCGGCGATCACGCAAACCGCATCGGAATCGGCCAGCAGCGTTTTCAGCCCAGCGGCCTGCAACAGGGTCGAACAGGGCACGATCACCAAGCCGGTCTTGGCCACCGCCCAATAGGCGGTCATCAGTTCCAGGGAATTGGACAGCACGGTGGCGACCTTGTCGCCCTTCTTAAGTCCCGCCCGCAGAAATGCGTTGGCCAGCCGGTTGATGACGGCGTCGAACTCTTTCCAACTGTAGCTGTGGTCCTTGAAGACGAAGGCCGTATGACGAGGGCGATACCTAGCGTGCCTGGCTGGCAACCTGCCGATCTGAACATTCAGCATCGCGTCCTCCCCCTTGGTGCCGGGAAAGGATAGCGCCGGTTCGGTCTAAGCGGAAGGGGGCGTCACTCCTGCCCAGGGCGGGGCGCGAACGTGACCTCGAACCGTCTGGCGGCTGCCGCCGGACTTTCGACATTGACCTTAAAGCCCGTGCTCTCATTGGCCGCCAAAGTGCGTTCGGGCGGCGGCATGATCTTTTCCTGCACCACCAGATTGGCGCTATCATAGAGTGACAGTTTCACCAGGGGCAAATCGCGGGTTTTGTCCGAGACGTTGGCGACGACGCCGCGCACCACCAGAATCTCGACATTGTTTTCCATCACCCGCTCGCTGGTAACGTTGCGGAATTTGAGGCCGGAACCCAGGGCTTCGGCTTCGATACCCACTTCTTCGTAGAAGATCGCGGCATCGGGCCACAGCTCAACAATCTGGCTGCGCAGGAAATAAGCCCCGGCGGCCAAGCCACCCAGGAACAAGATAAAGCCCAGCAGGATGATCAGCCCGCCAAACAGGCCTCTTTTTCCCGGCTGCTTGGCAGGCGCTGCCCCCCTGGAAAAAACCTCGGGGATCGGCTCGGCATCGCCGAAGTCAAAATCGTCGGGCAGGTCCTGGCCGGACGACTCGTCGCCCGTGGCTTTCTTGGACCCCACCGAATCGAAGGTGTGATGCGAATCTGCCTCGGCGACCACGCCGGCCACCCGGTCAAGCGCCGCCGCCAGATCGACATCATCGGTCTCGGCGTCGCTCATCATGGCGGCCAGACCGCCGCCACTCTTGGCGGGCATTTCAAGCGGGATATCGCCCAGCTTGGGCAAGGGGGAAGGCGTTTGCCCCTTCATCGCCGCCGGGCGGGGCGCTGGTTGCGCCGCTGGAGCAGGGCGTTTCTGGACTGGCGGGGAGGCGGGCGGCGGGGCCATGCCCTCCATGCCTTCGGGCATCTGATGCCACTTGTGCCCGCATTTGGCGCAACGCACGGAACGACCCGTGGTGCCGATCAGATGATCTGCCACGTTAAAACGCGCGGAACAGGCCGGACAAGTGATGATCATGCGTGCTCTTGATTCCCTGTCATTCCTTATAGGGCGTGTGAAGTCCCGAGACAAGCCCGTAAAACCCACCGACCCACGATATCATGTATGCCCGACCCTGGACGAGACCCAATGGGCCGTGTCATCTTATCAAAGTTAAGGGAGAAGGGTGCGTGAGCCGCAAATTATCCACAGGACCTGAGCATGTCATCCGCTTTGAAAGCGTTGGTCTGCGATATGGCCAGCGACCCGAAGTGCTTGAGGACATCACCTTCTCCTTGAAGCCCGGCTCGTTCCACTTCCTGACCGGAGCGTCGGGCGCCGGAAAATCGTCGCTCTTGCGCCTGATGTATCTGGGACAAAGGCCGACCCGCGGGCTGGTGACCCTGTTCGGCCAGGATGTGGCGACCCTGCCGCGCGACAAGTTGCCCGCGCTTCGCAGGCGGGTCGGCGTGGTCTTTCAAGATTTTCACCTGCTCGACCACATGTCGGCTATGGACAATGTGGCTCTGCCCCTGCGCGTTTCCGGCGTTTCCGAGGCGGAAATCAAGAAACATGTGCCCGAGTTGCTGTCATGGGTGGGGTTGGCCGATCATCTGAACGCCAAGCCGCCCGTTCTGTCGGGCGGACAGAAGCAGCGGGTCGCCATCGCCAGGGCGGTGATCGCCAGACCCGACCTGCTGCTGGCCGACGAACCGACGGGCAATGTCGACGACACGCTGGCCACCCGCCTGATCTATCTGTTCGAGGAATTGAACAAGCTGGGCACCACCGTGGTCATCGCCACCCACAACGAGGGGCTGCTGCGCAATTTCCCGCATTCCCGCCTGCATCTGGAACGCGGTCGGCTGGCCGATCCGCCGCCCCTGAAGGGAGCCTGACGCATGGCCCTGATCAGCCGCCGCTCGGACCTGCCCACCCAGCGCGACGCCTCGTCGCGTTTCGTGCCCCTGCTGGTCGCCCTCATGGTGTTCCTGGCCGTGCTAGCACTTTCGGGCCTGATGATCCTGCATGGGCTGACGACGCGCTGGGAGCGCGACATCCGGGGCACGCTGACCGTACAGGTTCCCATCGTGGCCAGCGGCCCCGAAGCCGAGGCGCGCAGCCATGCCAAGGTCGAGGCGATCTTGAACGTGCTGGCGGAAACGCCGGGCATTCTGCAATCCCAACCCTTGCCCCGCGACCGTATCGTGGCCCTGCTTGAACCCTGGCTGGGATCGGCCGAACTGATCGGCGAACTGCCCTTGCCGCGGCTGATCGACGTGACCAGCGACCCCTTCGTGACCATCGACGTGAAAACGTTGGCCGCCAAGCTGGAAGCCGTGCAGCCCGGCACCACGGTTGAAGATCATCGCGTCTGGCTGGGACGCTTGTTGCGCCTGTCGCGCTCGATCGAGGCGCTGGCCATGCTGGTGTTGGGGCTGGTCGGCGTCACCACCTCGGCCACCGTCGTATTCGCCACCCGCACCGGCATGGCCATCCATCATCAGGTCATCGAAGTTCTGCATCTGATCGGCGCCCAGGACGATTACATCGCCCGTCAATTCGCCAGGCGCACCTTTTATATGGGTCTGAAGGGCGGCATCGCCGGATTGGGCCTGGGGGTTGGCGCCCTGGCGGGCCTGGGCTACATGGCCCGTTCCTTGGAAGGCGGCATCCTGCCGGAAGTCTGGCTGGGGCTTGGCCATTGGGCCGCCTTGGCGCTCTTGCCCCTGGCCGCCGCCTGGATCGCCACGCTGACCGCCCGCCTTGCCGTCCACCGCGCCCTGGCTCGCATGACATGACCCAGCCTTTGCGAAGGTTTCTGCCCTTCATCCTTCCTCCCGCCGTCCTGGCCCTGATCTGGCTGGCCGGTCTGGTTGGCTTTGCCCAATCGGTGCCGCTGGGCATCGACGATCAGGACAGCAAAACCGACGCCATCGTGGTGCTGACCGGCGGCAGCGAAAGATTGGCCGCCGGTCTCGACCTGCTGGAGAGGCAGTTAGGCGGGAAATTGTTCGTTTCCGGCGTCTATCGCGGCGTTGACGTGCGCGAACTGGTCAAATTGTCGCGCCATGCCCCCGACGCCCTGGAATGCTGCATCGTGCTCGGCTACTCCGCCGACAATACAATCGGCAACGCCCAGGAAACGGCGGCCTGGATGCGCTCGGAACAGTTCAGCTCGCTGCGTCTGGTGACCGGCAATTACCATATGCCGCGCGCCCTGGCCGAGCTGAAAGCCGCCCTGCCCCTGGCCCGGATCATACCCAACCCTGTCTTTCCGGAACATGTGAAAGCCGGGGCCTGGTGGCGCAACCCGGGCACTTTTGTCTTGATCGCCTCGGAATATACCAAGTATCTCCTGGCCCGACTGCGCATCTTACTCGAGGGATGACCGTGACCGCTCTGCGCTCCTTTGCCTTCAATGTCCTGTTCTTTGGCCTGACCACCCTTCTGTCGCTGCTTTATCTGCCCTTCCTGCTTCTGCCCAGGAAGGCGATGGTGGCCGGAGCCAGGGCCTGGATTCGCCTGATGCTGTTCTTCTTGAAATGGGTGGCCGGGCTTTCCCACGAATTCAGAGGGTTGGAGCGCCTGCCGCCCGGCCCCTTCCTGATCGCAGCCAAACATCAGTCGGCCTGGGACACCCTGATTTTCCACATTCTTCTACCCGATCCCGCCTTCGTTCTGAAGAAGGAGCTGCTGAACATCCCCCTGTTCGGCTGGTATCTGGCCCATCACGGCATGATCGCGATTGATCGCAGCGCGGGCGCTAGTGCCCTCAAGAAAATGCTGAAAGAGGCTCAGAACGCTTTGTCGCGCGGCTCGGTCCCCATCGTTTTCCCGGAGGGGACGCGCACAGCACCCGGCGATTCGATGCCCTATCATCCCGGCATCGCCGCCCTGTATGCCGATCTCAAAGTGCCGGTGGTGCCGGTGGCGCTGAATTCAGGCCTGTATTGGCGCAGGAAGGGTTTCATGAAGCGCCCTGGCCGGATCGTTCTGGAAGTGCTTGATCCTATAGAGCCGGGCATGGACCGCCGCCAGTTCCTTGCCACCTTGAAGGAACGGATCGAAACCGCCTGCCAGCGCCTTGGCGAAGCAGGGTAAATCCGGTCCATCCACAGACTTATCAAAAACGCCCGTGGAACATTTGTGGAAAATCTGCTAATCTTCGCCCTCCCTTATCCACAGGCCGGGATAACGGGAAAGCTGGGTGTGGTTCTTCTTGTCAGACCTGCTTCTGTGTAACGCGGTGATCAACCCGTCCCCGTTCTTGAAGCTGAGAAGGGCAGGGCCTAGTCTTCCCCCTCTTCCTGGGGACGAACCTTGTTTTGAACGCATTGGGGACAACCGATGACGCAGCTGGCACCCATTTCGCAACAGATATGGGATATGAAATACCGCCTGAAGGGCGAAGGCGGACAAGCCATCGACCGCACGGTCGAGGATAGCTGGCGGCGCATCGCGAAAAGCCTGTCTGCCGCCGAGCAGGACCCGACCCTGTGGGAAGACCGCTTCTACGAGGCGCTTGAGGGGTTCAAGTTTCTGCCTGCCGGGCGCATCGTCTCGGGCGCTGGCGCCAACCGCAAGGTAACGCTGTTCAATTGTTTCGTCATGGGCGACATCCCCGACGACATGGCGGGCATCTTCGAACAGTTGAAGGAAGCCGCCGTCACCATGCAGCAGGGCGGCGGCATCGGCTATGATTTCTCGACCCTGCGTCCCAAGGGAGCGCCCGTCAAGGGCGTGGGCGCCGACGCTTCAGGCCCCCTCAGCTTCATGGACGTCTGGGACGCCATGTGCCGCACCATTATGAGCGCCGGATCGCGCCGTGGGGCCATGATGGCCACCATGCGCTGCGACCATCCCGACATCGAGGCCTTCATCGAGGCCAAGCGCGAGCCGGGTCGCTTGCGCATGTTCAACCTGTCGGTCCTGGTCAGCGACGCCTTCATGCAGGCCGTGAAGGAAGACGGCCATTGGCAGTTGCAGTTCGGGGGCACTGTTTATAAAAGCCTGCCCGCGCGCGAGCTGTGGGACAAGATCATGCACGCCACCTATGCCTATGCCGAACCGGGCGTGATCTTCATCGACCGCATCAACCGCCTCAACAATCTGCATTATTGCGAGACCATCCACGCCACCAATCCTTGCGGCGAGCAGCCCTTGCCGCCCTACGGCGTCTGCCTGCTGGGATCGGTCAATCTGGCCAAGCTGGTCGAGAAGCCCTTCACCGAAGACGCCTTCATCGACATGGCGAAGCTGGACGGCTTGGTGCGCACAGCCGTGCGCATGATGGACAATGTGATCGAGGTTTCGAACTATCCCCTGCCCCAGCACGCCCACGAGGCGCACAGCAAACGGCGCATCGGGCTGGGGGTGACGGGTCTGGCCGACGCCCTGATCTTGTGCCGGGCGCGCTACGGCGCCAAACGTTCGATCGAACTGACCTCGCGCTGGATGGCCGCCATCCGCAGGGCCGCCTATCTGGCTTCCACCGAACTGGCCGCCGAAAAGGGCAGCTTTCCCTTGTTCGAGCGCGACAAATATCTAGCCGGCGAAACCATCCAATCGCTGGACCAGGATGTGCAGGAAGCCATCGCCAAGCACGGCATCCGCAACGCGCTGTTGACCAGCATCGCCCCCACCGGCACCATTTCGCTGTTCGCCGACAATGTCTCGTCGGGCCTGGAACCGGTTTTCTCCTTCACCTATTCGCGCAACGTCTTGATGCAAGACGGCACCAGACGTGAAGAAGAAGTCAGCGATTACGCCTATCGCCTGTACCGTCGCATGGTGGGCGAGAATATGCCGCTGCCCGATTATTTCGTCGATGCCGAGAGCCTGTCGCCCGCCGACCATGTGGCGATGCAGGCCTGCATTCAGACCTACATCGACAGTTCGATCTCGAAAACCATCAATCTGCCGGAAGACATCTCGTTCGATTCCTTCAAGGACGTTTATATGCAAGCCTATGACCTGGGCTGCAAGGGCTGCACCACCTATCGGCCCAACGACATCACCGGCGCGGTGCTGGTGAAGAAGGACGGCAAGAAGGACGCGCAGGCCGAATTGCCGCTGGGCAAGCCACTGCACAAGCCCGCCGACATCGGCAGCACGGTGGTTCACCTAACCCAGCCCCTGGACCGCCCGGAAACGCTGAAGGGCCATACCTACAAGGTGCGCTGGCCCGATTCCGACCATGCCATGTACATCACCATCAACGACGTCATCCAAGATGGGCGCGAGCGCCCCTTCGAGGTTTTCATCAATTCGAAGAACATGGAGCATTTCGCCTGGACGGTGGCGCTGACGCGCATGATCTCGGCGGTCTTCCGCAGGGGCGGCGACATTTCGTTCGTGGTCGAGGAATTGAAGGCGGTGTTCGACCCCAGGGGCGGCCAATGGGTGGGCGGGCGCTATGTGCCCTCGCTGCTGGCCGCCATCGGCGAGGTGATCGAACGCCATCTGATCGAGATCGGCTTCATGCCCAACCCCGCCGACGAGCTTTTGTACCTGACGGAAACCGAGCGCAAGGTGGTCAATCTCGCCAAGGGCGACGACCATCGCCCGCCCGCCGCCAACGCTTCCGGCCACAGCATGCGCTATTGCCCGAAATGCAATCAGCCCTCGCTGATCAAGCAGGAAGGCTGCGACACCTGCACCAGTTGCGGCTATTCGAAATGCGGGTGAGGTAAGCCGTTAGCCATCGGCTTTCAGCCTTCAGCGAATGTGATCGCTGAAAGCTGACTACTGAGGGCTGTTCAGGCCTTCTTCACGAACTCCGACTTCAAATCCATCGCGCCGATGCCGTCGATCTTGCAGGCGATGTTGTGGCCATTGGCGCCATCGGTCAGCTTGATATTCTTGACCTTGGTGCCGCCCTTGACGACCAGGCTTGATCCCTTGACCTTCAAGTCCTTGATCACTGTTACGGTGTCGCCATCGGCCAGCACATTGCCGTTGGCGTCCTTGATCACGGACTCGTCGGCCCCGGCGTCGCCAGCGGCATCCGGGTTCCATTCATGGGCGCATTCCGGACAAATCCACAGGCTGCCATCCTGATAGGCATGTTCAGAGCTGCATTTGGGGCATTTCATATCGCTGTCCTTACCGTCATCGTTGCAAATTTAATGCCCCGTGTAGGTCCTGCGGAGGGCCGGGTCAAGCCCACGGCTGTCGGTTTAAATGGCGTATTGCTACTTTTGCCTCATCCTGAGGAGCGAAGCGTCTCGAAGGATGAGGCAAAACAAAGAAAATGCAGCGCCTCGCCCTTCGAGACAGCCGCTTCGCGGCTTCCTCAGGGTGAGGCGCTTTTTCAAGTCCGGACTGCCGCGGGTCAAGCCCGACCATGACGCAAAGCTCGAATCACGAAACAAAAACAGCCGCCAGCTTGCGCCAGCGGCTGATTTCTAAAAGTTGACGTCTGAAGGCTGTCTTACTTCTTGCCTTTGATGACGTCCTTGACTTCGTCCATCGTCTGGGCGAAGCGCTTGTTCAAAAGATCGAAGGCTTCGTTGTTCGACTTGCCCATCATCTCGACCAGTTCGCGCATATTGGACAAGGTGCGCTCGAAGGCGTCCTTGACCAGCTCGGTCTGGGCGGCGGCCTTCTCTTGCGGCGATCCGGCTTCGGTCATCGCCTTGGTGGCGCCCACGACCTCTTCGATCGACTGGCGCATGATTTCCATCTGACGGCGCATCACCGCCTGCACGCCTTCGAAGGCTAGGCGGTTGGCTGAGGCCAGAGCTTCGATATTCTTGCGCTGAGAAGCCAGCATGGCGTCGACATCGACGCCGGGAACCTTGAAATCAGCGAAAATTTTGGTGACGTCGAAATCGTCAGGCGTCTCGGGTTTCTTGACCATGTTCACTATCCTCCTGCTGGCTTGGGTGCGTCGGTGCGTTGCGATTTTACGGACTGTTGTTTTTGCACCGCACAATAATACGCGCGGCCATTTCGACTCGTCAAGCGGGCTTTGCTGCAGTGCAATAACAACGATTTGAATCAATCGGCTAGGCTGCGGATGGGGCTGGCTTGCTGGCCTTTGGCCCCAACAGACAGGCCCGAAGCGGCCCCGGAACCAGCCCAAGCAGCCTTTCACAGCGGGTCAGCCCCTTGTCCAGGGCGCACATGGTGGGGCCAAGGTCGGGCGTATCGTCCTCCAGCCAAGCCTTGACGGTCGATAGATAGACAGCCGCCAGCGCCTTGGCTTTGAGCCGCCCGGCCAAGCCCGACGACCCCACGCCCGCCGCTTCCAGCATCCAGGGCATGGCGCGGTCGATGGAAACGGCTGCCGCCAGCAGGGCCGAGGGGGCTTTGGCGCCGTCGTGGGCCAAGCGCTGGAAAGCGGGCTTGTAAGGGGTCAGCGCTTCGAGACGACGCATCAGAACGTCGAACAACCGGTCGCGCACGGGAAGCGCCGCATCGGGCTTTTCGAAATCGCGCAGCGCCTGCTGATCGATTTCCGCCCCCAGGGCGATCATCAACCCCTCCTTGCACGAAACCAATTCGCGCAAATCGGCCAAGCTGATGGCGGCCTTGTCGGCCACGTCGGTCAGGGAAACGGCGTGCCAGCCTCTTTCGCCCAGCAGGGCCATCAGGGCTTCGGCGGCTTTCAAACGGGGATTGGCTTTGGCGGTCATGCGAACCTCATTCAATCTGGTCCGCCCTATGTGGGGATGTATCCCCTAACTGGCAAGTTCCCTGGAACGATTGGCCGCCGCCTCGACGGCGCGGTCCATCAAATCCTGCAGCCCCCCCTTTTGCGCCATCAGCACGGCAAGCGCCGCCGCCGTGGTGCCGCCGGGGCTGGTGACGTTCTCGCGCAACAGCTTGGGCGGGCTGCCTGCCCGGTAGAGCAGTTCCCCCGACCCCGCTACCGTGGCGCTGGCCAGCTTGGCCGCCAGATCCGGGGCCAGACCGGCCTTCTCGCCCGCCTTGGCCAGGGCCTCGGCCAAATAGAAGACATAGGCCGGACCCGATCCGGAAACGGCGGTCACGGCGTCGATCTGGCTTTCATCGGCGACCCAGGCCACCTCGCCCACGGCGCTTAATAGTTCTTCGGTCCTGGCCTTTTGCAGGCTGGTGGCCATGCGGTTGGCGCAGGCCACCGTGATGCCGCGCCCCACGGCGGCCGGCGTATTGGGCATCGAGCGCACCACTGCGGCCGTCGGGCCCAGAATGCGCTCGAACGAGGCCAAAGTGCGCCCGGCGGCGATTGACAAAAAGACAGCGTGATCGGCGAAACGGGCATAGGGCGGCAACACCGTATCCATCAACTGAGGCTTGACCGCCAGCAGAACGACATCGGGCCTGAAATCGGCGGGAATGTTCTTTTCGTCGAAGACGCCCTGCACGCCCTGGGGGGCCTGGCTGGGTTCGACGACCACGATGGCCTTGGGATCGAAACCCCGCTCGATCCAGCCAACCAGCAGCGCGCTGCCCATGCGCCCGCAACCAACCAACAGAATGCCATGTTTCATGTTACCCCTCCCTGTGCTTCACGCCACATGGCGCGGGGCGAACGCCCGGCGCCTGAGGGGCAGTTGATTACGCTTCGCCCATCGGCTCCAACAGAGCCGCCTGCATGGATTCGATGGGCGACTTGCCGCCCCAGACCACGAATTGGAAAGCCGGATAGAAGCGCTCGCATTCCGAAAGAGCGATGTCGACCAGATCTTCCAACTCCTCAATGCTGGCCTGATGCAGGCCGCGCAACAGCATGGAATGGCGGAACATGGGCACGCCCTCTTCGGTCCACAGACCGAAATGGCCCAGCCACATCTTCTCGTTGATCAGAACCAGAAGCTCGTTGATCTGGCCGCGCTTGGCGTCGGGAATGCGCATGTCGAAGGCGCAGGTGAAATGCATCGCCCCCACATCCTCGCGCCACGAGAAATACAGGCTGAAATCGCACCAGCGACCCGGCACGTCGACCGCCATTTCCTCGTCGGTGCGCCGATCAAACGCCCAATCGTTGGCGGCAACAATCTGCTCGACCAAATCCAGCGGATTGGCCAAGTCTTCATTTACAGCAAGCGCTAAGGCCGTCATGCCTCTGTTCTCCCCGCCTAGCAGGCTGGCACCAACATGTTGTGAAGCCAAGCCAGTGTCAACACAAACGCTAGCCAGAGAGAACTAACAAAAGGTAAATGCGGAGTCGTGCGATTCCGCCTGATTCAGCAAGCCTTGAAAAGACTCGGAAAATCGCATCCGCGCATCAAGGAGTCGCGCCAGCGTCTCTCGAGAGTCGCAACGTTTTTCATGCCGCCGAGTCGGGTTTGGCGGGTTTCTTGCGCGCCGGTTTCGGCTTGGCGACAGGGGCTTCGATGCCCAGTTTTGCTTCCAAAACCGCAACGCGTTCGGCCAGCGATTCTTGTTCCGCCCTGGCTTTGGCAGCCATGGCGCGCACGGCGTCGAATTCGTCTTGCGTCACCAGCTTCATCTCGGCCAGCAAACGCTCCAGCTTGGCCTTGGCGAAGGTCTCGGCTTCGGTCTTCAGGCCCGAAAGCGCGCCCAAGGCGTCATGCGCGGCCTTGGTCAGTTCCTTGGCAATGTCGGGACGGGTCACCATGGATCAACTCCTTATCGATTGCAGAGGGACGCGGGCCAGTCGGCGGACGGCCTCTTCCATGTCGGACATCGGTCCGGCCAACGAGAAGCGTACACTCAAATGCCCGCGCAAGGGATCGAAATCGGTTCCGGGCGTCAAGGCAACCCCGCATTCCGCTAAGATACGCTTGCAAAATTGCGGGCTGTCATTGGTCAGATGGCCGATATCGGCATACAGGTAGAACGCGCCATCGGCGGGCGCCAGCTTGTCGAAACCCAGGGCTGGCAAACGATCCAAGAGCAGGGCGCGGTTGGCGGCGTAGCCAGCGACGCGGGCGTCCAGTTCGCCAGTGGCGTCGAAAACGGCCATGGCCGATATCTGCGAAAGCGTGGGGGGTGCTATGGTCAAGTTCTGGGCCAGGCATTCGACCGAACGCACAAGTTCCGGCGGAACCACCATCCAACCCAGGCGCCAGCCGGTCAGGGCATAATATTTCGAGAAACTGTTGACCACGATGGCGCTGTCCGAAAAGCCAAGCGCCGTGGCGGCGGGTTCGCCGTAAACGATGCCGTGATAGATTTCATCGGAAACCAACCGCACGCCCTTCCCATGGCACCATTCAGCCAGCGCCTTCAGGGCGTGGGGGCTTAGCATGCTGCCGGTGGGATTCGAGGGGCTGGCGACGATCAAGCCATCGACCGGACGATCCAACGCTTCCAGATGGGCGGGCGTGGGATGGAAATGGGTGGCGCCATCGACGGGGATCGTCACCACCTCGCAGCCCAAGGCGGTCAGGATGTTGCGATAGGCCGGGTAGCCGGGGGCCGCCAGCGCCACGCGGTCGCCCGCCTCGAAGGCGGCCAGAAAGGCCAGCAGGAAAGCGCCCGACGAGCCGGTGGTGACCACTACACGATCAGCGTCGATCTTGATCCGGTGGCTTTCCTTGTAGAAGCGGGCGATGCGCTCGCGCAGTCCCTGATGGCCCAAGGCCAGCGTATAGCCCAGCGTTTCGCTGTCATCTTCAAGCGCCCGCTTGGCGGCTTCCAGCACGGCCCTGGGCGGACGCCCACCCGGCTGCCCAACTTCGAGATGAACCACATCCTTGCCCGAAGCCACCCGAAGGGCGGCCTCGCGCATGACGTCCATGACGATGAAGGGCGGGACTTGGCCGCGCCTCGAAACCTTCAGAACCATTCCTTCTCCTTGGAGCCGACGCCCAGCCCATAGCCGAAGCCTTCCGGATCGACGGCCAACTGGCAGGAATCGGGATGCGGCGGCAGTCCCTGCGGACAGCCGATCGCCACCAATCGCCGCCCCGCCACCGATTTGACGGCATCGACCAGGGGGCGTTCTTCCAAAATTGCCATCGACGCCGCCTTCATCAGCCCCATCACGCCGGGCTGGCCGCCCGCCGAGGTCATGGCATAGCGGAACTCGGTGACATTGTGCGCCACCACCAGCATCGGTCCCAGGCTGGTCTTGGCGACCTGCCCGGACGCCAGAATCAATCCCAGACCGGGAATTGATTTGCGGTTGCCGAACAATCCGCCCATCGATGTGGCGCAGACCACCGCTTGGCCGTCACGGTCAGCCACCATGAATCCGGCGCCCGAAGCGCTTTCCTGAGAAAAAGGCTGTTCATAAGGCTGCTTTTGAACGACTTGCCGCCACAAGCGGGCCTCTTCGGCGCCGCCGCTGGCCGGCTCGGGCGGGAAATGGGCGGTCAGATTGCCGAACTTGACGCCCAGGGTCGGCCCGAACGTCACTTTCACATTGCGCATTTCTTCGGGCGTCAGGGCCAGACCGGCTTCGCCTGCCGCCTCGCTCAGTTCGCGAGCCAGATTCCCGGTGTACAGATCGGCAGGTCCCCTGGCTCTCAAACGGGCCATGAACGAGGACAGGTTGATATTCTTGACCGCATCCCCCTCGCCCGCCAACCTGCCGTCGGGTCTGGCGAAGATCTTGCGCAAATTGGGATCGGCCAGCAGCCGCTCGCCCTCAAGCGCCAGATCGCTGGCCAAGGCTCTGGAAACCGGTGCGCCCAGGCGGGCCATGCCTTCCGCCGGGCCGATCAAGGCCTCCCAACGCAGGCGGCCATACTTGGCGTGCAGGGCGAACATGGCGCGCGGCGCCGCCACGGCGGCAGGCGACTGAGGAATGAAAATCAGCGATTCCGTCGTCGATTCCTTCTTTTTGTCCTTGGGGTTGTGAACCAGACAAGCGCCCTGGCCCGCCATGCCGACCCGCGAGGGCAAGGTGACGGACATGGCGAAATACATGGCGATGGCCGCATCGGCCGCCGTGCCGCCGGAAGACAGAATGTCGCGCGCCACCAGCACCGATTGCGGCTCGTCCGAGGCGATGATGCCCGCAAAACCCTGCACATGGCCGATGGTGCCCGGAGCGACGCCGGGATCGCAGGCCGACAACGCTCCCGTCAGGCCCAGCATCAGCCCGGCCGCCCTGCATTGACGGACCAGCCAGGGGGCACTACCTTCCTGGGGAACGGTTGGAACTTCTGCCTTGCGCATCATCTTTCGCCTTTTCCTAATCTGCATGAGTCTTCTGGCCGCGGCTGCGTCCCCTGCCGGCGCCGCGAGCCTGATTCGCGACACCGAGGTGGAAAATACCATCCGCGCCTTCGAGACGCCACTGTTGGAGGCGGCCGGCCTGGACCCGAATGCCTTCGAAGTTCATATCGTTAACGAAAAGAGCCTGAACGCCTTTGTAGCTGGCGGACAGAAAATGTTCCTGCATACCGGCTTGTTGCTGCGCGCCCAGAGCGCAAGCCAAGTCATCGGCGTCATGGCCCACGAGACCGGCCATATCGCAGGCGGCCATCTGGCCCGCCTGCAGCAAGCCTTCGAGGACGCCTCGAACGAAGCCATCATCGCCACCGTGCTGGGCGTCGCCGCGGGCGTTCTGTCAGGTCGCGCTGACGTTGGAACAGCCGTCGTGATGGGCGGTCAGGACGTAGCGCTCAAGAATTTGCTGACCTTCTCTCGCGGCCAGGAATCTTCCGCCGATCAGGCGGGCATCACCTACCTGAACCGCACCCAGCAGTCGGCCAAGGGCTTTCTCGAATTCATGGAAATCCTGGGCCAGCAGGAATTGTGGATGACCGAGCGCCAGGACCCTTATGTGCGCACCCATCCGATTTCCCAGGAGCGCGTGTCCTTTCTGCGCGAGCAGGTCGAGAAATCGCAATATACCGACACGCCCCTGCGCCCCGAATATGCCCTGATGTTCAGGCGCATGCAGGCCAAGCTGTTCGCCTTCATCGAGGCGCCGGTGCGCACGCTGTCGCGCTACAAGGCCGACGACACCTCTATCGAGGCCCGCATGGCCCGCGCCATCGCCTATTACCGCAAGCCCGATCTGGCCAATGCCCTGCCCCTGATCGACGGCCTGATCAAGGAATATCCCAACGACGCCTATTTTTATGAATTGAAGGGGCAGTTCTTGTTCGAGAACGGGCGCATCGCCGAAGCCAAGGACGCCTTGGTCCATGCTGCAAGGCTGATGCCGGAAGCCCCCTTGATCCTGGTCAGCCTAGCTCAGGCCCAGATCGAGATGAACGACGACTCCCTTCTGCCCGAGGCCTCGCGCCACCTTCAACAGGCCCTGACCAAGGAAAAGGACAATGCCCTGGCTTGGCGCCTGATGTCGGTGGCCTATGGGCGCAGCGGCAACCAGGGCATGACCGCCTATGCCATGGCCGAATACGCCTTTCTGTCGGGCAAGCTGGCCGAGGCCAGCCATCATGCAGATCAAGCCGACAAGCTGCTGGCGCGCGGCTCGCCACCTTGGCTGGCCGTTCAAGACCTGAAAAGCGACATCCAGACCCAGCAAGCCAAAAAAAGGAAAAAGAAATGAGCCGGGGCAAGCCCGTGGCGGCGATGGCCCTGCTGATGGCCCTTTTGATTCAAGCCCTTTTGATTCAAGGATGCGCCCAAACCGCCGTGCCCGCATCGCCCGGCCCGGAAGGCTGGCTGCCCATCTTGGACGCCGATCCCGCGCTGGCTCTTTCAGACAGTCAGGCCGCCGCCGAGCACGGCTGGATCAGCGAGAACGCCAAGGCTTTTTCCATCCTGCCCTCCGGCGCTTTGCGCACCAGCCTGAGCGAGGCGGCGTCGCTCAGGCGCGAGGTGGACAGCCTGCTGCTGTCGTCGCCCTATCTGACTTGGCGCTGGCGCGTCGAGTCCGGCCCACCGGCTGGCGGCTATGCCCGCCTGCATCTGGCGGTGGGATTCAAGACAGGCAGCGCCGAGCGGCGATTGATCGTGGCCTGGAGCGGCGAAGCCGGACAAACAGGGCGGCTAGAGCGCAAGGGAAACGCTGCCTTCTTCATCGCCCAGGGCGGAGCCAGCGATGGCAACTGGCGCGAAGCGACGCTTGACATAGCCGAGTTGCATCGGCTGGCTTGGCCCGACATCAACACGCTGAACAGCCGCATCGCCTATGTGGCCTTGTACACGCCCCAGTCTGACGGGCCTGCCTGCGAGATCGAGAAACTGGCTCTGATGAGGTAGTAGGTGGCGCGCTATTCTCCCTTGAATTCCGGTTTGCGCCGGGATTTAAAGGCGTTCACCCCTTCGGCATAATCCTTGGTGGCCAGGAATTCGTAACATTCGTCCATCTCTTCCTGGCTGATGGGGCTGGGATCATCAAGGCGGCGAACGAACTTCTTGTGCCAGCGATTGGCCAGGGGCGCTCCGCCCAGAATGCGCTTCAGACAAATCTTCACCTCGTCTTCCAGCGCCGCATCCTCGACCACGCGGTTGACCAACCCCCAGGCCAGGGCTTTCTCGGCATCCAGGATTTGCGCTTCCAGCAGCACTTCCAACGTGCGCGCCGGGCCGATCAGGCGCTTAAGGCCGATCAGTTCGGGATAGCCCATGACCACCGAGATGCGGTTGATCGGCACGCCGAAGCGGGCCGAGCGCCCGGCCAGACGCAGATCGCACAAGGCGGCCAATTCAAGTCCGCCGCCCACGCAAGCGCCATGGATCATGGCGACGGTGGGATGAGCGCATTCGTACACGGCGTTGAAGGCGCGGCGCATCACGTCGTCATAGATTCGGGCCTGGGCGGCGGTGGCGCGCACGGTATCGAATTCCTCGATATCTGCCCCCGGCGCAAAGGCCTTGTCGCCCGCCCCGCGCAGCACCACGGCGCGCACGCCGCTATCCGCCGACAGGTCCAAGAACAGATCGCCCAAACGCTGCCAGACGTCCAGGTTCAGCGCGTTCATGCGTTCCGGTCGGTCGATGGCGACCGTGACAGAGCCGTCGGCGTGGCGGTCCAGGGTGACGATCTCGCTCATGCGTTCAACTCCAGAATGTCGCGAATCAGGGGAATGGTCACCGGACGCTTGGCGGCCAGCGCCTTGTCGTCGATCTGTCCGACCAGTCGGTGGGCGGCGGCAAAACTGCGCTCGATGCGCCCCAAAATATACGCCAGCGCATCCGGCCCGACGCGCAATTGGCGGTCGGCGAACAGCTTGGCCAGCAGCGCCGTCAGCAAGGCGTCGTCGGGCGCTTTCAGTTCCGCCAAGGGAAGCGCTAGCAGCCGCGATCTTAGATCGGGAAGGACGACCGTCCAGCGCGCCTGCGGCTGGCGCGCCGTCAGCAGCACGAAGCCTTGGCTTTCCTTGGCCAGATTAAGCAGATGAAACAGGGCACGCTCGGGCAGATCGGCTTTGCAATCCTCGATCACCACCGACTTGCCTTCCAGCGCCGGGACATCGCTTTGCGTGAAGCGGGCGGCGGGCACGATCGCGGCCCCTGCCCTGGCGGCAAAGATATTGGCCAGATGCGTCTTGCCCGACCCTTCCGGGCCGCATAAAACCAGCGCCTGGGCGGGCCAATCCGGCCAGCGCTCGATCCAAGACAGCGCCAAGCCATTGCAGGGCGCTTCCAGAAAATCTTCCCGCCCCATCTGCGGCTGGGGCGGCAGGTGGAAGGCAAGCTGGGTCATTTTTCGGATGTAGAGGAATTGCCGCGATAAACCGGGCTGGCCAGATAGCGCTCCAGCGAGAAGCGGACGAGAACGCCTATCACCGCCGCCACCGGCACGGCCAGCAGCACGCCCAGGAATCCGAACAAGGCCCCGCCCGCCAGCAGGGCGAAGGGAATCCACACCGGATGCAGACGGATGCGGTCGCCGACCAGATTGGGCGTCAGGACATAGCCTTCGATCACTTGGCCGGTCAGCGAAACCGCCGCCACGATGACGACCGGCATCCAGTCCGAGAACTGGGCCAGCGCCAACCCGACGCTGAGCACCATGCCCAGAATGCCGCCCAGATAGGGAACAACGGTGGCGATGCCCGTCGCGATGCCGACCACCAGCCCCAGATCGAGACCGGCCAGCGAAAAGCCGACGCCGTAAAACAGGGCCAGAACGGTGCAGACCAAAGCCTGGCCGCGCACGAAACCGGCCAGGGTGGAATCGATTTCGTGTAATTGTCCGCGGATGGTCTCGGCGTGATCGCGCGGCAGCCAGCTATCGACCCTGGCGGTCATCTTGTCCCAATCGCGCAGCAGATAGAAGGTAACCACCGGCGTAATCAGCAGCAGCGACAGGATCGACAGCAAGGCCATGCCGCCCGTCAACACATTGCCGATGGCGGTGATGATCCATGACACCATCGTGCCCGCATAGCTTTCCGCCGTCGCCTTCAGCTTGGCGACATCCTCGGGATTCAAGTTGGCCAGCAAGGTTTCAGCCAGGGGGCGCAACCGGTCGCGCAACCCCTCGGCATATTCCGGCACCTTGTGGGCGAAATCCATCACCTGGGTTTGCACCATGGGAACCATCAGGGCGATGACCCCGCCGAAGATCACGAAAAAGCCGATGGTGACCAAGCCCGTGGCCAGGGAACGGCCAAGCCTGTAGCGCTCGAGCCGGTCAACGATGGGGTCGAGGAAATAGGCTGCCGCCATGCCCGCCACGAAGGGCAGCAAAACAGGGCGCAGCAAATACACCAGGCCTATGAAAACGGCCAAGCCGATCAGCCAGAAACGAATCTGCAGGCGCGTCATCATGTTTTCGTACCTTCCTCGGAAACAACCCGCCGACCCCAAACCAGGAGATAGACCGCCCCGGAAGCCAGGGTCGTTAGGGCGACGATCATAGTCAACACCGGCTGCAAGGCCAACAAGCCTTCTTCAAGATCGTGGCCAAGCCCCCCCAGAACCAACCCGGCCAGCAGGATCTGGGCCAGTGTGTTCACCTTGCTGACGAACAAAGGCTCCATGCGCAAACGCCCGGTCACCAAATCGACCAGCAAGGCTCCCCCGATGATCAGCAGGTCACGCGACACGATCATGATGACCAACCAGTCCTGGATCTGGCCGTGATAGCCCAGCGTGATGTACACCGCCATCAGCAACGCCTTGTCGGCCAGGGGATCGAGGTAAGCGCCGATGGTGGTTCTGGCCTTCAGCCAGCGGGCCAACGCGCCATCGAGCGCATCGGAGACCGCCGCCGATGCGAACAGCCAGAAGGCCAGATGATAGTTTTCGGAATTGATCGACCAGACGGTCAGGGGAACGGCCAACAAGCGCAGCAGGGTGATCAGATTGGGCAGTTGGCGCATCATCTGGCGGGCATCAGGGCCAAGGAATGCCCGCCTTGCCCATCCGCCGACAGATTCAGATCGGCTTGCGACAGGGCGGTGCGCAACTGGGCGAAATCGCCCGAATGATGCAAGGCAAGGCTGGCCCGATTGCGCGCCAGTTCCAGCATGTCCTGGCGGCGGATCAGCGAGACGCGTTCCAACTTTTCGCGAATTTTCAGCCATTCGGCCATGCCGTTGAAGGTCACAGTCACCACCAGAGCGCCCAGGGAATCGTGCGAAACCAGATTGGCCCGCTTCCAAGATTCCTCGATCTGCAAGGCCACGGCATCGGCGGCGCGACGATAGGGGGGCTGGGCTTGATCCTTGGCGTTGGCGACCGTCAGCAAAGCCGCCTGCCCATTGGGATGGATCAGGCGAATGTCGATGCCGGTGGGCGAGACCCTGGCCTCGGCCAACAGGGTCTGCGCCGCGCCATAGCGTCGGCCCAGCGTTTCCAGCCTTTCTCGGTCCATGCCGACGTCATAGGCCTGACGGTCCCAACTGTCGCCCATAGGCACCAAGACCGGCGCCAAGCTCGACAGCTTGGGGCGCTCCTGCCATGCCTTCAACCAACCATTGTCTTCGTCCCACAACAGCCCGCGCCCGGATTGCGCCAGGACCGGCACCACCAGCACCGGCTTGCTGACCGTTTCCGCAAAGGAAATGCCCGCTTGGCGCAGCAGATTGCGCACCGGCTGCGCCTTGAACCGCACGGACAGGGTGGCAAGATAGCGCACCGGCGTGGTTTTTTCCTGATCGACAGAAAAGTCGATCACCCATTCCTGCCAATTGGCGGGATGGGGAAGCCTGCCCCGGTCGGCTTCGACGGTCATGCTTTCCAACAAGCGGCGGAAGGCCTGCTGCTGGCCCTCCCCAAGCGCCTTTTCCCTGGCCGCCGACGTGTTTTGAGCCGTGGCGTCGACGGTCACGCTGGCTTGCAGAATGTCCGCCGAAAAGGCCGGAGCCGTCAGGGTGAAGGTTAGTCCGGCAAGGAAGAGAGCGCGCAAGAGCGAAAACATTGCAAACCAGCCGTGCAGGGGTCAAAATCAGGGACTTGTCGGCAGCCCGAAGGCGACCGGTCAGACTTTATCACGTTCTCACATTCTAGGAAGCCTCGCTTGTCCACCTCCTCACTGACATACAAGGATGCCGGGGTCGATATCGACGCCGGAACGGCCCTGGTCGAGGCCATCAAGCCTTTGGCGGGTGCCACGCGCCGCACCGGCACCGAGGCCGGATTGGGCGGCTTCGGCGCCCTTTTCGACCTGAAGGCGGCTGGCTACAAGGACCCGATCCTGGTGGCCGCCACCGATGGCGTGGGCACCAAGCTGAAGCTGGCCATTGACGCCAACCGCCACGATTACGTCGGCATCGACCTAGTGGCCATGAGCGTCAACGACCTTGTGGTCCAGGGTGCCGAGCCATTGTTTTTCCTTGATTATTTCGCGACAGGGCGGCTTCAGGTCGAACAGGGCCGCATTCTGGTGGCGGGCATCGCCGAAGGCTGCAAACAGGCCGGATGCGCGCTGATCGGCGGCGAAACGGCGGAAATGCCCGGCATGTACGCCAAGGGCGATTATGATCTGGCTGGTTTCGCCGTGGGTGCCGCCGAGCGCGGAACGCTGATCGACGGTTCCGGAGTCCAAGCGGGCAACGTCATTCTGGGACTGGCCTCGAACGGCGTTCATTCCAACGGGTTCTCGCTGGTGCGCCGCGTTCTGGACAAGGCTGGGCTAAAACCTGCCGATCCGGCCCCTTTCGCACCGGGAATGACCGCTGGCGACGCCTTGCTGGCTCCCACCCGCATTTACGTCAAAAGCTGTCTGGCGGGCGTGCGCGCCGGACATGTGAAGGCGTTGGCCCACATCACCGGCGGCGGGCTGTACGAAAACGTTCCTCGCGTGCTGCCCAAGGGTCTGGCGGCTGAAATCGACGCCAGCGCCTGGGCGCTTCCTCCCGTCTTCGCTTGGCTGAAAAGCGCTGGCGGCATCGCGGCTAGCGAAATGGCGCGCACCTTCAATTGCGGCATCGGCATGATGGCGATTTGCCGATCGGACGATGCCGACGCGCTGGCCGAATTGCTGACCCAACATGGCGAAACGGTCGTCCGCATCGGGCGCGTGGTGGCGGGCGACGACATCCATGCGCGGGTGGAAAACCTGTCCGCCTGGGATAAATGAGCATGGCGGATCGCAAACGGGTAGGCGTGCTGATTTCTGGCCGAGGCAGCAACTTGCAGGCCCTGATCGACGCTCACGCCCAGCCCGGCTATCCGGCACAAATCGTGCGCGTGATTTCCAACGTGCCGGATGTGTTCGGTCTTGAGCGGGCAAAGGCGGCAGGCATACCGACCGCTGTCATCTCGCACAAGGATTTCTCGGATCGCGAAAGTTTCGAGCGCGCCATCAATGCGCAACTGGAAGCCGATGGCGTCGAAATCGTCTGTCTGGCCGGTTTCATGCGCGTGCTGACGGCCTATTTCGTCTCGCATTGGTCGGGCGGCCTGCTCAACATCCATCCGTCGCTTCTGCCCCTGTTCAAGGGCCTGCATACCCATGAGCGCGCCATCCAGGAAGGCGTTCGCTTCGCTGGCTGCACGGTTCATTTCGTGGTGCCCGAAATGGATAGCGGCCCCATCATCGCCCAGGCCGTGGTGCCGGTGATGCAAGACGACACGCCCGATCTGCTGGCGGCGCGCGTGCTGGAACAAGAACATGTCATCTATCCCCTGGCCCTGGCCCTGGTGTGCGAGGGAAAAACCCGCATCGAACATGGAACCGTGCGCCTTTCAGGCACGACGGCGCAGACGCAGGCCCTGATCAATCCAATCGCCAGTCTTGCCTGATGAGCAGCGAGAAACGTTTCGATCTTGTCTATCTGTTTCTGGCTTTCGGCCTGATCCTGCTGGGCTTGATTTGGAGCGGCGTTTACATGGGCCTGTCGGCCATCGCCCCGCAAGACGGCATGGCGGCAAGGCTTCTGATCGCCTCGGGTCTGGTGGGCAGCGGGTTGACACTGGGCGGCACTGGTTTGCTTTTATGGCAAATCCGCCGTCAG
Source organism: Alphaproteobacteria bacterium (assembly GCA_015231795.1). NCBI lineage: Bacteria > Pseudomonadati > Pseudomonadota > Alphaproteobacteria > Alphaproteobacteria bacterium. The sequence continues at coordinate 130,124 of JADGAX010000003.1, read as the reverse complement.
CGTGGGGTGGAGCATCGATTATTGTCGCGCGAAGCCGAGCTGATTGCCGCCCGCGAAAGCCTGGAGCGCTCGAACGACGAACTTAAGAACTTCGCGCGCATCATCGCGCACGACCTGCAAGAGCCGCTTCGCGCCATCATCAGCTATACGCAGCTTTTGAAACTGCGCTACGGCAACCGTTTGGACGCGGATGCCGACGAATTCATCGGCTATCTGGTGGCGGGTGCCGCCAGCATGAAGGCGCGGCTGATGGACCTGCTCGATTACACGATGATAGAGCAGCACACTTTGAAGCCGGAACCAGTGGCGCTTCAAGAAATCATCCAAGACATCCAAAATTATCTGGCCGACGAGATCAAGGCGGCCGGCGCCGAGATCGAACTTGGCCCGCTTCCCATCGTGCTGGCGACCAAGAAGCGCATGATCCTGATTTTCGAGCATCTTCTGTCCAACGCCTTGGAGTACAAGGACGCGTTGCGCCCCTTGAAGATATCGATTTCATCCAAGGATGTCGGCGGCGGGCTGCATGAGATTTCATTCGCCGACAACGGGATCGGCATCGAACCAAAATATTTCGAACGCATCTTCGTCATTTTTCAAAGGCTGCACACGGTGGCCCAGCACAGCGGCACCGGCGTTGGATTGGCGATTTGCAAGAAGATCGTCGAACAATCGGGCGGGCGGATCACGGTCGAGTCCGTCTTCGGCCAGGGCACGGTTTTCCGTTTCACCCTACCGGCGGCGGCTGCGGACAAAATCGACGAAACGTGAGACCCAAGGCGTCCCCTCGACCGAACGCAGATGCGCATAGCTGGCCATCATATTGCCGACAACCAAGCCGTCCTGCCCGTCTTGAATTCCGACCCCGCGCTCGACCTTGAAGGCGAAGGTCTGGCCGGGCGCCAAATCTTCCAAGCGCGAATGGTGGAATTCGTGGGCGGCAAAGCTGACTCCCTTTTGTCCGATCGGCGGCCACAAACCCTTTCCGCTATCCTTCAAACGCACATAGCCGCGTCCGACCGGACGTTCCTGCATCACCACGCGCGCCTTGATGAAACCCACCATGTCGGCCTGATTGGCGCCCCAGCGGATCGATTGGGCCAGATACATCAGGCCACCGCATTCGGCGTGACAGGGCAGCCCCGACCTTAGCGCCGCGTTGATTTCCGAACGCAGCACATGGCTGGCCGACAGGGATCGCATATGGGTTTCAGGAAAGCCGCCACCGATGAACAAGCCGTCGATGTCGGGCGGCAGGTGGTAGTTGGTCATCGTATCGAAGGGAACCAACTGAGCGCCGCATTGCGCAAAGGCTTCCAGATCGTCGGGATAATAGAAGCCGAAGGCGGAATCCTGGGCGATGGCGATGCGCAAATCGCTTTCTGGCCTAGCGGGCAGCGTAGCTGGCATGGGCAGGTCTTCGGCCCGCCTAGCGATGTCAAGCAAACGATCCAGATCGACATGCGCCGCAATGCTGGACGCCAACATGGCGATCAGTTCGCTGGCTCCCGCCTGTTCATTGGCGGGCACCAAACCCAGATGACGCTCGGCCACTTCAAGTTCTGTTTCGCGCGGGATGGCGCCCAGGACGGGCAGTTCGGGCAGATAGCGCTTGATGGCGGCGCGCAGTTTGCCTTCGTGGCGCGGCCCCGCCACCTGATTCAAGATCACGCCCGCGATATCAAGGCCGGGTTCGAAATCCAGATACCCTTTCAGAAGCGGGGCGATGCCACGCGTGGTTCCCCTGGCGTCTATCACCAGCACCACCGGCGCCTTCAGCAGTTTGGCCAGCGCCGCCGTGTCGTCGGCCCCTTCGGTATCCATGCCGTCGAACAGGCCCTTATTGCCCTCGACCAGCGACAGATCGGCATCCTGCGATTGTCTGGCCGCCAACGCCAGCATTTCGCCATGCGACATCGAATAGAAATCGAGATTCCAAGAAGCGCGTCCCGAAGCCGCCTTGTGCCAAAGCGGGTCGATGTAATCGGGTCCCTTCTTGAAGGGCTGCACGCGCAAGCCCCGTTTGGATAGGGCCGCCAACAAACCCAGGGTGATCGTGGTTTTGCCCGATGATTTATGTGCCGCGGATATCACGAGGCGCGGAGACATCTTAATGTCCCAACCAGCCCTTATCGCGCTTGGCCCACATCTCGTCGGCCAGTTTCTGGGCTGCGGCAACGCTGGCAGCGCGCCCCATGACGCGCAGCGCGACCGCCGCCGTGCCGGTCACCGTCGCCTGGGCATAGACATCGTCAAGATCGCCCTTCCACAAGGCGCTCAAGCGGGCCGGGTTCATATCGGTCTCGTGCGGTTGGGCGCTTTCGGCCAGGATGGCTGGCCATTCCTCTTCGCTCATAACGCCTTCGACCGACATCTGAACCAGACACGGCTTCTCCGGCCTGCGCTCGGCCTCTCCGCCCTCGCCCTTGAAGACGGCTAGACGCTGATCGCCCAGCATATTGGCCGCCTGTTGATGAACGCCGCGATAGGCGGGATGGAATACGCTGACCATGGCCGACGGGGCGCGCAACGGATTGAGCATGCGCCCAATCGTGTGCAAGGGCGTACGCAGGCCCAAAAGCGGCTTCAGCCCCAGCATGGCGTTCAAGCCGGGGCTGAGATGCTCAAGCGCCATGAAGGCAAAACAGCGACGATCCAACTGTTGGCCCGCTTCGGCCAGACTGGCCGCCGACTTAATCCCCAGCGACTCCAATGCGGCGCGGGAATAAAGGCGACCGGCGGTATGGTCCTCGGGGCCCTGCATGAAGACGCGCACGCCATGGCTGGCCAGCAGCAGGGCGGACAACAAGAACCAGGGCAATTGGCGCGATTTGCCCGCATAGCTCGACCAATCGAGATCCGCCTTGGGAGGAACGCCTGTCGCGGCGACGGCCTCGCGGGCCGCAGCGACGAAACCCGCCACCTCGTCCGGCGTCTCGGTCTTCACGCGCAACAAGCAAAGGAAGGCGCCCAATTGCACGGGTTCGACCTGACCCGCCAGAATCATGGCGGCGGCGGCTTTGGTTTCCTCGAAACTAAGGGGACGCGACAGCGTCGGCCCTTTGCCCAGAATGCGGACATAGGGCGCGAAAGGATGTTCCTGGGCCATTCTCTTTAAGCGGTTTCGACCGCTTCCTCCGATTCCATCAGCCTTTTCTTGGCGTGCGGATCGATTTGCGCATCGGCCAAGGTGACAGGCAGGAAGCGAAGGATGGCCATTCCGAAGGCGACAATCAAGAGGGCCAGCGCAAACCCGCCGATTCCCAGCAGAATTTCGGGAAGCGATGGGGCGTAGGACTGAACGATGCCGTCATAAAAGCTGCTTTCCACCTCGTAGCCGGGGAACAGCGTCAGCGGCCAGGCCTGACCGCCGATGATGATGACATAGGTCTGCGCCAAGCCGCCCAACACCACCAGAACCGAGGCGAAGGCCAATGTGGCATGCGAGCGCAGACGCGGAACCAGGGTCAGGGCCAGGGGGAAAACGGTGCCCAGTCCCATCTGCACGCCCCAGAACAGGAATGTGTAGATGCCGCCATTCAACAGAACGAAAGCCACCACCTCGACGCGTCCCGCCCAATAGGCGGCTGTGACATGCTGCAACAGCGCCAGATAGGCGGTGGCGGCGACGAACACGGCCAGCAGAACGCGCAAACGCTCGGTGAGCACCGTGCCCAAGGGACGCTTGTCGATGGCGCAGACGGTCAGCAGAACCAGAATGAAAATGGCAGTGCCGAAGGCCAGCGACATGGCGATGAACAAAGGCGCCATGACTGCCGACGAATAGGCCTCGCGGGCGGCCAGGAAGCCGAAGATCGAACCGGTACCGGTGGTCAGCACCAAGCGCCAGATGAAGGCGAAGGTGCCGGGGCCGCTGCTTTTGTACTTCAGCCTGCGATCCATCATGAACCACAGATACACCAGAACGATGCCGAAGAAGCCGGTGTACAAAATGATGTTGGCGGCGAAGATCGATTTGAAATTGAAGTGCGACATGGCCACGATCAGGCGGTCGGGACGGCCCAGATCGAGAACCAGAACCGCCAAGCCGCCCGCCAGAAGGGCCAGGGCCAGCAGCGCCGACAGCGGCGCTATCGGCTTGTAGATCGACTTTCCAAAGACCGACGAGATCGAAGCGACGTTAAGCGCCCCCGAAGCGGCGACGATCAGGAACACGGCGAAAACGTGCGGCATGCCCCACACGACCTGATTGGTCATGCCGGTCACCCAATGGCCGCTATGTTCCATATAGTAGGCGGCCCCCAGGCCGATCAGGAACAGTCCTGCCAATATGACGAACAAGGCGCGGAAGGCCGTACCCTTGGCATTCAGCTCCTTGAAGACGAGATCGGGCATATGAGCCATGTTTGCGCGCTCCCCTAAATGCCGTGATAGCGCACGCCGGGGTCGGTCTTAAGATCGGCCCGGATCTGGCTGGTGGGATACTGGGCCACCACCTGGGTGATGGCATGTTCGGGATTTTGCAGATCGCCAAACAGCATGGCGCCGCGCCCCTTGGCGTGGCAGGCCTCGACGCAGGCGGGAACGATGCCCGCATCGACGCGATGCGCGCACAAGGTGCAAGCCTCGACGCAGCCCTTGCCGCGCGGATTGTTGGCCGCTTGGTCTTCCAGCTTCTCATGCGCAAAGGAGCGCGCCTTGTAGGGACAAGCCATCATGCAATAGCGGCAGCCGATGCAGATATGGCGGTCGACCAAGACAATGCCGTCGGCCCGCTTGAACGAGGCGCCGGTGGGGCACACATCGGCGCAAGGCGGGTTTGAGCAGTGCTGGCACATCATGGGCAACGAACGGGTAAAGCCGGTCTTCGGCTCGGCCAGTTCCACCTTGCGGATATACTGGGCGTCGGTGGCCGGACGGCCCTTGCCGATCAATCCCATTTCTTCCTTGCAGGCGTCGACGCAGGCCGTGCATTCCTGATCGCAGCGATTGGTATCGACCAGCAATCCCCAGCGCACCGAGGAATCGGTGGCCGTGTCGTCGGGACGCGCCTTGCTGGGCGAAGGAGCAGCCAGCAGGAAAACGCCGGGCGCCAAAAGGGCCGCCGAACCTGCCGCCGCCTTCAAAAGGCCGCGCCTTGTTGGAGACAGACAGTTCTCGCTCATTTCGCCCCCTCAGGCTGCGCCGCCGGCTGCGATTCCGCGGCTTCGGGCGGCATGACGTCGGCAACCGGCTCGACCGCCGCCTTTTTGGCTTCCGGGCGCGAATTGTGACAGTCGAAGCAATCGACCTGCACGGCAGCGTAATCGTGGCAGACGCGGCAGAAATGCTTGTCGTTGTCGATGCCCACCGGCTGGCCTTCGGCATTGCTGACCGCATGGCAATCCAGACAGGCCTTCAGGCCGTTGTTGCTGGCCCGAATTCCCTGATGCATGGTGGCGTCGCGCCGATGCAGCAGCATCGACATGTGGTTGCGGCGCATGTCGGCAGGCTCGGCCAAGCATTTCTCGCCCTTGGCCTTCGGCACTTCGGGCGGCCCTGCCAGCGAAGGCGCAGCCGCCACGCCCAGCGTCAGAACCAGAAGAAACGCCGCCAGAAGCCGCATCTTACTCTCCCAGACCCATCTGGATGTAGCCGGTCGGGCAAACATCCATGCAGATATGGCAGCCGATGCACTTGGAATATTCGGTGTAGACGTAGCGGCCCAAGCCACGCTCGGCCTTGGGCGTACGCTGCACGGCCGTCTGCGGACAGAAGACCAAGCAGTTGTCGCATTCGAAGCACAGGCCGCAGCTCATGCAGCGCTTGGCCTCGGCCACCACTTCGGCATCGGTCAGCGTTTTCAGACGCTCGTCGAAATTGCCGATCACCTGATCGGCCGAGATATGAACTTCCGAACGCTTGTTGCGCTGCGTGTAGGGGAAATGGCCCAGGAACAACTCGTCCGAAGGCACCACTTCCTTGGTCGAGCGGTCTTCGTAGTTGTGAATGGCAAAATTGGCCTCGCTGGTGCCGCGCTCGCCTTCCTTGGTGACGAATTTCTCAGGCTCGCGGCCCATGTTGCGCAACACGTCGATCAGGTTGAAATGATGGACGTCGACCTTGGGACGCTTGCCGAACTCTTCGCCCTTCAAGAAGGTGTTGATGCTTTCCGAAGCGATCCAGCCGTGGCCGATGGCGGTGGTCAAGAGATGCGGGCGCACGATGTCGCCGCCCACGAAATGCTTGTCCTTGCCGGGCACCTTGAAATGCTTGTCGGCGTTGATGAAGCCCTTGCCATTGTCCATGGCTTCCAGGCCTTCCATGTCGCCCTTCTGGCCGATGGCGGACACGATCAGATCGCACTCGATCTCGAATTCGGTGCCGCCTTGCGGAACCGGCGTCATGCCGTCCATGGTGCATTTGCACATCTTGAGCGCGCGGGCGCGCCCGTTGGCGTCTTTCAGAACCTCGAGCGGCATGATGCCGCCCTTGATTTCCACGCCTTCGCGCTTGGCGTCTTCCACTTCGCGCTCGGCGGCGAACATCTTTTCCACCGGGAACAGCGACGTCAGGGTGACGTTGGCGCCCTCGCGGGTCGCCGCCGTCGCCACGTCATGCGCGGTCTGGCCCAGCACGACGTGCTCGACGCGGTCCTTGTCGTGAACCTGGGTGATGTGGCCCAAGCGGCGCGCCACCGAAGCGACGTCGATCGACGTGTCGCCGCCGCCGACCACGACGATGCGGCCAGTCACGAACTTAAGGCGGCCTTCGTTGAAGGCGCGCAGGAAGGCGACGCCCGAAATGCAGTTGGGAGCGTCGGCGCCGGGAACCGGCAGGCCGCGACCGGCATGCGTGCCGATGGCCCAGAAGATGGCGTCGTTGTTCTTTTCCAGGTCGGCCAACTGCACGTCGCGGCCGACGCGGCAATTCATCTTGGTGGCCACGCCCAGATCCAGAATGCGCTTGATCTCGCCATCCAGCACATCGCGCGGCGTGCGGTAGCCGGGAATGCCATAGCGCATCATGCCGCCCAATTCGGCGCGATCGTCATAGATGGTGACCGTATGGCCCATCTTGCGCAGCTGATAGGCCGCCGACAGGCCAGCCGGGCCGCCGCCGATGACGGCGATCTTCTTACCGGTTTCCTTCTCGGGCTTCGGGAAGGCCAGCTTGTTCTCGAGCGCCCAATTGCCGATGTAATGTTCGACGGAATTGATGCCGACGTGATCCTCGACCTCGTTCCTATTGCAGCCGTCTTCGCAAGGAGCCGGGCAAACGCGACCCATCACGGCGGGGAACGGGTTGGACATCGTCATCTTGTGGAAGGCGTATTCCTGCATGGACATGCCCGCCGGGGGCTTGTCGACGCCACGCACAATATCCAGCCAGCCGCGAATGTCGTGGCCCGAGGGGCAGCTCGCCTGGCAAGGCGGCGCGCGATGAACATAGGTCGGACATTTGTGCGACCAGCCAGCCTGGAAAATGGCCTCCTGCAGATCGGACCAACGGTCTTCGCCTTCCTTGAAGCGGCGGAAAGTGAGTTGCTCTTTTTCCACATTCACATGGTTCATGGTCGCTTCCTTACCTTAAGAATTACCGCCCAGTAGGATGGCGTTGCTTACCAACTGATGTACGCTTTGGACCATGCCCATTTCGTAACCGTAATAGGGCAGGACCTTGGTGAACTGGCTTTTGCAGATGGCGCACATCGAGGCCATATGCGTCACGCCATGCTGTTCGACGACGTCGCGCAGGGCTTCCACGCGGGGCTTGGCACCCTTGATGCGGATGTCGATCAACTCGTCGGTCAACAGGCCGCCGCCGCCGCCGCAACAGAAGGTGCGTTCGCGGGTGGCGTCGGGATGCATGTCGACGAATTTCGGGCAGGCCGCCTGCAGCACGAAACGCGGATATTCGAACTGAGAGCCGGGTTCAGGTCCCATGCGGGTGGCGCGCGCGATGTTGCACGAGTCATGCACGGTAACCACCTTGTCGGCGTTGGCCGAGGAATCGAGCTTGATGGCGCCGCTCAAGATGGCGCCGCGCGTCAATTCCATGATGTGCTGCGGCACGGGATAGCGCGGATCAAGGAAGTCGAACGGACCGGCCAGCGAATTCAGGAAGGCGTAAGCCACGCGCCAAGCATGGCCGCATTCTCCGAACACGATGCGCTTGACCTTGAGCTGGATGGCCGCCTCGCGGATGCGCATGGCGATTTTGCGCATCTGCTCGTAATTGCCGATGAACATGCCGAAATTGCCGGCTTCCGAGGCGTAGCTGGACATCGTCCAGCTAAGTCCCATCTGATGGAAGACCTTGGCGTAGCCGATCAACCCGTCGACATGCGGCTCGGCGAAGAAATCGGCCGATGGCGTCACGAACAAAACCTCGGCGCCTTCGACGTCCAGCGGGAACTTGACGGCATGGCCCGTGGCGTCCAGCACGTCTTCCTCGAGGCCTTCCAGCGTATTCACCAGCGCCGGTTCGGGCAGGCCCAGATTGTTGCCGATCTTGTGAACCTTGCCGATGATCTCATTGCAGTATTTCTGGCCAAGGCCGATCGAGTCCATGATCTCGCGGGCCGCCATCGAGATTTCGGCGGTGTCGATGCCATAGGGGCAGAACAGCGAACAGCGGCGGCACTGCGAACACTGGTGGAAGTAATTGTACCAGTCGTCCAGGCGTTCCTTGGTCCAAGGCTTGGCGCCGACCAGCGAACCCAAAACCTTGCCCGTGGGCGTGAAATAATAGCGATAGATGTCGCGCATCAGATCCTGGCGCGCCACCGGCATGTTTTTCGGGTCGCCCGAACCCAGGAAATAGTGGCATTTGTCGGTGCAGGCGCCGCATTTGACGCACATGTCCAGATAGACGCGCAGGCTTTTATACTTGCCCAGCAACTCGCCCATCTTGGCGACGGCGGCCTGTTCCCAATTCTCGACCAATTCGCCCGGGAAGCCCAAAGGCTCCTGATGCGCCGCCACAGCGACATAGGACTTCAGCTCGCTCATCGCCCCCGGCTTGATGCGCGGAACGGTGGGCAGATCATCAAGGGCGGGAACTGTGTACGGAACCTTCGCCATGACCTAGCCCTCCAACTTGGCGGCCCAGGCCGCCAGATGGCGCTTCTCGCGCGGGTCATCGGCCTGATTGCGGGTGGGGCTGAAGAAAACGCCCGGCACATGCAGCAGCTTCGAGAAGGGAAACACGATCATCAGAAGCGCAACCATGAACAGATGGGCCAGCAGCGGCGGCTCGGCGGGCAGTTCGCGGATGTCGAACACGTAAAGCCCCATGATGAAGGCCTTGACCGCCACAACATCGGTGTGATGCAGGAATTTCATGCCGAAGCCGGAAACGCCGATGCCGATCAGCAGCAACAGCATCAGGACGTCAGAAGGACGCGTGATGTAGCGCACGCGGTCGATGACGAAGCGGCGAAGCAGCAGCACCAGCAATCCCCCAACCATCGCCATGCCGCCATAGACGCCAAGCGGCTGGATCAAGGCCAGCAGGTCGGGCACCGGATTGATGAAATAGCGCAGATGACGGACCAGGACCAGGGCCAGCCCCGCATGGAAGGCCATGGCGAAAATCCACAGCCAGCGATTGGAATAGAACAGACTTTCGAACAGGGCGGCTTCGCGCGCCACGCGCACATAGGCGCCAGCTTGTGTCGTCGGCGCCGGCGTCACCGCGATCTTCAACGGCGCAGGCGTCGTCCAGTACTGGCGAATCTTGAACGCCAGCCCCGCCACCAAAACGGCGGCGGACACGTACAACAGAGCAGCATAGAATACGCTCAAGCCCGTCATGCCGGCCTTCCCTTACCCATTCCATCCCAGAACCGGGGGGGAGGATTCATCGCCCGCCCCCTCCGGCATTTCATTGCGCCAAAGCCAGGATCAGACGCAGCCCGTGGGCTTCGGCAGACCGGCGATTTTGCACGCCTGCTTGGCGGGACCGTACGGGAACAGTTCGTACAGGTACTTGTTGCTGGCCTTGTCGGCGCCCAGCTTCTTGGTGATCGCCTTGGTCAGCACGCGGATCGCCGGAGCGATCTGGTATTCGTTGTAGTACTCGCGCAGGAAGTTCACGACTTCCCAATGCTCGGGCGTCATGTTGATCTGCTCGGCCTTGGCGATTTCACCCGCCAGTCCCTCGCTCCACTCGTTGATGTTGACGAGGTAGCCTTCTTCGTCAGCTTCGACCGTCTTGCCGTCCGCAGTGTAAGCCATCTTATCTTTCTCCTCTAAGTCCTGGTTCTTAGTTCTAAATCAGCACCACGCCTGAACCGCCGAGGCCTGTTCGGCCAGATCGACGAAACCTGCGTAATCAACGACCGCAATGCCGGGAAGCACCTTGGCGGCGTCCAGACCGCGCGCGGCCAGATCGGGTCCCAGCACGTGCAGCTTGCAGCTTTTGGCGGCGCCTGCGACAAGGTCGGCCAACGCCGTGCCCTGCATCGCGCCGATCACGGCGTCTTCATACAAAAGAATGGCCGATCCGGGCGCGGCCAGCTGCAGGCAGCTTTGCAAATTCGTCCGCTCGAAGGGCGACTTGGATACGGTGTGCAGAAGGCTCATGCTCTCATTCCTTCTCATTAAGCCGTCAGGATGACGTCCATGTCGTCCATCAGCTTGGCCATTTCGGCGCGGCTGACGACCTGGACATCGACCAACAGGTCGTCTTCGGACAAGCCGCGCTCGTCCAAGGATTCCTGATCGACATAGAGCTTCTCGATGTCGTAACCCTCAAGCGCGCGATAGGTCTTCGAAAAGTTCTTCATGCCGATGGCGGCGGTATCCATGCCCTTCTTCAGCTGAAGCACGCCGTCGTCGGTGAAGACCAGATGCACGTCTTGATCGAAGGCGGCCGAGATCAGCACCATTTCCAGCACTTCAAGCGCATAGACCGTGCCATAGGGCTGCTTGCGGTTCACATACATGAACTTCTTGACGACGCCGGCTTCCATTTCTTCTTCCATCTTGCCCTCCCTTAGTCGCCGAAGGTGACCAAACGGTCGGCCTGGATGCCGGCCTCGATCAACTGGCCCAGGCCCGAGATGCGAAATCCCGGTGCCAGGTTCTCGTCCTTGATGCCGCGGCGAAGCGCCGCGGCAACGCAGACGACGAGATCCAGCTTATGCTCTTCGGCCAGTTTGCCCCAATTGGCGACGACATTGCGGTCGTCGGTGGGCGGCTCGGACAGCTTGCTCGCGTTGTAGACGCCGTCGTAATAGAAGAACACCCGGAAAATCTGGTGTCCCTTGGCGAGCGCCGCCTTGGCGAACTGGTAGGCCGAGTCCGAGGCCTGATGGTTGAACGGGCCTTCGTTGACAAGAATGGCGAACTTCATTCCCGCCCCCGACTAGAAGTGCAAATGGGCCGAAGCGTTCAGGCTTGCACGCCCGCCACGCCAGGTTTCCAGATGGTACTTGGTGAAGGGCAGGCCGGTCAGTTCGAAGAAGCGCGGCCAGCCGATGCGGTCGATCCACTCGCCAACGCGCTCCCAAGCCCTTGCATCCTTTTGATAGGCGCGCAGGATGTTCTTCACCGTCTCGGCGACTTCCGGCCAACGCGGCGCGTTGTTGGGAAGGCCCGCCGCCACCAGCTTGTGGAAGGTGGGACGCGAGCGGGTGGAGGAATGCTTGCCGCCAACCCAAACGGCGATCTTCGAATGTTCGGGATCGTTGATCTGCATGGGCGGGCAAGGCGGGAAGCAGGCGCCGCAGCAAACGCACTTCTTCTCGTCGACTTCCAGCGAAGGCTTGCCGTTGACCATGGCGGGGCGAATGGCCGCCACCGGGCAACGCGCCACCACGGCGGGGCGCTCGCACTGCAAGCTGACCAGATCGTGATTGATCTTGGGCGGCTTGGTGTGCTGGATGTTGATCGCGATGTCGCCCTGGCCGCCGCAATTGATCTGGCAGCAAGAGGTCGTGATCTTCACGCGGTTGGGCATGCGCTCGTTGGTGAACTCTTCGTACAGTTCGTCCATCAGCGACTTGACGACGCCCGAGGCGTCGGTGCCCGGAATGTCGCAATGCAGCCAGCCCTGGGTGTGCGAAATCATCGACACCGAATTGCCGGTGCCGCCGACCGGGAAGCCCGCGTCGTTCAGCGCCTTGATCAGGGGATCGACCATGTCCTTCTTGGAAACCATGAACTCGATGTTCGAGCGCACGGTGAAGCGGACGTGGCCTTCGGCGAACTTGTCGGCGATGTCGCACAGGGTGCGCACGGTGAACACGTCCATCTGGCGCTGGGTGCCAGCCTTGACGGTCCAGATCTCGTCGCCCGATTCGGCGACGTGATGCAGAACGCCCGGACGCGGACGATCGTGCCACGACCAGTGGCCATAGTTTTTGCGCATCAAGGGATGCATGAACGGCATCGGGTCGGGAACGCCGCTTTCAATTGGACGACGGGGCTCAGCCATGGATTCCTCCGGTCTCTCTATCTATCTCGTTGTCTAACTTACTCGGCGGCCGACTTGTGTCGGGCGTTCCACTTCTTCACTTCCTCGTCCCAGCCGTCCATGCGGACGTAGGAGTTGGAGCGAGGAGCGGCGATCATGTTCAGATCGAGGTCCAACCCCAAGCCTTCCAAATAGTTGGACAGGCCGATGCGCTCGATCATTTCGCCGGTGCGCTCGTGTTCGAGAGCGTTTTCGGCGAAGAATTCCAGCGCGTTGCGAGCCAGCTCGACAAAACCCTCGAAGTCTTCCTCGGTGTTCAGCGGCATGAAGGGAACGATCACCGTGCCCATCAGATCGCCAACCTTCAAGGTGCGCTTTCCGCCCACCAGAATGGCGGCGCCGCGTTCCTTGCCGGGCTTCAGCGCCTTGGTGCAGACGTTGATGCAGTGCATGCAGCGGACGCAGCTTTTGTTGTCGACGTCCAAAGTGTCGTCGTCGTTCAGCGACAGCGCCTGCGTCGGGCACATGCGGACCACCTGATCGATGATCTCCTTGCGGCCGCGCTCCTTCACGATCTGCTGGAAGGCCTTCTGGTCGACCTGAATGTCGTCCTTCCAGGTGCCGATCACGGCCATGTCGGCGCGGTGAATGGCGTTGGCGCAGTCGTTGGCGCAGCCAGCGAACTTGACCTTGAACTTGTAGGGCAGCGAGGGGCGATGCATGTCGTCGACCATCGAATTGATGGTCATGCGCAGCGCCTTGGCCTCGTCAAAGCAGCTTTGCTCGCAGCGGGCAGCGCCCACGCAAGAGACCGAAGTGCGCACGCCGGCGCCAGCGCCGCCCAGATCGAAGCCCATTTCGTTCAGCTCGTCGAAGGCGGGCTGAATGTTCTCGGTGGTCGAACCCTGGAACATGATGTCGCCCGACTGGCCGTGGAAGGCGATCAGGCCCGAGCCATGACGCTCCCAAACGTCGCACAGCTTGCGCAACAGGTCGGTGGTGTAGTGCATGCCGGCGGGCGGCATGATGCGGATGGTGTGGAATTCCTTGGATTCGGGATATTTCTCGGCGACTTCGGAGAAGCGGGGAATGACGCCCGCGCCGTAACCGAACACGCCGACCGTGCCGCCCTTCCAATAGCCCTTGCGGGTTTCGTAGGAATGTTCGAGCTGACCCAGCAAATCCTTCATCATGTCGGCATAGCGGGTGTCCGACTTCGCCAGTCTCTTCAGACCAGTCACGAAGCTGGGCCAGGGGCCGCTTTCCAATTGGTCAAGAAGGGGCGTCTTGGGCATCTGTTTGGCCATCTTTTCCTCCACCATCGACATGACACGCTTCCCAAGGCGGCCACCTTGAGAGCCTTGATAGGCATCGTTCCGAGCGGATGCAGGGAAATACAGCGTCCCCGCCCTCGCCGGTGCTCCTCCACATTGCGCTAACTCACAGGCTTTTATCAGTCCTTGCGAATATGCGCAAACCCTCTTCTCTCGCCAAAAGCCTTCCGGATCTCTCGGCGTGGGGCTTACATGAAAACATCATAATATATCGTTGAAAGAGGAATCCAGCACATTTTCTTACAAAGGCAAAGATTCTTTGGTAATTAATTTTAAGAAGCGTTCTCAAAGACAACCCCTTGTCTAACCGGCATTTTCTGCGCAGCATGCAGCAACGCAGGAGGCCTATATAATGAAATCTCCCTTCGATCTGACGGAAATCGCAGCCTATCTGGCTTGGCGTGACGCCAAATTGCAGGCCCTGCCCGACCGGGTTGGCGACTTGGTGGTCGAAATCAACGACCCAAGGAACCCAACGCCAGCCGAGCGCCAAGCCCTGCTCGGTCTCGTGAGCCGGGCCAATATGGCGGTTTTCGCTGCCTCTTCGGCCAGTTGCTCCAAGGAAACCATGCGCCGGTTCTGCGCCTGCTTCGGCCTGACCCGTCTGGATGCCAACCAACTGGCCGACGACGACGGCATCAGCCCGCTGTCGGTGGCGCCCGAAGGCACCCGCCAGCGCTATATTCCCTATACCGACAAGCCCATCGCCTGGCACACGGACGGTTATTACAACAGCATGGAAAACCAAGTGCGCGGCTTGGTCTTGTGGTGCCAGCAGCCCGCCAGGGAAGGTGGGGTCAATGCGCTTTTGGACCACGAGCTGGCCTATATCGCCCTTCGAGACCGCGACCCCGCATTCATCGAAGCCTTGATGCGCCCCGACGCCTTCGCCATTCCGCCCAATGAAGATGCCGACATGACCAATCGGCAAATGCGCGCGGGGCCGGTCTTCTCGGTCTGGCCGGACGGCAAGCTGCATATGCGCTACACGGCCAGGACCCGCTCGATCGAATGGAACCCCGCGCCGAATGTCCAGGCCGCCAAGAAGGCCTTGGAGGAGATTTTGCGCGACCCGCCCTTCGGCCTGTTCGAACATCGCCTGGAAGCGGGCCAGGGATTGTTGTCAAATAACGTGCTTCACACGCGCCAGTCTTTCAAGGACGATGCATCCGCCCCGCGCCTGCTGTGGCGCGCCCGCTATTACGACAGAATTCAGGAAAGCCAATGACCATGAGCGAAGAGATGACGCCGCCTGGCAATCAGCCGAACGAATTGCGCCAGGAAGAAATGGCCCGTTTCCCCGCACCCTGGGGCCGCGAAGTGCGCCTGATCCGCCTGACCTACGATTCCGGCTTCGAGATGCTGCGCGTTTCGATCAAGGAAGGAAAACGCTTCACCACCCTGGACCTGGATGCCACAACCGCCGCCAAGCTGGCGGGACTTATGGCGGGTTGGGCCCAAGCAGTGCCTCCTCAGCCATCCGAAGGATGAGCCAGGCCATGGCCTGATCGTCGGCCAGCCCCTGCAAGATCGCAATCCGCCGCCCGCCGAAACGGGTCTGCACAAGATCGCCGCCGCCCAGTTGCTCAAGCCCGAACAGCGGTGCGACGTCGTGCGCCGCATGTTGACCTTCCGCCAGCAGCAAGGGCAGAACCACCACCTCATCCTCGCCGGTCAGCTCCAGCCAATCCGCAGCCCGAGGCTCTTCTTCCAAAAACATAACCCTGACGCAAGACCAGCGACCCGCCGCACGAAGCCTCCCGGCCAGTTGCTCGGCGCTCTCGCGAGCGCCGCCGCCTTGCTTGTTGCCATGCGCAATCAGCAGCAAGGCTGCTTTGCTGGGGTTGAACCCGGCGGATTCAGCCGCTCTGGCCGCCCTGGCGTCGGCCAGCGCCGCCAACCCAGGATGAACGCCAATTGGATGTAGATAATGGACAAGTCTGCCGCCGGGCAGATGGGTCAAGCGTCCGGACAAGCCCATTTCGCGGGGGATCATCTCCTTGGCGATGCGCCCTTCGGTGGCGAAAACCGGCACGGCCAACACGGTGGGCGACGAGATCAAGCCTAGCCCTTCGGAAACGAAGGGCCGTTCCTTCCAAAAACAGGCTGCCACTTCGTCGAAACGTCCCATGTCCGACAAGCGCTCGGCCAGACGGCACACGGGACCGCCGCCTCCCCGGCTTGCGCCGTGGCCGATCAACAGAAGACCGATTCCCGTCTTTTTCATGGCATCCAGTGTAGCGCGCTTCGTATCCCTCTGATACTCTTCAGTCAAAGAGGCGAAAAACGCCGAAAACAAGTGGTGGAGGAAAGCGGATGGGCCGCTCGGTATTGGTGGTCGACGACGAGTCGAATATCGTTTTGTCGCTTGAATTTCTGATGCGCCAGGCGGGGTTCGAGGTGCGCGTGGCAAGGGATGGCGAACAAGCGCTCGATGAAGTAGCCAAACAGCCCCCCGACCTGATCTTGCTTGACGTCATGATGCCCAAACGCGACGGCTATGACGTTTGCCAGACCGTGCGCGCCAACCCTTTGTGGAAGGATGTGCGCATCATCATGCTGACCGCCAAGGGCCGGGACGTCGAACGCGAGAAGGGCCTGGCCATGGGCGCCGACGATTACATCACCAAGCCCTTTTCGACCCGGGAAGTGGTCGATCGGGTTCGCCAATATCTCGACTGAAAGGCCCGCCCGTGACACATCGCAACCGAGCAGCCATCTCTTTCGCGCTGCTGGCGGTTATCGGGATGGGGATTCTTGCCATTCTGCCCGCAGGCAAGCTCCTGTTGGCGGCGTCGGGCATCTTGGCAGCAACCCTTTTGCTGGCTTGGCTGCTGGTCGACCGCTTGATCCTGGCGCCTGCCGCGCTGATGGCCCGCGAGGCGGCCTATCTGGCCCAGACCAGGGGAAACGCCAGGGCGCCCATCTTTCCCGACCGGCATTGGCTGGGCGAGTTGGTTCCCTCGCAGATTAAGCTGGCCGAATCCATTACGACCAGCCAAAGCGCCTTCAACGCCGAACTTGAAAAGGCCACCCGCCAGTCGGAAGAGCAAAAGCGCTGGCTGGAAGTGATCCTGGTCGATCTGGCCGAAGGTGTGCTGGTCTGCAACCTCAATCACCAGTTATTGCTTTACAACCAGACCGCCACGCGCCTGTTCGGAACCCCGGAAGCGGTGGGGCTGGGCCGCCCGCTTTTCGCCCTGGTCTCCAGGGCCGCCATTCTGCATACGCTGGAGCTTCTGGAACACAAGCGCCGTTCGGGTCTGCCGGGGGCCGAGGACACGCTTCCCTTTCTGTGCGCCACCGCCGACGCCAAGCGCCTGCTGGAAGGCCGCATGGGACTTATTCTCGATCCCGCGGGCAAGACAACCGCCTATGTCCTGACCTTCACCGACATGAGCGGGCGCATCGACGATCTGGAACGCGCCAGCATGGTACGCAAGGCGCTGACCCGCGATTTGCGCCAACCGGTCGCCAATCTGCGCGCCGCGTCCGAAACATTGAACGGCTATCCCGACATGAGGCCGGATGTCCGACAATCCTTCGACCGCGTGATCCTGGACGAATCCAGGCGTCTGAGCGACCGGCTGGACGAACTGGCCAAGGCCTATCGCGGCCATGCCTTGGGTCGTTGGCCGATGGGCGAATTGCACGGCTCGGACTTGATTTCATGCCTGGACAGACGTTTGTCGCCAAGCGGCGGGCCGCGCGTCACTTTGGTCGGCATGCCGCTATGGCTGCAGGCCGATCACCATCTGCTGCTGTTGCTGCTGTCGCAATTGGCCAGAAGGCTGGCGCAGCGCTTCGCCGTCAATGAAATCGACGCCGAAACCAAGCTGGGCGACCGACGGGTCTATCTTGACCTGATCTGGAAAGGGGAAACGCTCTCAGACCAGGACATCAAGCAATGGCTGTTCGAACCTTTGGAAGGCGCCGAGGGACCGGAAACGGTCTATGACGCCTTGGAGCGCCACGGCGCGGAAATCTGGAGCCAGCCCGCCGGAAGCGGCCATGCGCTTTTGCGCCTGCCCCTGTTGACCCCCTTGTCGGCTCCGGTCCTGAAGCAAGAGGCCGACCGACCGCCGCCCAGACCTGAATTCTACGATTTCAGCCTGCTGGCCCAGCATGCCGATGTCGGCGATCTGGCCGGACGCAGCCTGAAATCCCTGACATTCGTGGTGTTCGATACGGAAACCACCGGGTTGAAGCCGTCGCAAGGCGACGAAATCATTTCGATGGGCGCCGTGCGCGTGGTGAATGGACGATTGCTGACCGGCGAAACTTTCGAACGTCTGGTCCATCCGGGACGGAAAATCCCCCCCGAAAGCATCAAGTTCCACCATATCACCGACGAGATGGTCAAAGACAAGCCGCCCATCGCCATCGTGCTTCCGCAATTCAAGGACTTCGCGGGCGACGCCGTGCTGGCCGCCCACAACGCCGCCTTCGATCTGAAATTCCTGCATCTGAAGGAAAAGGCGACCGGCGTGCGCTTTACCAATCCGGTGGTCGATACGCTGTTGCTGTCGCGCTTGGCCGACCAGCATCTGGAAGATCATTCGCTGGACGGCATCGCGCTGCGTTTCAATATCGACATTCCCGACCGGCACACGGCGCTTGGCGATGCGCTGGCCACGGCTGTCGTGCTGGTCCGTCTGATCGAAATTCTGGAATCTCAAGGTATCGTCACGCTGGGCCAAGTGATGCGCCTGACCAACATGGCGGCCCAGATGCGCGCCAACCAGGAAAGTTTTTAGGAGCCGCCCATGCCCCACCGCCGCGCCCCTCCTCATGTACGGCTGGCCAGTCAGGGGGGGCGCGAGACGAGGCTGGCGGGAATTTTCCTTCTGGGCATGGGTCTGTTCCTGCCGCCGTGGCTGTCCATCTTCAACCGTGATGAAACGGTTTTCGGCATCCCGCTTTTGTATCTGTATCTTTTTCTGGCCTGGGGCGCTCTGATCATTCTGATCGCCCGCGCGCTGTCGCGCGGCCAAGATGGCGGGCAGGAGTAGCCGCCATGCTGAACCCCTGGCTGGTCATCCCCGTCGCACTCGCCTATCTCTTCTTATTGTTCGCGCTGGCTTGGTGGGGCGACAAAAGGGCCGACCAGGGCAAAAGCCTGATTTCATGGCCCGGCGTCTATGCGCTGTCGATCGCCGTTTATTGCACGTCCTGGACTTTTTACGGCAGCGTGGGGCGCGCCGCCACCGGCGGCGTCGGATTCCTGCCCATCTATCTGGGACCCACCTTGATGGCCGCCCTGTGGTGGATCTTGCTGCGCAAGATGGCCCGCGTTTCCAAGGCCCAGCGCGTCACCTCGATCGCCGATTTCCTGTCGGCCCGCTACGGCAAAAGCACGCTGCTGGGCGGGCTGGTCACCGTGATCGCGGTGATCGGCATCATGCCCTACATCTCCTTGCAGCTGAAAGCCGTCTCGGCCAGCTTCCAGGCCTTGGTGCTGTCGGAAACCGAGCACAAGGCCGTGCCGCCGGTGCTGGAAGACACCGCCTTTTACGTGGCCCTGCTGTTGGCCGCCTTCGCCATTCTGTTCGGCACGCGCCATATCGACGCCTCGGAGCGCCATGAAGGCATGGTGGCCGCCGTCGCCTTCGAAAGTCTGGTCAAGCTGGTGGCTTTCATCGCGGTGGGATTGTTCGTCTGCTTTTTCATGTTCGAAAGCCCGGCGCAACTATTCCAGCAGGCCGCCCAAGACCCGCAGCTTCACCGCCTGTTCACGCTACCCGACGCGCATGCGATGGGCGATTTTGTGGCGCTGACTTTTCTGTCTGGTCTGGTCATCATCACCCTGCCCCGCCAATTCCAGGTGGCCGTGGTCGAGAATGTGCAGGAAGACCATATCCGCCAAGCGGCCTGGATGTTCCCGCTGTACCTGCTGCTGATCAATCTGTTCGTGCTGCCCATCGCGCTGGCGGGACGGCTGGCCTATGGCACCAGCGTCAATCCCGACCTGTTCGTGCTGGACCTGCCGCTGGGCGCCGGGCAGAACGCGCTGGCCTTGTTCGCCTTCATCGGCGGCCTGTCGGCGGCCACCGGCATGATCATCGTGGAAACGGTGGCCCTGGCCACCATGGTCTGCAACGATCTGGTGATGCCCGCCTTGCTTCGCCTGTCGCCGTCGCATTTGAAGGACCGGGCCGACCTGTCGGGCCTGCTGCTCAGCATCCGACGCTGGGCCATCGTGGGCGTGGTGGCGCTGGGTTATCTCTATGCGCATTTCATCGGCCAGTCCTACGCCTTGGTCACCATCGGTCTGGTCAGTTTCGCCGCCGCCGCCCAATTCGCCCCCGCCCTGCTGGGCGGCATTCTGTGGAAGGGAGCGACCAGAACCGGCGCCCTGGCTGGTCTGTCGGCGGGCGCCGCCATCTGGTTCTATACGCTGCTGCTGCCTTCCTTCGCCCGTTCGGGCTGGATTTCCGGGGCCTTCATCGAAACCGGACCCTTCGGCATCGAATTGCTGAAACCCTATGCCCTGTTCGGCCTGTCCGGCTTCGAGCCGATCACCCATGCCTTGATCTGGAGCATGATGGCCAATCTGGGCCTGTATGTCTGGGTATCGATGCTGTCCAGCCAGGGCACGCTGGAACGCATTCAGGCCACCTTGTTCGTCGATGCCCTGAAGCCTGCCGGTGAAACCGGCGGCGGGCGCTTCTGGCGGGGCACCGCCCAGATGGCCGACCTGTTGGCGCTGACCGCCCGCTTCGTGGGCACCGAGAATGCCGAGCGCGCCTTTTTGGCCCATGCCCAGGCGCGCGGTTTGGATTTGGCCGAGATGGAAGTGGTGGACGCGGAATTCGTGGCCTTCGCCGAGCGGCTGCTGGCGGGCGCCATCGGCGCCGCCTCGGCCCGCGTGATGGTGGCCAACGTCGCCAAGGGCGAGGTGATGGGCCTGACCGAGGTGATGGAGATTCTGGACGAAGCCTCGCAGGTGATCGCCTACAGCCAGAAACTGGAAGCCGCCAGCGCCGAATTGAAGGCCGCCAACGAACGGCTGAAGGAACTGGACCGGCTGAAGGACGATTTCGTTTCCACCGTCACCCATGAATTGCGCACGCCGCTGACCTCGATCCGATCCTTCTCGGAAATCCTGCGCGACAACCCGGATCTCGATCCCGGACAGCGCCAGGAATTCCTGCGCATCGTGGTCGAGGAAAGCGAGCGGCTGACCCGCCTGATCAATCAGGTGCTGGACTTGGCCAAGGTCGAGGCCGGATCGCTGGGCTGGGACATCCGCCCCATCGACGCCAACGAAGCCCTGGACGCCGCCCTGGCGGCCACGCGCCGCTTGGCCCAGGACAAGGGCATCGCCGTCCTGGAACATTTGCCGGCAAACCAGTTGCAAGTGATGGCGGACCGCGACCGTTTGATCCAGGTGCTGATCAATCTATTGTCCAACGCCGTGAAGTTTGCCCCCCAGGGCAGCGGGCGCATCCGCGCCGAACTGGCGAGCCGCGAGGACGGCATCTTGTTCACGGTGTCTGACAACGGCCCCGGCGTGCCCGAGGCCCATCACGAAGCCATCTTCGACAAATTCCGCCAAGTCAGCGACAAGCAAACCGGCAAGCCTTCGGGCACCGGGCTGGGGCTGGCCATCTCGCGCGGCATCGTCGAACATCTGAACGGGCGGGTCTGGGTGGAAAGCCAGGCCGGTTTCGGCGCCACTTTCCATGTGCTGCTGCCGAAGGCATAGGTGGCGTTAGGCGCTTCTTGACCTTTTCAGAAGATATGTACATATTTCTGTACGTGTCTTCTGGAGGCGGCGATGAACACCTGCACCTATACCGACCTGCGCGAACATCTGCGCGAGCGCCTGGACGAGGTTCACCAGTCGCGCACGCCCTTGCTGGTGACGCGCCAGAACGCCCCTTCCGCCGTGCTGCTGGATAAGGAAGAATTCGACGGCATCATGGAAACGCTTCATCTGCTGCAAAGCCCGGTCAACGCGGCTAGGCTGATGGCGTCCATCAACAGCGCCAATGCGGGCAAGGCCAAGCCGCGCAAGCGGGCCGTTGAATGAAGCTGCTGTGGACCGAAGAGGCGTGGGACGATTATCTCTTCTGGCAGACCAACGACAAAAACGTGGTTGGCAAAATCAACGAGCTGCTGAAAGACCTCTCGCGCCAGCCCTTCAAGGGGCTGGGCAAGCCCGAACCTTTGAAGGGCACGCTTTCCGGCTGGTGGTCACGACGCATCACCGGCGAACACCGGCTGGTCTATCGGGTGGAAGGTGCTGGCGATTCCCGCCAAGCCGTTATCGTGCAATGCCGATATCATTATTGAGGATTTACTTTGTAGGCGTTGGCTCGAGAATACGAAGACGGTCTTCTACAAAGTTTCCCAGGCCACGTAAGGCCTGACGCCAATTTTCAGGCGCAAATCTAATTTCATCGACAAAAAAAGCAGAGAAGGTATCTAGGACAACGATAAAGTCATGGAGCAGCTGAAGAATATACATACGCATCATGTTTGGACTGTCAGGAAATTGGAAATATCCAACAGCCAACACGTCCCCAGGCCCTTCAATAACCGAAGAACGGTGTATAAAGACATCCATATCAGCATGAGATGCATACCGACTACAGAAGTCGTGCCGCTTAATTAGGTGAGGCACCATTTCTGGAACAGATTTGCTGTCTCTGATTAGATTCTTGTAATGCCGAACAAGCTTATCAAAGGGTTTTTCCCTTTTAATGTAGGCAGCCTGCAAGCTTCTATCTTCTATCATAATTGCTGCAGCGAGAGCGGCATCAATCGCCACGCGAGCAGAAGCAAACGCCTCAGACAAATGGCAGCGCATGAGTGTCGAAATAGCAAAATATAGATGGTAATGAGCAAAAATAAAAAGTTGATGCAGAACCAAGTTCTGGCCTGAGACTTCTCTGTTTGCCAATACGGCTTGATAAAGAGCATCAAGCTGTGAAAAGGCGTCAAACTCCTCCCGGCAGGTCACCAACGTCGTAAGAATCTGCTGGTGCTCTGTACCAAGAAACTTAAGTAAGTTTCCTACACCATCTTCTGACATATCTTCCCAACATAGAATTCGTTGATTGGCTAAGCCTCACACATCCAAATTCGCCACTTTCAGCGCGTTGGTTTGGATGAAGTCGCGGCGCGGTTCCACAAGATCGCCCATCAGGGTCGAGAAGATGTCGTTGGCTTCGTCGGCCATGTTCACCTTCACCTGCAACAGCGTGCGCGCCTCGGGGTCCAGCGTGGTCGCCCACAGCTGCTCGGGATTCATTTCGCCCAATCCCTTATAGCGCTGCATGCCAACGCCCTTGCGCCCGGCATCCATGATGGCGCCCGCCAGACCGACGGGGCCGGTCACCAGCGATTCCTTATCCTTGGTGGTCAGCTTGCCGCTATGCGCGTAACTGTCTTGCAGCGAGGCGGCGATTTCGTCCAGCCTGCGCGCCTCGCCCGAATGCAGCATCACGCCGTCCAGACTATGCGTTTCGGAAACGCCGCGCAGGGTGCGCGTGAAGGTCAGGCCACCGTCGGGACGCTTGGCCCCCACCCAGCCGCGCTCGAATTCGGGTTCCAACGCATCCATGCGCTTGGCGACATAGCTTGCCGCCTCTTGCGCCAAAACATCGTCGCTAAGCACCTTCAGATTGAAAGCGCCCGCAATCGCCGCCTGTTCGGCCAATTTCATCGGCACGCGCCTGGCCAGGGGCAGCAGCAGCGACTTCACCGACCTTGCCTGCTCGACCAGGGTGCGCAGATCGGCCCCCGCCAACTGAGCGCCCGAATGCAGCTTCAGCACGGCGGTATCCAGACCGGCGTCGATCAGATAATTCTCCAGCGCCTTTTCATCCTTCAGATACACTTCTGAACTGCCGCGCTTGGCGCGGTACAAAGGCGGCTGGGCGATGTACAGATAGCCGCGCTCGATCACGTCGGGCATCTGGCGATAAAAGAAGGTCAGCAACAAGGTGCGGATATGGCTGCCGTCGACATCGGCGTCGGTCATGATGATGATCTTGTGGTAGCGGGCCTTGTCGATGTTGAAATCGTCCCGGCCAATGCCGGTGCCCAGCGCAGCGATCAGCGTGCCGATTTCAGCGCTGGAAAGCATCTTGTCGAAACGCGCCCGTTCCACATTCAAGATTTTGCCCTTCAAGGGCAGAATGGCTTGATTGCTGCGGTTGCGTCCCTGCTTGGCGGAACCGCCGGCTGAATCGCCCTCGACGATGAACAGTTCCGAAAGCGCCGGATCGCGCTCTTGGCAATCGGCCAGCTTGCCGGGCAGGGTAGCGATGTCCAAGGCCCCCTTGCGGCGCGTAAGTTCGCGGGCCTTCCTGGCCGCTTCGCGGGCGGCGGCGGCTTCCACCACCTTACCCACGATCTTCTTGGCTTCGCCGGGATGTTCCTCGAACCACTGGGCCAGCTTGTCGCCCGCGATGCCTTCCACCACCGGGCGCACTTCACTTGAAACCAGCTTGTCCTTGGTCTGCGAGCTGAATTTCGGATCGGGCACCTTGACCGACAGAACGCAGGTCAGTCCTTCGCGCATGTCGTCGCCCGACAGCGCCACTTTTTCCTTTTTGGCGATGCCGGTATCGACCGCATAGGCGTTGACGGTGCGGGTCAGCGCCGCCCTGAAACCGGCCAAATGCGTGCCGCCGTCGCGCTGCGGGATGTTGTTGGTGAAGCACAGCATGGTCTCGTGATAGCTGTCGTTCCATTCCATCGACAGTTCGACCGTGATGCCGTCCTTCTCGCCCTTGATGGCGATCGGGGTTTGAATGACAGCCGTCTTCGACCGGTCAAGGTAATGCACGAAGGCTTCGATGCCGCCCTCGTAATACAGTTCTATCTTCTTTTCCTCGCCGTGGCGGGCGTCGGTCAGGATCAGCCGCACGCCGGAATTCAAGAAGGCCAGTTCGCGCAACCGATGTTCCAGGGTGGGGAAGTCGAACTCGACCATGGTGAAGGTTTCGGCAGAAGGCTTGAAGGTGACGGACGTGCCGCGACCGGTGGCGGCTTCGCCGATCACCGTCAACGGCTTGTCGATCAGGCCGTGCTTCCAGGCGATGTAATAAGTTTTGCCCTCGCGCTCGACGGTGCATTCCAGCCGTTCCGAAAGCGCGTTGACCACCGAGGCGCCGACGCCGTGCAAGCCGCCCGAGACCTTGTAGGAATTCTGGTCGAACTTGCCGCCGCCATGCAATTCGGTGAAGACGATTTCGATGGCGTATTTGCCCTCGGTCTCGTTCCAGCCGCAAGGAATGCCGCGCCCGTTGTCGGTGACGGTGACCGAACCGTCGCCGTTCAGCGTCACCGTCACATGGTCGGCATAGCCCGCCAACGCCTCGTCGATGGCGTTGTCGACGATTTCGTAAATCATGTGATGCAGGCCGGTGCCGTCGTCGGTGTCGCCGATATACATGCCGGGGCGCTTGCGCACGGCGTCCAGCCCATGCAGCACCTTGATGGAATCGGCATCGTAATCGGAAGCGTTGGCTTGCGAAGGATTGGAAGGCTCGCTCGACATGCGTATCACCCGTCAGTTCATAATGGTCGCCCGCCCGGCTTCGACGCGAAACAATTGCGCGCGCGCCCCCCAGGCGGAAAAAAGATGCGCGTCGGTTCCCGTGGCCCATGTCTGGGCGCCAAGATCGTCCAACGCTTCGAACAACTGGGCGCGCCGGAGTTCATCCAGATGCGCCGCAACCTCATCCAGCAGCACCAGGGGCACGAAGCCCCTGGCATCCGCCAACGCCCTGGCCCAGCCCAGCACCAACGACACCAGCAGCGCCTTTTGCTCGCCGGTCGAGCAAAGTGCTGCCGACATGTCCTTGGCCGCATGGCGCACCACAAGATCGCTGCGGTGCGGCCCTAGCGATGCGCCGCCACTTTCCCGGTCGCGCGGGCGCGCCTGCCTTAGGCCGTCGCGCAACTTGTCTTCCACTTCCACGGCCGGGCTGGTCTGCAAATCCTCCTCGACCGACCCCGCCAAACCCAATTGGGGGCGGGGGAAACTGTCGGGGCCTTGCGCCATCGCCTCTTGCAGCCGCCTGACCGCTTCGCGCCTTGCCGCCGCCACCGCGACGCCCTTGGCGGCCATGATCTCTTCCAACCCCGACAGCCAGGCCGCGTCGGCCTTCATGCCCTGCCCGGTCAGCAAGCGCGCCCGCTCGCTCATCGCCTTTTCATAGGCCGTTACCCGCCCGGCATGGCCGGGATCGAAACCGAAGGCCACGCGGTCCAGCAACTTGCGCCTCGCCCCCGGCCCTTCGGCCAGCAAACGATCCATGGCGGGCGTCAGCCACACGGCGGCGGAAAATCCGGAAAGCGCCGTCGCCCCCCTGGCCGATTGACCATCGATCCGCACCTGCCTGCGCTCGCCATCCGCCGGTTCGAAACCGGTGCCGACCTCATATCGCTCAGCGCCGCAAACCAAGGATGCCGCCACCGCCCAGCCGCCAGCACCGTCCTTCTGCGCCAAGTCCTGCGGTCTGGCCCGGCGAAGCCCCCGGCCCGGCGCCAACAGCGACACGGCCTCCAGCAGATTGGTCTTGCCCGCCCCGTTGGGGCCGAACAGCGCCACCGGCCGCCTTTCGGGATCAAGCGCCAGATGGCCGTAGGAACGAAACCCGGTCAATCGCAGCCGAACCACCGCCAAGGAGGGAATGGACTGGCCCGGCTCGATCAAACGCGCATCAACATCTTGGCGCTCATACGCGCATCGGCATCAGAACATAGATGGCGCTGCCGTCGGCGACTTCCCTGGCCACGGTGGGCGAAGCGGCGTCGGCCAGGTCAAGGCGCACGGCATCGCCCTCGATCTGGGCCAGAATGTCCATCAGATAGCGCGAGTTGAAACCGATCTCGATGGCGGGGCCGTCATAGCTGGCTTCCAACTCTTCCACCGCGCTGCCATTCTCGGCGCTCGAGGCCGACAGGGTCAGCATGCCCTTGACGGCGGCCAGTTTGATGGCACGTGACTTTTCGGTCGAAATGGCCGAGACGCGATCGACGGCGGCTGCGAATTCCTTGCAGCTGGCTTCGATGGTTTTGTCGTTGTCGGACGGAATGACGCGCTCATAGTCGGGGAAGGTGCCGTCGATCAGCTTGCTGGTGAGCACGGCGCCATCGAACGAGAAGCGGATTTTGGAATCCGACAGTCCGATGCGGATCGGCTTTTCGGTTTCGTCGATCAGCTTGCGCAACTCGCCAACCGTCTTTCTGGGCACGATGATGCCGGGAATGCCCTCGGCTCCTTCGGGCAAGGGCACTTCGACGCGGGCCAGACGATGACCGTCGGTGGCCACGGCCCTTAAGACCGGAATGCCGTCGCTTTTCGCCGCATGCAGATAGATGCCGTTCAGGTAGTAGCGCGTTTCCTCGGTCGAGATGGCGAAGCGCGTGCGGTCGATCAAGGATCTCAGTTCTTCGGCGGCCAGTTGGAACTCGTGCGGCAATTCGCCGCCGCTCATCACCGGAAAGTCGGCGACCGGCAAAGTGGCCAGCGTGAATTTCGAGCGGCCCGACTTCAAGGTGATCTGGCCTTCGCCCGATTCCTCGATCTCGACTTGCGATCCCTCGGGCAGTTTGCGCACGATTTCATACAGCGTATGGGCGGGCGCCGTCGTCTCGCCGGGCCTTGCCACTTCAGCCGCCACTTGGCCAACGATGTCGAGATCCATGTCGGTGGCGTTGAGCGACAGGCCTGCGCCCTTGGCTTCCAGCTTCACATTGGACAGGATGGGTATGGTGTTGCGCCGCTCGACCACGCTTTGCACATGATTGAGCGAACGCAAAAGCGCTGCGCGTTCAATGGTCAGCTTCATGGCTGGTTTCCACTCCTGTCCCGATTCGCATCCCCTAAAAGGGCGATGAGTATAGCAACGGGTTAGGCCAAGGCGAAGCCCTTTCTTGCCCCCGGCAAGCGACTCGGAGGTCGTTTTAGATCGCTGATTTAGAAGGAGGTTTAGCCTTCCAGCATCCGGCGCAGCAGCTCGACATCCTCGGCGAAGCCGCTATCGCGGCTGGCCAGTTCCTCGACCTTGCGCACGGCGTGAATCACCGTGGTGTGATCGCGCCCGCCGAATTTGCGTCCGATCTCGGGCAACGAGCGGCTGGTCAACTGCTTGGCCAGATACATCGCCACCTGCCGGGGCCTAGCAACCGCCCTGGCGCGTCTGGCCGACGACATGTCGGAAAGGCGAATGTTGAAATGCTCGGCCACGCGTTTCTGGATGTCCTCGATGGTAATGCGTCGATCCGAGGCGCGCAGGATGTCGTGCAGAACTTCCTGGGTGTTTTCCAGGGTGATCGAACGCCCGACCAACTGGGCATGGGCGGTCACGCGGCGCAAAGCGCCTTCCAACTCGCGCACGTTCGAGGTGATCTTGTGGGCCAGGAATTCCATGACCTTGGGCGGAACGTCGACGCCCATCTGCTCGGCCTTGGATTGAAGGATGCCAAGGCGCAATTCATAGCTGGTGGCATGGATGTCGGCGACCAGACCGCAGCCCAGGCGCGAGCGCAAGCGCTCTTCCAGGCCTTCAAGGTCCGAAGGCGACTTGTCGGCCGACACCACGATCTGGCGCCCCAGATCCACCAGGGCGTTGAAGGTGTGGAAGAATTCTTCCTGCGTCGAATCCTTGCCGCTGATGAACTGCACATCGTCGATCATCAGCACGTCGACCGAGCGGAACTGTTCCTTGAAGGCCATGATGTCTTGATGGCGCAGTGCGCGCACGAAACGGTACATGAACTTTTCGGCGGAAAGATAAAGCACGCTGCGCTGCGGATCGCGGCTGCGGATTTCCCAGGCGATGGCATGCATCAGATGCGTCTTGCCCAAGCCCACGCCACCGTAAAGGAACAGGGGATTGAAGGCGGGCGTCTTGCTTTCGGCCACGCGCCGGGCGGCGGCATGGGCGAATTCGTTGGGCTTTCCAACCACGAAATTGTCGAAGGTGTAGCGGGCGTCCAACTGGGCGCCTAGGCCATCGCGATCGGCATCGCTGGCCAGAACCGGCGCCGGCTGACCGGCTTCCTTGGCTGCTTCGCGCGCTTCGATGTTGCGCCCGACGACGGCGGGAACGGTTTCCGGAATCGGCGGCACCTTGGCCCTGGGCGGCGCGATGGCCACTTCGACCTTGTGCACGCCAGGCGCTTCGGCGCCCCACAGGGCGCGGATGCGGTCGGCATAATGGGTCTGCACCCAATCGCGCACCATGCGCGAAGGCGCGTTCAGCCGCAAACGACCATCTCGGACATCCTTGATGTCAACGGGAGCCAACCAGCTTTTGAAAGCGGCCTCGCCCACCTCGTCACGCAGACGGGTGCGAACCTTCTCCCAACGCTTTTCTTCGCTCAGACCCCCAATGCCCGCTTGCGACCGGTCTTTCGTCGACAGCACTTTCGCCGACACATCCATCCCCTTCTCCGCCCTCTCAACTACGCCCGTACTAACCAGCAGTCCATGACATGGACGCCGCCCGCCTTCCGCGCGTCCCGCCCCTCGGAGCTACGGAACGCAAGACCCTCCTGGCGAAAGCTTACCCCCACCCTGGCGGAATCTTCTTCCAAGAGCCGGAGCGCTTCAGCGCCCCTTATTGCTTTTTTGAATACAACAAACGAACAAATTCGAACGACATTAAGTAAAGTTTAAACATTCAAATGGATACTTCGCATTCTGCAAAATAAGCGACCTATTTCTAGGCGGTTCAACATTTTATATTTCTTTGCTGTGTGAGTCTCCGACTCGCTGGCGAGGGGTCGGACTTTACTCGCGACTCGGCGTGATGGCAAGAGGCGCACGACGCAGGCTGAGAAAAATTTTTAGCCTTGACGCTGATTCTTTTTGAGAAAAGAAAAAGGCGCGCTCGATGTCTCGAGCGCGTCCCATTTTCAGGCGTTTTTCAGTTGATGTTAGCCGAGCGCCTTGACGCTTTTGGCCAAGCGCGAAATCTTGCGCGACACGGTGTTCTTGTGCAGAACGCCCTTGGTCACGCCACGCGCCATTTCAGGCTGCGCTTCCTTGAAGGCGGCCTGGGCGGCGGCCTTGTCGCCCGCGCCGATAGCGGCTTCAACCTTCTTGACGAAGGTGCGGATACGGCTCATGCGGGCCGTGTTGACTTCAGTGCGGCGCGCCGTCTGGCGGATGCGCTTCTTTGCCGACTTGTGGTTGGCCATGACTTTAAAACCCGTCCGGTCATCGATTAAAAAGAGCGCGGTTTATAGTCCGCGAAACAGGGCGCGTCAAGCCCCGAGTGGCGCCGAACCCCTCTTTGCATATTAATATAGGGACTTGGCCAAAAGTTAATGTATGTTTCCCCCATGAATGAACGACCGCAGACCACCCATTTCGGCTTTCAGACCGTGGAAGAGGCCAAAAAGGCCTCGCTGGTCAGGGCCGTCTTCGATTCCGTAGCGCCCCGCTACGACCTGATGAACGACCTGATGAGCCTGGGCATCCACCGGCTTTGGAAGAACGCCTTCATCGACGCCGTCAAACCCCGTCCGGGCGAGCATCTGCTGGACGTCGCCGGCGGCACGGGCGACATCGCCTTTCGCTTCCTGGATCGCGGCGGCGAACAGGTGACCGTTTGCGACATCAATGCGGAAATGCTGAAGGTGGGCCGCGAGCGAGCCATCGACAAAGGCTATTTGCAGGGACTTGACTGGGTGGTGGGCGACGCCGAACGTCTTCCGCTGCCCAGCGCCAGCCTGGACGCCTACACCATCGCCTTTGGTCTTCGCAACGTTACGCATATCGACTTGGCCCTGGCCGAAGCCAAACGCGTCTTGAAGCCCGGCGGACGTTTTTTCTGCCTGGAATTCAGCCGCGTCGTCTTGCCGGTATTCGACAAGATTTACGATACCTATTCCTTTTCGGTCCTGCCCTGGCTGGGTTCCAAAGTGGCGGGCGACGCCGAGGCCTATCAGTATCTGGCCGAAAGCATCCGCCGTTTCCCGGCCCAGGAAGAACTGGTCTCGATGATGGAAGAGGCTGGGCTGGAGCAGGCCCGCTATCGCAACCTGTCGGGCGGCATCGCCGCCATCCATTCGGCGTGGCGACTGTGAAGGACTTGGGAACGCCCAGAAATGCGAACAGGAAGTCTCGCGTGCAAGGCACGCGCGCGCGCCGGTGCGCGCGGGAGCCTAGCGTTTCGGAGAAACGCGCCCGGCGCTTGAGGGGCGATAGCAAATGATCCGTTTCGTCCGCAATTTTTCCCGCCTGATTCATATCGCCCGCGTCCTGGCGCGTCATGACGCCCTATTTCTGCTGGACCATTTCGGCATCGGCCATCAGGTAGCGCTTCTGGTCAAGCTCACCAATTGGCGAAAGGCGCCGGGCAGGCCCGGCCAGCGGCTGGCCGCCGCCCTGATCGAACTGGGTCCCAGCTTCATCAAATTCGGACAAACCCTGTCCACGCGCTCGGACCTGTTGGGCGACGAAATCGCCGCCGATCTGTCGGAACTGCAAGACCGCCTCGATCCCTTCCCCAGCGACCAGGCCAAAGCCACCATCGAGGCCGAACTGGCCCAACCCCTAGACAGCCTGTATTCCAGTTTCGACGATGTGCCGGTGGCGGCGGCTTCCATCGCGCAGGTACATTTCGCCGTCACCGTCGAAGGTCGCGAAGTGGCGGTCAAGGTGTTGCGCCCCGGCATCGAACAGGCCTTCGCCCGCGATCTCGATTTCCTGCTTTGGCTGGCGGAAATCGTGGAAGCCACCCAACCCCAGCTTCGTCGCCTGAAACCCATTGAAACCGTGCGCACCATCGAAGAGACGGTGCTGCTGGAAATGGATTTGCGCTTCGAAGCCGCCGCCGCTGCCGAAATGGCCGAGAATTTCGCCAGCGACGACAGTTTCAACATTCCCGAGGTCGATTGGACGCGCACCGCCAAACGCGTCCTGACCCTCGAACGCGTGCACGGCATTCCGGTCGACGAACGCGAACGCCTGATCGAGGCCGGTTTCGATCCCAAGGTGCTGGTCGAGAAGGCCGCCGCCGCCTTTTTCAATCAGGTCTTCCGCGACGGCTTCTTTCACGCCGACATGCATCCCGGCAACATGTTCGTCGATGCGAACGGCAATCTGATCGCCGTCGATTTCGGCATCACCGGCCGTTTGGACCTTTCCACCCGCCGCTATCTGGGCGAAATGTTGCTGGGCTTCCTGACCGGCGATTACAAGCGCGCCGCCGAAGTTCATTTCGAGGCGGGCTACGTGCCGGGCCACAAGTCGGTCGAAACCTTCGCCCAGGCCTGCCGTTCGATCGCCGAACCCATCCTAGGCCGCCCGCTTTCCGAAATTTCCCTGGCCCGGCTACTGGGCCAGTTGTTCCAGATTACCGAGACGTTCGAGATGGAAGTTCAGCCTCAGTTGCTGCTGCTCCAGAAAAGCATGCTGGTCACCGAAGGGGTCGGGCGCAGCCTGTGCCCCGACCTGAATATGTGGATGCTGGCCCAGCCCATGGTTCAGGGTTGGATGGCCGATCACCTGGGGCCGTTGGCCCGCCTCAAGGAGGCCGTAACGGGGACGGCGGGCGGCATCGCCAGCCTGCCCCATATCATTTCCCAGGGCCAAAAAGTGGCAGGCATGCTGTCCAGTCAGGGAATCAAGCTGCATCCCGACACGCTTGGAGCCTTGAAATCAGGACATAAACGCAAAGTTTGCTCGGCCTGCTCGCTGGCCTGGGTAGCGGCGGCCATTCTCTTGGTCTTCCTATTCCTTAAATAACCACCCCATCATTAACTTGACGCTACGTAAGATATAAATATTTCACACTTGGCCCTTGCGCTAAGATGGGCGTTAAATCTATTCTAACAACACGGCGGATTGTGGAATATTGATCGCGCGGGGCACATGCTTTCTGGAAAACAAATCCTTCTTATCGTTGCGGGCGGCATTGCCGCCTACAAAACATTGGACTTGGCCCGGCGGTTAATGGAACGGGGCGCCAGGGTCAGATGCGTGCTGACCGAGGCGGGTTCCCGCTTCGTCACGCCGCTTTCAATGGCCGCCCTGACCGGCGAGAAGGTTCATCAGGATCTGTTTTCCCTGACCGACGAGATCGAAATGGGCCATATCCGCCTAGCGCGCGAGGCCGATTTGATCCTTGTGGCCCCAGCCACCGCCGATCTGATGGCCCGCATGGGCGCTGGCATGGCCAATGATCTGGCCACGGCTGTCTTGCTGGCTACCCGCCAGCAGATCTTGTTGGCCCCCTCGATGAACACGGCCATGTGGGAGCATCCGGCCACCCAAGCCAACCTGAAGCTGCTGCTGTCTCGCGGCTGCGCATGCGTAGGGCCGCAAGCGGGCGATTTGGCTTGCGGCGAAGTCGGCGCCGGTCGCTTGGCCGACGTGCAAGACATTCTTGCCGCCATCGAAGCCCAGTTCGCATCCGGCCCGCTATCCGGCCTTCGCGCCCTGGTCACCAGCGGCCCCACGCACGAGCCGATCGATCCGGTTCGTTACATCGCCAACCGTTCCTCGGGCAAGCAAGGCCATGCCATCGCCATGGCGCTGGCCAAGGCCGGGGCCGAGGTGACGCTGGTGTCGGGTCCGGTTTCACTTCCCGACCCGACCGGCCTTCGCACGCAACACGTCGAAACCGCCGAGCAAATGCTGGCCGCCTGTCTTGGCGCCCTGCCCGCCGACATCGCCATCTGCGCCGCCGCCGTTGCCGACTGGAAAGTAAAAGCGCCCGCCAAGGACAAGATGAAAAAGGCCAAGAGAGCGGCCCCGCCAGCGCTTGAACTGGCGACCAATCCCGACATTCTGGCAACCCTGTCCGCCTTGAAGAAGAACCGACCCCGACTGGTCATCGGTTTCGCCGCCGAAACGCAGAAACTGTCGGCCTTCGCGCAAGAGAAATTGAAGGCCAAGGGGGCCGATTGGATTCTGGCCAATGACGTCTCGGAAGGGACGGGCACCTTCGGCGGCGACATGAATCAGGTGCATCTGATCACCCGTGATGGAATCGAAAGCTGGCCCAGGATGAGCAAAGCCGATATCGGAACGGAATTGGCGGGCAGGATCGCCAGCGCCTTGAAGCCCTCGGCCAGCAAGGGGAAAAAGTCATGAGCACGGCCATGATCCAACGCTTGCCGCATGGCAAGGACATCCCTCTGCCCAGCTATGCCACTCTTCATGCCGCAGGGCTGGATTTGCCCGCCGCAGTCACCCAAGACTTGGTTCTGGGGTCTGGCCAGCGCGCGGCCGTGCCCACGGGATTCGCCATCGAGCTGCCGCATGGGTTCGAGGCGCAAATCCGCCCGCGTTCGGGGCTGGCCCTGAAGAACGGCATTACCGTTCTCAACTCGCCCGGCACCATCGACGCCGACTACCGGGGCGAGGTGCAGGTCATTCTGATCAATCTGTCGGGCGACCCCTTCACCATCACGCGGGGCATGCGCATCGCCCAGATGGTGATTGCGCCCGTCACCCGCATCTCCCTGCTGGAGGCGGAAAAGTTGGAAGACAGCGCACGAGGAACCGGCGGCTTCGGCTCGACCGGAACGTAATCAATAAGGAGGCATGATGCTTAAGCCATCCAAGAAAATGCTTTTTGCCATCGAAGCGGTGCTCGACATCGCCTATCACGCGGGCGGCGAGCCGGTGCAAAGCCGCGAGATCACCAGACGCCAGGGCATTCCCAGGCGTTATCTCGAACAGACGCTTCAGCAACTGGTGCGCAGCGGCATCCTGACCGGCGTGCGCGGCCCCAAGGGCGGCTATCGGCTGGCCCGCGAGAGACGGCGCATCACGGTGGGCGAAATCGTGCGCGTGGTCAGCGCCCTTGAAATGGCCAACGACCCCTACCAGGACATGCCGGGATCGGAACTGGGCCGCCAGGTCATCCGACCCATGTGGTTCAAGCAGCAAGATGAGATCATGTCCAGGCTCGAATCCATCTCGATCGACGATCTGTGCATGCTGGCCTACCGCACCGGAATTGCCAGCGAAGCCGAGAACAAGCTCGACTTCGCCATTTAAGTCAAAGAAAGAAGGAAACGCGCCATGACGTCCTCTTCCAACCAAGCTCCTGAGTTTCGCGGACGCATTTACGACAGCATCGTTGACACCATCGGCGCGACGCCGTTGATCCGCCTGCCCAAACTGGCTGCCGACGCGGGCGCCGGGGCGATCATTCTTGGCAAATGCGAATTCTTCAATCCGCTGTCTTCGGTCAAGGACCGTATCGGACTGGCGATGATCGAAGCCGCCGAACAGGCAGGCAAGATCAAGCCTGGCGACGTGATCGTCGAACCCACTTCGGGCAATACGGGCATCGCGCTGGCCTTCGTCTGCGCCGCCAAGGGCTATAAGCTGATCCTGACCATGCCCGACAGCATGTCGATCGAGCGGCGCAAGATGCTGGCCCATCTGGGCGCTGAAATCATCTTGACCCCCGCTTCCAAGGGCATGCGCGGCGCGGTATTGAAGGCCGAGGAAGTGGTCAAGGCGACGAAAGGGGCCTTTATGCCCCAGCAGTTCGAAAACCCGGCCAACCCGGAAATTCACAAACGCACCACCGCCGAGGAAATCTGGAAAGACACCAATGGCGGCGTCGACATGGTGATTTCCGGCGTCGGCACCGGCGGCACGCTGACCGGCATTGGAGCGGCTTTGAAAGCCAAGAAGCCAAGCCTGCGCATGATCGCTGTGGAACCCGAAGACAGCCCCGTCCTGTCAGGCGGCGCGCCGGGGCCGCACAAGATTCAGGGCATCGGCGCCGGTTTCGTGCCGGGCGTGCTGGATCGCGGGTTGGTCGATGAAATTTTGCAAATCAGCAACGAAACCTCCTTCGCCGTGGCCCGCAAGGCCGCCAAGCTAGAGGGCTTGCCGGTCGGCATTTCATCGGGCGCCGCTTTGGCCGCTGCGCTTGAAATCGGCTGCCGTCCCGACATGAAAGGCAAGATGATCGTCGTCATTCTACCCAGCTTCGTCGAACGTTATCTATCGACCCCCTTGTTCGAAGACGAGTGATGGATTTTACCGACGAGCAGATTCTCCGCTATGCCCGCCACATCATCTTGAACGAAGTGGGGGGCACGGGTCAGGCGCAACTGCTGCGGTCGAAAGTTCTGGTGATTGGCGCGGGCGGCTTGGGTTCTCCCGTCGCCATGTATCTGGCCGCCGCTGGCGTGGGCACGATTGGCGTCATCGACGACGACATGGTCGATCTGTCGAACCTTCAGCGCCAAATATTGCACGGTACCGAAGATGTCGGCCAGTCCAAGGTGGAAAGTGCGAAGCGCACGCTGAATCGACTGAATCCCGACGTCGCGGTCGAAGCCCACCGTCTGCGCTTAAGCCCCGAGAACGCGCTGGACCTGCTTGCGCGCTATGACGTGATTTGCGACGGCTCGGACAATTTCGCCACCCGCTTTCTGGTCAACGACGCCTGCCATCTTGCAAGGAAAACGTTGGTCTCGGCCGCCATTCTTCGCTTTGACGGCCAGTTGTCGGTCTACAAGACGCATGCCGGCGGGCCTTGCTATCGCTGCATCTTCAAGGAACCGCCGCCGCCGGAAAGCATTCCCTCTTGCGCGCAGGCGGGCGTGTTGGGGGCCATCGCGGGCTGGATGGGGGCCATGCAGGCCACGGAAACCCTGAAGGAATTGTTGAACATCGGCGAATCCTTGTCGGGATCGCTGGTCATGGTCGATGCGCTTTCTTGCGAGATGCGCAAGATCAAGGTGAAGCGCGACCCGGGCTGCCAACTGTGCGGCGATCATCCGACCATCCTAGATCTGTCCAGCCAGGATTACACCGGTCATGCCTGCGCCGCCGCCTGACAAACTGTCCATCGTGGTCTTCTCGGGCCAGTTCGAGCGCGTGCATTACGCGCTGGTGATGGCCGGGGCCGCCATCGCTTCCAACACCCCGGTCACCTTGTTCTTCACCATGGGTGCTGCCCGAGCCTTGCTGACCGGCGATGGCTGGCGAAAACTGCCCAGCGAGGAAGCCGCCTCGGCCAGTGCCATGGATGAGATGTTCAAGAAACGCGGCATCGGCGCCTTCGAGGAACTGCTGGAAGCCTGCATCGCGCTGGGCGTGACGTTTCAGGTCTGCGAAATGGGCCTGAAGGCGCTGGGCATCGACCATAGCGACTTGCGCGCGGACGTGCCGGTGGCGCTGGGCGGCGTCGTCACTTTCTTGGCCGACGCTTCTAGCAATGGCGCGATGGTGTTTGTTTAACTTAGAGCCTTTCACGCCGCCAGAGCGCGGGTAACCGCTTCGGGATCGCGGTCGATGGCGAGCAACAGGGCGCGGGCGGGACCTTCGGGAACGCGCCGTCCCTGTTCCCAATTGCGCAGCGTGTGCGGGCTGATCTGAAAAGCGTAAGCAAAGCGCTCTTGGGACAGCCCCGTCTTCTTGCGGATGGCCGCCACATCGAGCGGCATCACTTTGCGGGCGCGCCCTTCGGCCAAAGCATTCACGAAATCCTCGCCTTTGGGATTCGTGCCGTCTTCTTCAGCATACCTGGCGATATTCTTTTCGGACGTTTCCTTAAGCAGGTTCCGGTTCACTCGGGCCTTGGCCTTCGCTTCCGCCGCCGTATATCTGACAATAGCCATCGCGTTCTCTCCTGCTGGCAGGCCTTGCTGAAATGATCCGGCGCACGCCGCTCCGCCACGTATAGACAACAAAAAGGAAGTCTTCTCCCACGCGCCCGACAGCTTGAATGCGCCGCTCGCCATAAGCGGCACGAAGATCGTCCTTCTCAAGCGTGGGGCCTTCGAAGATGAGAGACGCATAGGCGAAGTCGAAACCCCGTGACAGAAAGTTCGCTTCGCTTTTGCTTTCGTCCCACTCGAACATGAAGAAATTATAAGCCAGTGGCTTACATAAGTCAATGGCTTATGGCATCAGCCCTTCCCGTGTCCCTGTTCGGTGATCTTGCGCAGCAGGAAATCGCGAAAGACCGAGATGCGCTTTGAATTGCGCAACTCCTCGGGATAGACGAAATAGGCTTCGATCGGCGGGCCTTCCAACTCGGGCAAGACCTCGACCAGATTGTTGGCTTCCTGCGACATGTAATCAGGCAACGCCGCCAGACCCACGCCCGACAGCACCGCCTTGAAGATGCCGTAGATGTTATTGACCGTCAAAGCCGCCCGCCTGGGTTTTTCCGGGTTGGCGCCCGCTTCCAAAAGCCAGTTCACGTCGGCAATCGGCAAAGTCCCCACTTCGCCGTAAACCACGATGCGGTGCTTGTCCAACTCGGCCGGGCTGCGCGGCATGCCGTACTTCTTCAGGTAGTCGGGTGCGGCATACACTTTATGGCGCATGGTCATCAGATGGCGCTGCACCAGATCATGCTGGCGGGGCGGCTGCATGCGGATCGCCACATCGGCCTGGCGCATCGACAAGTCCAACTCGCCGTCGTCCAGCACCATCGACACCGTGATGTCGGGATAAAGATCCAGGAATTCGCGGATGCGCGGCGTCAGCCACAATGTGCCGAAAGCGACGGTGGTGGTGATCTTCAAGGGGCCTTGCGGATGGTCCTTGCCCTCGGCCAGTTGGGCCTCGGTCATCGCCAACTTGGCGAAGACCTCGCGCGCCGTGCGAAACAGCAACTCGCCAGGTTCGGTCAGGATCAAGCCGCGCGCATGGCGGTGGAAAAGCGTAACGCCCAGGCTTTCTTCCAACGCGCTGATCTGACGGCTGACGGCGGACTGGCTCAAATTCAAGGTCTCTCCCGCATGGGTGAAGCTGCCAGCTTCCGCCACCGCGTGAAAGACCCGAAGTTTGTCCCAGTCCATGTTGGACATCAGTGGCCGCCGTTCAAGATCATGAAGCGCTCGGCCTCGATGGCGGCCATGCATCCGGTTCCGGCGGCCGTCACCGCCTGACGATAGATCTTGTCTTGCACATCGCCTGCCGCGAAAACGCCGGGGACATTGGTGGCGACGCTGCCAGGCTGGGTGATGAGATATCCCTCGCCGTCCATGTCCAGCACGCCCTTGAACAATTCGGTGTTAGGCGAATGGCCGATGGCGACGAACAAGCCATCCGCCTTCAAAAGGCTGGTCTCGTTGGTCTTCACATTCTTGAGCTTAAGGCCGGTCATCGACGGCGGATTGGCGTCGCCCACCACTTCCTCGACCACCGTGTCCCAGATCACGCTGATCTTCGGGTTGGCGAACATGCGGTCTTGCATGATCTTCTCGGCGCGAAGCGAATCCCTGCGATGGATCAGCGTCACCTTCGATGCATGATTGGTAAGGTAGATCGCCTCTTCCACCGCCGTATTGCCGCCGCCCACGATGGCAACTTCCTTGCCGCGAAAGAAAAAACCGTCGCAGGTGGCGCAGGCGGAAACGCCGTAGCCCTGGAAGGCCTTCTCGGTGGGAATGCCCAGCCACTTGGCCGAGGCGCCGGTGCAAATCACCAGCGTGTCGCTTGTGAAGACATCGCCCGAATCCGCTGTGACGGTAAAGGGGCGTTTGGACAAGTCCACTTTCATGGCCAGATCGTAAACGATCTCGGCTCCCACATTTTCGGCCTGCTGCTGCATCTGCTCCATCAGCCAAGGACCGCCCACCGGCTCGGCGAAGCCGGGAAAGTTCTCGATATCGGTGGTGATGGTCAACTGCCCGCCCGGTTGCAGACCGGCCAGCAGGATCGGCTTCATATTCGCCCGGGCGGCATAGATCGCCGTCGTCAGGCCAGCAGGCCCCGAACCCAGAATTAGAATTCTCGTATGTTTGGTGGCCATCCGCCGAACCCCTTGTTTTTCGTTTGCTTGTCTTAGAATAGAAAGCCCAGGCCCATCAGGCAAGGCATGCTGAACGCAAAACGGGCCGGAGCAACGCCCCGGCCCGTCTTTTCATCTCTGAACGGGCAGGTTTACAGATCCTTGGCGTGCTTGGCCAGGTAGTCGGCAACGCCCTTGGGATCGGCCTTCATGCCTGGCTTGCCCTTCTGCCAGCCTGCCGGGCAGACTTCGCCATGCTGCTCAGTGAATTGCAGCGCATCGACCAAACGCAGCGCTTCATCGACATTGCGGCCCAGCGGCAGATTGTTCACATGCTGCGACTGCACAACGCCGTTCTTATCGATCAGGAAGGTACCACGCAGCGCCATGCCGCCCGGCAACTGCACGCCGTAGCTTTTGCAGATCGACTGGTTGATGTCGGCCACCATGGGGAACTGAACCTGGCCAAGACCGCCCTTCTCGACCGGCGTATTCTTCCAGGCCAGATGCGTGAAGTGCGAATCGATCGACACGCCGATCAGCTTGGTGTTGCGCTCCTCGAAGGCCTTGACGCGGTGGTCATGCGCCAGAATTTCCGAAGGGCAGACGAAGGTGAAGTCGAGCGGCCAAAAGAAAACCAAGCCGTAGCTGCCAGCCAGATAAGCCTTCAGATTGAAGGAAGGATTGATTTCATTGCTGGGCATCACGGCCGGAGCGGTGAAATCGGGGGCGGGCTTGCCGACAAGGACGCCAACGGAATTGCAGCATTCGGACATACGGGAAGTCTCCATCAAGGAATTGGGGAGGAAAGACTCTGGCACTTTAGGCAAGAGCGCTTGGAAAAACAAGCCTTTCATTTGGTTCTAATAAATACTCTAGCCAATTGATATTTATGTATTCATCATAAATAGCCAGCGCATGATTCTTTCGTTGCATGTGCGAAGGGGCTTGGCGGATAGGAATTGGCGTTATAATATAATTTCACAAACAAGGGGATTGGCGTTCCAAGGATTTCCATGCAGCGGGTTAAACTGGACCGGATTGACCGGCGTATCCTGCACGATTTGCAGGAAGATGGCCGAATGACGAATGTCGAACTGGCGAAGCGGGCTGGCATTTCCGCCCCGCCATGTTTGCGTCGCGTCAGGGCGTTGGAAGAGGCTGGCTATATTCGGGGCTATCACGCCGAAGTCGACCCCCAGGCCTTGGGTTATCACGTCACCGTCTTCTCGCATGTCGGCTTGTCGAGCCAGGCCGACCATGACCTGAAGTCCTTCGAAGCGCTGGTCGCCAGTTGGCCGGAGGTGCGCGAATGCCACATGTTGGCCGGTGAAACGGACTTTCTTCTGAAGGTTGTCGCCAGCGATTGGGATGCCTATCAGAAGTTCCTGACCACCCAATTGACCGCCGCGCCCAATGTCAGCCACGTCAAATCGGCCTTGGCGATTCGCAATTCCAAGATGGAGCCGGGCGTTC
Source organism: Alphaproteobacteria bacterium (assembly GCA_015231795.1). Classification (NCBI taxonomy): domain Bacteria; kingdom Pseudomonadati; phylum Pseudomonadota; class Alphaproteobacteria; species Alphaproteobacteria bacterium. The sequence continues at coordinate 89,251 of JADGAX010000003.1, read as the reverse complement.
CGGTCGACCTGAACGCCGACGACGACGGCGAGACGGAACACAACACCCACGTCGCATGATCACCCTGCGCCGTTTAAGGGCGCTGACCGATCCCCTCGCCGTCAAGGCAGGCGCCGCCCGCGTCAGTGACAAGAAACCCAGCGGCCTGTTGCTGATCGAGGCGGGCGGCCTGGGCGACGTGCTGTTGCTGGCCTGCGCAATCGACGCCTTTCGCACCCTTGCTGCCCCTGGCGAAACCATCCGTCTTCTTCTGCGCAAGGAATCGGCAAAAACCGCCTTTGCCATGCCGCCCGGCATCCAAGTTGAGATCGTCGATTTCTATCGGCTGATGAAGGACTGGCGGTACCGTTTCGCCACCCTGGCCCAAGTGCGGTCCTGGAATGTCGGAAGCGTGGTTTCGCTGGATTGGCGCAGACACCCCTGGATGGATGACGCGCTGTTGGCGGCGGCGGCGCATGGCGCGGATTTTTCCGCCGCCTTCGAACCCAAACCCTGGCCGAAATTCGGCGACAAACTGCAAACCAACGCCAAGCGCCTGACCAAGCTGGTCGCCGCCCCAAGGCCAGCCAGCATGATCGAACGCTGGCTGCATCTGGCCCAGGCGTTGACCGGCCAACCGCCCGAGGCGCCAAGGCTTCGGCTGCATGAAAGCCATCTGTCGGCCCCGCCCGAGGCGCTGGCCCGGCCAACCATCCTTTTCTCGCCCTTCGCTTCCAGCCGCGACCGCCAGCCCTTGCCGGATTTCTGGGAAGCCTTGGCGCGGGAATTTTCCGACTTCGATCTGAAGCTGCTGGCGGGTCCGGGCGACATCGAGCGCAATCCGGATTTCAAGGAGATGGCGGAACGCCTGGGCGTGATCGAACGGCCCTTCCGGGAATTGTTGCCCTTGTTCAAGGCCGCCAAATTGGTCATCGCTACCGACAGCGCCACCATGCATCTGGCGTCCTTGTCGGGCGTTCCCACCCTGTCGCTATCGGCGGCGGCCTATGTCGGCGAAGTGCTGCCGCACGCGCCCGCCTACGCGCCCGACAATCTTCGGGTAATGGTGTCCGACATGCCCTGCCAAGGCTGCATCGGCGACTGCCAATTGCCGTTCCGGGGCGAGCGTTACGAATGCGTGGCCCGGCTTGAGGCCAAGGATGCGGTCAAGCTGGCCAGGGAGATGCTGGGTTAGCCGTATTTCACATTCACGATTTCGTACGACTTCATGCCCGACGGCGTTTTCACTTCCACCGTGTCGCCCAGCTTCTTGGCGATCAGGGCGCGGGCCAGGGGCGAGTGAACGGAAATCAAGCCCTTCGAAATGTCGGATTCATGAGCGCCCACGATGCGGTAGGTGGGTTCGTCGTCGGAATCCTCGTCGGCCAAGGTGACTGAAGCGCCAAAGCGCACGACGTCACCCGAAAACTGCTTGGGATCGATGACCTGGGCGCGGCTGCAAATATCCTCAAGCTCGGCAATGCGCCCTTCGATGAAGCTCTGACGCTCGCGCGCTGCGTGATATTCGGCGTTCTCCGAAAGATCGCCATGCTCGCGCGCCTCGGCGATGGCGCGGATAACCGCCGGCCGTTCAGCGGAGCGCAAGTTCCGCAGCTCTTCCTCAAGGCGGGAAAGCCCCTCGGGCGTCATTGGTATCTTTTCCATGCCGGCTCCCCTGCCGTTGCAAGAAAGGAAAAACAAAACAACCCCACCCCTCTGCTCGCAGCAGAGGGGCAGCCTGTTCAGGCGATATCTTAGGACGCCTTGAAGTAGGCCTGCAAGGGGGCGACGTCGAGTTTTCCCTTAATCATGGCCTCGATGGCCTCGGCGGCTGCCCTGGCCCCGGCCATGGTCGTGTAATGAGCTATGTTGTTAATCAAGGCGGTACGGCGTATTCCGAAGCTGTCGGCCAGGGCCTGAGCACCCTCGGTGGTATTGATCACCAACTGCACTTGGCCCGACAGCATGGCGTCGACGCAATGCGGCCTGCCTTCCAGCACCTTGTTGACCACCCCCACCTCAAGCCCCTTGGAGGCCAGAAAGGCCGCCGTGCCGGTGGTGGCGATCAGCTTGAATCCCATGTCGGACAGGCTTTTGCCGATTTCGGCGGCGGCCCGCTTGTCGCTTTCGCGCACCGAAATGAAGACCGTGCCCTGACAGGGCAGATTGGTGCCCGCCGCGATCTGCGACTTGGCGAAGGCGACCGGGAAACTGTAATCCAGCCCCATCACTTCGCCGGTCGATTTCATCTCGGGTCCCAGCACGATGTCGACATTGGCGAAACGGGCGAAGGGGAAAACGGCTTCCTTCACCGCCACATGCGACAGGGTTTTCTCGGCCAAATGGAACGAAGCCAAAGTCTCGCCCGCCATCACGCGGCTGGCGATCTTGGCCACCGGCACGCCCGTCGCCTTGGCGACGAAGGGCACGGTGCGGCTGGCCCGGGGATTGACCTCCAGGATATAGACCGTTCCATCCTTGACCGCGAATTGCACATTCATCAGGCCCTTGACCTCAAGGCCCAGGGCTAGGGCGCGCGCCTGTTTCTTCAACTCGTCGATGACGGCGCCGTTCAGCGAATAGGGTGGCAACGAGCAAGCGGAATCGCCCGAATGGATGCCCGCCTCCTCGATATGTTCCATGATGCCTGCGATATACACGTCCTTGCCGTCGCAGATGGCGTCAAGATCGACCTCGATGGCGTCTTGCAGATAGGAATCGACCAGCACCGGATTGTCGCCTGACACCTTCACAGCATCGCGCATGTACATGGCCAGTTCCTCGTCGTCATGGACGATGCGCATGGCGCGCCCGCCCAGCACATAGGAGGGGCGGATCACCACCGGATAGCCGATGCGGTGCGCGGCGTTCAGCGCTTCCTCGTGCGAGGTGGCGGTGCCATTGGCGGGTTGCAACAGTTTCAGGCGCTCCAGCAATTCCTGGAAACGCTTGCGGTCCTCGGCCAGATCGATGGCGTCGGGCGAGGTGCCCAGAATGGGAATGCCGGCGTTTTCCAGCGCCTGCGACAATTTCAAGGGCGTCTGGCCGCCCAATTGCACGATCACGCCCAGAAGCGTTCCCTTCCTCTGTTCGACCCTGGCGATCTCGATCACGTCTTCGGCGGTCAAGGGTTCGAAATACAGACGGTCGGACGTGTCGTAATCGGTCGAAACGGTTTCCGGATTACAGTTGACCATGATGGTCTCGAACCCGGCTTCTTCCAGCGCATAGGCGGCGTGAACGCAGCAATAATCGAATTCGATGCCCTGGCCGATGCGGTTGGGGCCGCCGCCCAGAATCATCACCTTTTTCTTGTCGCTGGGCAGGGCCTCGCATTCGGCGGGACCGATGCCGTCGCCCTCATAGGTCGAATACATATAGGCGGTGGATGACGCGAACTCGGCGGCGCAGGTGTCGATGCGCTTATAGACCGGATGCACGTTCAAGACCTCGCGGCGGAAAGCCACTTCGGTCAAGGTCTTTCCGGACAGTTTCGAAAGGCGCGCATCCGAGAATCCCATCGCCTTCAAGCGCAGCAATTCGCGGGCGTCGCCGGGCAGGCCCTTGACCTTGATCGCTTCCTCGGCCTTCACGATGGCCTCGATCTGGCGCAGGAACCAGGGATCGTAGGCGCTGGCCGCCTGGATTTCCTCGACCGACAGGCCCAGGCGGAAGGCCTGGGCGATGACCAACAGGCGGTCGGGACGGAACTTTGACAATTGCGCCTTCACGGCATCCTTGCCGGTGCCGCCTTCGATCTCGATATCGTCAAGGCCCGACAGCCCGGTCTCCATCGAGCGCAGGCCCTTTTGCAGGGACTCGGCAAAGCAGCGCCCCACGCTCATCGCCTCGCCCACCGACTTCATCGAGGTCGACAGCAGCGCCTCGGCGCCGGGGAATTTCTCGAAGGTGAAGCGCGGAATCTTGGTGACCACGTAATCGATGGTCGGCTCGAACGACGCGGGGGTGACGCCCGTAATGTCGTTGGCCAGTTCGTCCAGCGTATAGCCGACGGCCAGCTTGGCGGCCACCTTGGCGATGGGAAAGCCGGTGGCCTTCGAGGCCAGGGCCGAGGAGCGCGAGACGCGGGGATTCATCTCGATCACCACCATGCGCCCATTCTTGGGATTGACGGCGAACTGCACGTTGGAGCCGCCTGTATCCACCCCGATCTCGCGCAAGGTGGCGATCGAGGCGTCGCGCATGATCTGATATTCCTTGTCGGTCAAGGTCAGCGCCGGGGCCACGGTGATCGAATCGCCGGTATGCACGCCCATGGGATCGATATTCTCGATCGAGCAGATGATGATGCAGTTGTCGGCGTTGTCGCGCACCACCTCCATCTCGAATTCTTTCCAGCCCAGCACCGATTCCTCGATCAGCACTTCATGCACCGGCGAAGCGGCCAGGCCGCCCGCCACGATGCGCTCGAATTCTTCGGTATTGTAGGCGATGCCGCCGCCGGTTCCGGCCAGCGTGAAACTGGGGCGGATGATGGCGGGTAGGCCGACCAGCTTCAAGGCTTCGCGGGCTTCGGACAACGTCTTCACGACTTGGCTGATCGGGCTTTCCAGGCCGATCTTGGTCATGGCTTCGCGAAACAGCAGGCGGTCCTCGGCCTTGGCGATCACGTCTCGCTTGGCGCCGATCATTTCCACGCCCAGCCGCTCCAACACGCCGTCATCGGCCAGCGCCATGGCGGTGTTCAGCGCCGTCTGCCCGCCCATGGTGGGCAAAAGCGCGTCGGGCCTTTCCTTTTCGATGATGCGCGCCACCATTTCGGGCGTGATCGGTTCGATATAGGTGGCGTCGGCCAATTCGGGGTCGGTCATGATGGTGGCCGGATTCGAATTGACCAGGATGACCCGGTAACCCTCTTCCTTCAGCGCCTTACAGGCCTGGGCCCCCGAATAATCGAATTCGCAGGCCTGTCCGATCACGATGGGACCGGCTCCGATGATCATGATGGAGCGGATGTCTGTGCGCTTGGGCATGGGCAGGCCTTATGTCTGGGCGTCTTTCGGGCGCCCTTAGATACCACGCCAGCCAGCCATGGCAAGTCCCGCCATGACAATTCCGTCATGAAGCGCCCCAGAGGGCTTGAAACCAAGCATTCCAGATATGACCTGTTAAGGAAGTCAGATGCGTGTTTTCACACAGTTTAATCGCTTTATAATTTAATCCCATGATTCTCAACATTTTTTCGTTTTTCCTGACCCGAAATTTCGTCTACCGTCCCGTTTGGTCCTTAGCAGGACATAGATTTGTGCAACCGGGCAGTGCCGACTCGGGTTTGGAAAGGCATGGACAGCGTGAAAGATCAGGGAGGCTGAAATGCCAGCTTTTTCACAGAGCTCGCAAAATGTGTCCCCATTGGCCCGGCGCCGCTTCCTGATGGCGGCAGGCGGATTGGCCCTGGGAAGCGCCTTGATGCGCCCCTACCCAGCCGCATCGCAGGCCAAAAGCCTGGGCGGCCAGCCTTTCAGCCCGCCCGACGCCCTGACCCCGATGCCGCCTAGCTGGATGGAACGCCCCATCGCGCGCCCGCAAGGCGTCGATCTGATGCTGGCCCTCGATCAACAGATTTTCCCTGCCCTGGTGCCCTTCGCCATGAAATGGGGACAAGAAAAAGGGCTGAAACTGGCGGCCCAAGAAGGCACTTGCGGCCTGGCCAGCGCGGCGCTTGGCGAGAAAAGCGCTGACATCACCGGCATGTGCTGCCCGCCTGGCGTCGTCGATCGGCTGCCGGGCGTCAGCTATCACACCATCGGCATCAGCCCGGTGGCCATCATCGTCCATCCGTCCAACCCGCTGAACGACATTAGCTGGGAGCAGGCCCGCGCCTTATTTACAGGGGCGGTCCAAAGCTGGTCCGACCTTCCGATGAGCGGCATCGCCACCAAGCACGAGGTGCGCGCCATCACCCGGCTGCATTGCAAGCCGAGGCCCGGCCATTGGAAACTGCTGATCGGCAATCCCGACGATTTCGCCCGCCAGGCGCTGGATGTGACCGCCGTCAAGGACATGATTATCGAAGTGTCGCAGACAAAGGACGCGGTCGGCTGGGAAACGCTGTATCACATCGCCGACAACGCCCAGCGCGGACAGGTGAAAATCTTGAAACTGAACGGCATCCACCCATCCGACATGCGAGCGACGGCCGAAGGGCGTTACCCCTTCTACCGCGTCATGGGAATCACAAGCTGGACGGCTGGGCCTGCGGTCAACCCCAAGGCGCAAGACCTAGCCGCCACGCTGGTTGCCAGCGCGCCCGCCATCGATCCCTATTACGGAATCCTTTCCGCCCAAGAGCTGCGCAAGAAAGGCTGGAAGTTCAAAAATGACGAGTTGGTCGGCGAGATAGGATAAGCGGAACTTATGGGGGACTTGCTCAAGAAACTGAGCCGCCTGTCCGTGGTAGCGAAAATGGGGCTTTTGGGCCTTGTGGCTCTTACGCCCATTTGGCTGATTCTGGACTTCGCCCAAAGTGCCAGGACGCGCGAATTGGTCGAGCGCGAGTTCGCGGCACGGCTTGAAGTGCAGGCCCATGAAGACCGCCTGCGCTTCGACGTTTCGCTGCGCTCTCACCATGTTCTGGCGCAAACCATTGCCGCCAGCGGCTATGCCCGCGAACATATCCTGGACAAGCATGTCCGCCCTTACAAGGCCGGCGCCCATCCGCCCGTGGACCTCTCTGCCGGGATCAAGATCAAAACGCCGTCCTGGTTTCCCAAAAAAAGCGTCCTGCGCTCGTTCCCGCCTGTCGATTTCGCCCTGGTGCTCGACCCGGCGGGCTTGGTCCTGGACGGCTACGCCACAAGCTCCAAACCATTGCCCGACGCGCTTGCCCTGATCAATCTGCGCCAGATCGCCGTGGCCATCGAGGATGCGCAGCTTCGCATGTTCGACGGCTTTCCCTATCTCTTTTCGGCCAGCCCCATCATGGGCGACGATGGACAGACGGCCGCCTATGTCATGTTGGTTTCCCAGGTCGATGACGGCTTTTTACTCAGCGGCCAGGGCTTGTTTCGAGACAAGAACCACATCCTGATTCTGGCCGGGGGAAATCCGGCAAGGATATTGGCCAGCACCGAGCCGGAAATCTTGCCGTCAGGTTCCCTTGTCGATCGCTTGGAAGACCGCTTTCTGGTCACCGGCGAGGAGTTCTTCGATTACGGCGCTTCCGAGATCAGGGCCAACTTCACCACCCTGATCCCCAAGGAGCGCATGAATCTGCTTGTCCAGCCGATTCTTTCGCAAGAGCGCCTGCAACGCGCCTCGCTGGCGCTGACCTTGTCGCTGCTGTTTGCCGCTACACTGACCTATTTGATCTGGCGCCTGAACCGCGTTTCCGAACGGGTCAGCCAGTTTTCACGCCAGGCTTTCGGGGCAGCGCTTGAGAAAGAGCAGCAGGAAGACGAGTTGAAAGGATTAGAGACCCAGATCGAGCGCATGACCGACGAGGTGATGAAAGCGCGCTCGCGCCTGGAGCGCGAGGCCGAGGAAAAGCTCAAGCATATGGCCTTTCGCATGCAGGCCGAGACAGAGGTGGAGCGATTGCGCGTCCTGCACGACGTGACCGGCCATCTGGGCGTGGGCATCATCCGACTGGACGAGGCTGGCGTCGTGCCCGAAAACGCCACCATGCAAGACATGGTCAAAAGATTCGGGGAAATCGAGAAGTTCGTGGGCGATGCCGACGACGAAGGCGACATCACGCTGGAAGACGAAACCGGCGGATTGCACATTTTCGAGCGGCTGAAGCTGCGCGGACAAGGCCTGGCAAGTTTGGTGTTGGTCAAGGACGTGACGATGCTGCGCCGCGCCCAGGAAGAGCAGAAATCGATGGCGTTGTTCCCGACGCAAAATCCCTTCCCGGTTCTGCGCGTGCATGAGAACGGCATCGTCATGCAGGCCAACGACGCCAGCTTGCCGTTTCTCGCCATGCTGGGCGCCCGGCAGGGCGACAAGCTGCCAGCCCCCTGGGACGCCAGGGTTCGCGAGGTCATGGCGGATCGGCAGATCCATACCCATGAATGCCAGGTGGACGGCCACTGCCTATCCCTGAACTTGGTGCCGATCCCCAACACCGATTACGTCAACATCTACGGCACTGACATCACCGAGTTGCACAAGGCCCAGCGCGAACTGAAGCTGGCGGCCAGCGTCTATGAATCGACACATGACGGCGTTGTGGTGACCGACGCGCATGGCGTAATCTTGTCGGTCAACGCCGCCTTTAGCGAAATCACCGGCTATCCCCCTGAAGAGGCGATCGGACAAACGCCGCGCATCTTGAAGTCTGACCATCACGACGAAGCCTTCTACACCGACATGTGGAAGACGTTGCAAGCCGACGGGCGCTGGCAAGACGAGGTGTGGAACCGCAAGAAGTCGGGCGAACTGTTCATCGTCTGGCAGACCATCACGGCGGTGCGCGACGAGAATGGCCGGGTGATGCGCTTCGTCGCCGTGTTCAGCGACGTGACGGAGGCGCGCAAGAAGGACGAGCGCATCAAGCATCAGGCCTATCACGACGCGCTGACCGGCTTGCCCAACCGCTTGCTATTGCAGGATCGTCTGGCGCATGCGCTGGATCTGGCGCGTCGCGACGTCATGCGCGTCGCCGTGATGTTTCTGGATCTCGACCGCTTCAAGGTGATCAATGACAGTTTGGGGCACGATATTGGCGACCTGCTTTTGCAGGGCGTTTCCGAGCGCCTTCTTTTGTGCGTGCGCAAAAGCGACACGGTGGCCCGCCTGGGCGGCGACGAGTTCGTGATCATTCTGACCGATTTCGGATCGACCGCCGAACTGGCCCATCTGGCCGAACGCATCGTTTCCCTGGTGACCGAAAGATTCGAGCTGGGCGGGCAATCCCTGCATGCCGGAACCAGCATCGGCATCGCCGTCTTCCCCCAGGACGGCGTCGACGCCACCGAACTGTTGAAGAACGCCGACACAGCCATGTATCAGGCCAAGGCGGGCGGGCGAAACACCTACCGCTTCTTCGACACCAGCATGAACAGCCGCGCCACCGAACGTCTTGAAATGGAATCCGGCCTGCGCCAAGCCCTGGAAATGGGCGAATTCGAGTTGTTCTATCAGCCGAAGGTGCGGCTATCCAGCACAGAGCCGTCAGGGGTCGAGGCCTTGATCCGCTGGAACCATCCGGCGCATGGCCTGGTCTCGCCCGGCGAATTCATTCCGTTGGCCGAGGAAACCGGACTGATCCTGCCGATCGGCGCCTGGGTCTTGGAAACCGCTTGCCGACAGGTCAAGCAGTGGCTGGACAAGGACCTTCCCGTCGATCATGTCTCGGTCAATCTGTCCTGCCGTCAGTTCCAGGACCTCAAGCTGCTGGAGCGCATCAAGGACATTCTGACCCGCACCGGCCTTGATCCCGCAAGGCTCGAGCTTGAAATCACCGAATCCACCGTCATGTCCAACGCCGCCCAGGCCGCGCAGGTCTTGCAGGAACTGAAGGATATGGGCGTGCGGCTGGCCGTCGACGATTTCGGCACCGGCTATTCAAGCCTGAGCTATCTGAAGCGCCTGCCCATCGACGTGTTGAAGATCGACCGCGGCTTCATCACCGACCTTGGCAGCAACAGTGAGGACTTGGCCATCGTCGAGGCCATCGTGAATTTAGGACAAACGCTGGAACTGACGACCGTCGCCGAGGGCGTGGAGTCGCAGGTCGAAGCCGATCTGTTGTGCAAGCTGGGTTGCGACATGGCCCAGGGTTACCTGTACTCGAAACCGCTGAGCGCCGAGCGCGCCGGACAATGGCTGCGCATGTCGGAAGAACGCATGCCCGCCCCCGCGGGAACGTGAAGCGTCAACGAAATGGGGGGCTTTTCAGCCCCCCCACCTTCATCATGTTGCAAGTCTCAGTCCAGCAGGCTGCGCAGCATCCAGGCCGTCTTTTCGTGAACCTGCATGCGCTGGGTCAACAGATCGCAGGTCGGCTCGTCGCCCGCATCGTCGGCCAGAGGGAAAACCTCGCGGGCTGTGCGCACCACCGTCTCATGGTCTTTGACCAACTGGCGCACCATCTCCATCGCCTTGGGCACGCCATGCGCTTCCTTCAGCACCGTCAGCTTTCCAAATTCGGCGTAGCTGCCGGGAGCGGGCAGATCAAGCGCACGGATGCGCTCGGCCACCAGATCGACGGCCAGGGCCAATTCAGTGTACTGCGCCTCGAACATCAGATGCAGCGTGTTGAACATCGGCCCCGTAACGTTCCAATGGAAATTGTGCGTCTTCAGATACAGCGTGTAGCTGTCGGCCAAAAGCCGCGACAATCCCTGACCGATCGCCTTGCGCTTCTTTTCCGGGATGCCGATGTCGATGACGGGAAGGGATTTTGCCATTGGTTTTCTCCTCTCGCGGATAGTTGAATTGCCAGTGAAGGGTAGCCCTCTCATTGGCATAGTTCAAATTGATTATTCACATGCCATTAATCGACGCAGTCACTCAAAATCGGGACGCTGCTCACTCGCCAGAGACCGCCAAAGGGCAACCCACATTTGCCTCTTCGCAATAAGTTTAATGCCGATCATCTAGCGGGCGGGGGAAAACCACCCATCTTTGCACATTGCGCTGGGCAGATACTGTCAACTTCAGCACTAATGCGCTGATATTACACGATTATTAAGCCATGCGCATTATGCATGGCAGAGCTGTGGAATTCTGCATGGTTAGGAATGCTTCTCCTCGTTATATAGGAAACCACGAATATTGCGGCGCAACAGATGCAGCGCAATGTCCACGAGTTTCGAGTGTGACGCTCGAAAGGGGTTCGTTGGAACCCTACGTCTCCCAGACGTGAAGCCTCCCTGTATTGACTTAGCCCCTGGTGCAAACCAGGGGCTTTCTTTTGGCGTTGGCTTTAATGCTTGACCGTGTGGCTTTTCATCGCCTTTTTCGCCGGATTCGATGACGACCGCTCGTCGAAGATCGACATCGGCGCCTCGACTTTCTTCGCAGCCATTTTCGGCTTCTTCGGCTCGCGCCCGCTTCGCTTCTGACCCTTGGCCATGACTATCCTCCTGAGGTGACTTGCGAGCGACGAAAAGCCGTCGCGCCGCCATTGTCGTTGAAAACCGCGTCGCGAAAACCCTGGTTCCAACGCTCCTGCTCGGTCGGCGACTGATGCGGATTTAGCTTCCGGACCAGATCGGCGACTTCTTTGATGTCTTCCAGGGCGAATTTCCTGCCCTCATTCCAACCGCTCGCATAAATTCTGCTCAATTGAAATGGCGTGGCTTCTTCCATGAGGCTCTCCAATGCGACTTGTACTCTCGATTCACCCGGATCGCGCCGAAGCGTGAAGAATGCACGAAATGAATGTCGGCCTTCACCCCAACCTGCCAAACAGGCCAATCATCATGGAGCGGCGATGGCCGTAACTGATTATAGCAGATTTCTTTGGAAATTGGGCCTTGTCGGCGATTGCGGGATATACGCAAGCGATTGCGGCAAATCGTCGAGACCTTGGCGCATGCGGCTTGGGTATATTCCGGCCCGCTTCACGACAGGCGCGTGCTGCTAGGATGATCATGAGAGAAATGCCGTCTGAAGAACCGTGACGCTCGAAATTCCGCAGGTCGGAATTTATGAGAGCTATCTTTAGGGTTCACTCCAGAATCGAAGCCGGATGTCGGTTTCGATTTCAGACGATCCGCTCTAGGAGAAAAACAATGAGTAAGCTGATGGCTGCCGGACTGGTCCTGGCCGTTCTTGGCGTGCTGGGTCTCGCCATTCCCTATTTCACCACAAGCGAAACCACGGAAGTGGCCAAGCTGGGTGATCTGAAGATCGAGACCACGGAAAGCACGTCGCATTCCATACCGCCTGCCGCCGCCGTGGGCGTGCTGATTCTGGGCGTCGTCTTGCTGGGCGGCGGCTTTTACAGGAGAGCGTGACGCGACGCGCACCCGATCTTCTTCAATCTCAGCAACTATCTCAAAGGAATTGAAAATGGACAAAGATCGCATCGCCGGTTCCGCCAAACAGGCCAAAGGCTCCATCAAGATCGCCGTCGGCAACGCCCTTGGCGACAGCAAGATGGTTGCCGACGGAAAGGATGAAAAGGCCATGGGCAAGGTCCAGAACGCCGTCGGCGGCGTTAAGGATGCCGTCAGGGACGTGCTGGCAAAATAAAGCCAATAGGCTCGATCCTAAAACATAAGAAAGCCCGGTCATTTCTGACCGGGCTTTCTATTTGGTGGAGCCAATCGGAATCGAACCGACGACCTCTTGAATGCCATTCAAGCGCTCTCCCAACTGAGCTATGGCCCCGATGTCGCCACCCGAAATTCCTAAATGTAGGAGAATCGCGGGGGACTTGAATCGTGGGGGTGGAACATAGAAACTTCCCCCCCCCTGCGCAAGAAGTTTTTTGGGGCGCTGGGAGGCCCCAAAAACCAAGCCTTTTAGGGTTCGGCGTCGCCTTCTTCGTCGATATGCTCCATGACCTCGGCCATATCGTCGTCGTCCTCGCCCAGGTCCGAGGCGTCTTCCAGGATTTCGTCGCCCTCTTCCTCGACCTCGTCGCCTTCAAGGACCACGCCCACGACATCCTCGGCCTCGATGGGAACCGCGGCCAGCTTGGCCTTGGCGTTCTTGGCTTTTTCCTTTTCGGCGGCGGCTGCTGCGGCGGCGGCCTTCCTGCTGCCGCGCAAAGCCTGCGCCGGATCGAACTTGGTTTCGCATTTGGGGCATACACAAGGCATGTGCTGCATATCGTAGAACTTGCAGCCGCAGCTTGGGCAGATGCGTTTCGTTCCCCATTCAGGCTTGGCCACGCTTGCTCCTCCGTCGAGTCCGGTCTTCAAATGGCGCCGCCCCGGCAGGGCGATCCGCAAGGGCCATTTGCCACGTTAAGCGCGGTGTGTCAAAAGCATTATCACCAAACCAACAAAGCCAAGCCGGAAATGACCCCAACCACCCCCCTGCCCCTGTCTTCATCCGCCTCCCCCCGCCTTCAGGGAACCGCCCGCGTTCCCGGGGATAAATCCGTTTCGCACCGGGCCTTGATGCTGGGCGCCCTGGCCGTGGGCGAGACGACCGTCGAAGGCCTGCTGGAGGGCGACGACGTCCTGGCCACGGCTGCGGCCATGCGGGCCATGGGGGCCAAGGCCGAGCGCGGGCAGGACGGAGTCTGGCGCCTTTGGGGCCGCGGCGTGGGCGGCCTGACCGAGCCGGAAACCCTGCTCGACATGGGCAATGCGGGAACCGGCATGCGCCTGGTGATGGGTTTGGTGGCCAGCCACCCCTTTACCGCCTTCTTTACCGGCGACGCCAGCTTGTGCCGACGCCCGATGCGCCGGGTGGCCGAACCCCTGGAGCGCATGGGGGCGCGCGTGCTGTCCCGTTCGGGCGGACGCCCGCCGCTGGCGGTGGCAGGCACCGACGCCCCGCTACCCATCGTCTATGAACTGCCCGTGGCCTCCGCCCAGGTGAAATCGGCGGTTTTGCTGGCAGGGCTGAACACGCCCGGCACCACCACGGTCATCGAACCCGAACCCACCCGCGACCATTCCGAGCGCATGCTGCGCCATTTCGGCGCCAAGGTCGATGTCGGCCCCGCCCCCGGGGGCGGACGCGCCATCACCCTGCACGGATTCCCCGAACTGACCGGTCGCCATATCCTGGTGCCCGCCGATCCTTCATCGGCCGCCTTTCCCGCCGTGGCCGCCCTGATCGTGCCCGAATCGGAAATTACCTTGCCCAATGTCGGCACCAATCCTTTGCGTTTCGGCCTTTACGAAACCTTGCGGGAAATGGGGGCGGACATCCAATTGACCAATGCCAGGGAATTGTCGGGCGAGCCGGTGGCCGATCTGGTCGTCCGGTCCTGCCGCCTGAAGGGCGTGACCGTCCCGCCCGAGCGCGCCCCTTCGATGATCGACGAATATCCCATCCTGGCCGTGGCCGCCGCCTTCGCCGAAGGCACCACGCGCATGCTGGGCCTGAAGGAATTGAAGGTGAAGGAAAGCGACCGCCTGACCGCCATGGCGAACGGCTTGGCCAAGGCGGGGGTGGCGATCGAGGTGGAAGGCGACGACCTGATCGTGCATGGATTGGGCGCCCCTCAGGGCGGCGCTTTGATCGAAGCCAATCTGGATCACCGCATCGCCATGAGTTTCCTGGTGCTGGGCCTAGCCTCGCGCCAACCCATGCGAATCGACGATGGACGGGCCATCGCCACCAGCTTTCCCGGTTTCGTGGAACTGATGAATGGGCTTGGCGCGAAGATTGAACAAAGCGGCCCGCAAGCAAGTTCGGGATTGGCGAAAAGGGACAGTGAGTGACCATGACCTTCATCATCGCCATCGACGGCCCGGCGGCTGCGGGCAAGGGAACCTTGGCCCGGCGGCTGGCGGCCCATCTGAATCTGGCTTATTTGGACACCGGGCTGATTTATCGCGCCGTCGGCATGAAGGCAAAACGGGAAGGATTGGACCCCGTCAAGGCTGCCCAGATGTTGACGCCGGACGACCTGAAAGCCCCAGATTTACGCACCGAGGAAGGCGGCCAAGCGGCTTCGAAAGTCGCCAGCATCCCCAATGTTCGGTCAGAATTGCTTGAATTCCAACGAAAATTCGCAACCCACCCCCCTCTGCCCGCCAAGGGGGCCGTCTTGGATGGCCGCGACATCGGCACGGTGGTCTGCCCGGGGGCCAATGTTAAGATTTTCGTCACGGCTTCACCCGAGGCCCGAGCCGAGCGAAGGCATAAAGAGTTGCTAGAACGCGGGGAATCCTCTATATACGCGCGCGTTCTAGAAGAAATGCGCGAGCGCGACGAAAGGGACAGTTCCCGCTCCGTCGCCCCGCTGGTGCCAGCGCCCGACGCTGTGGTTCTCGATACCACCAAGCTCGATGCAGATGCAGCCTTCAGGGCAGCGCTCGACACCATTTCAGAAAGAACGCGCGGCTGAAAATCGTTTCATCCGCGAACATGACCAAGACCGCCGGAGACAACCGGTTGGCCTGGATAGCGACGTTTGAAAGGACTACCCCGTAATATGATGACCGAGAATTTCGCTGACCTCCTGAATGAAGCCTTTGGCACCGGCGGCTTTGAAGGCCAAGTGCTGAAGGGCACCGTCGTCTCCGTCGATGGCGACTGGGCGATGATCGATGTGGGCCTCAAAAGCGAAGGCCGCATCGCCACCAAGGAATTCGCAGCCCCCGGCCGCTCGCCCGAAGTAAAGATCGGCGACGTGATCGACGTTTTCGTCGAGCGCTATGAAGATCGCGACGGCCAGGTGATGCTGTCTCGCGAAAAGGCCAAGCGCGAAGAGGCTTGGACCGTTCTGGAGAAGGCCTTTACGGCGGCTCAGCGCGTCAACGGCACCATTTTCGGGCGCGTCAAGGGCGGCTTCACCGTCGATCTGTCGGGCGCCGTGGCCTTCTTGCCGGGCAGCCAGGTCGATATCCGCCCCGTGCGCGACATCGGGCCTCTGATGGGCAACCCCCAGCCCTTCCAAATTCTGAAGATGGACCGCTCACGCGGCAATATCGTGGTTTCGCGCCGCGCCGTGCTGGAAGAGACCCGCGCCGAGCAGCGTTCGGAACTGATCGAAAGCCTGAAGGAAGGCCAGATCCTGGATGGCGTGGTCAAGAACATCACCGACTACGGCGCGTTCGTCGATCTGGGCGGCGTGGACGGTTTGTTGCACGTCACCGACATCGCCTGGAAGCGCATCAACCATCCGTCGGAAGCCTTGCATATCGGCCAGAGCGTCAAGGTGCAGGTCATTCGCTTCAACTCGGAAACCCAGCGCATCTCGCTTGGCATGAAGCAGTTGGAAGCCGATCCGTGGGAAGGCGTTGACGCCAAGTATCCGGTCGGCGCCAAGTACACGGGCCGCGTCACCAACATCACCGACTACGGCGCGTTCGTCGAACTGGAACCCGGCGTCGAAGGTCTGGTCCACGTTTCCGAAATGAGCTGGACCAAGAAGAACGTCCATCCGGGCAAGATCGTTTCCACCTCGCAGGAAGTGGAAGTCATGGTGCTGGACGTCGATCCGGCCAAGCGCCGCATTTCGCTGGGCCTGAAGCAGACCATGGAAAATCCGTGGGGCGGCTTCCTGGACAAGTGCCCGGTGGGCTGCGAAGTCGAAGGCGAGGTCAAGAACATCACCGAATTCGGTCTGTTCGTGGGCCTGACCGGCGACATCGACGGCATGGTGCATCTGTCCGACCTGGATTGGGAAAAGCCCGGCGAGCAGGCCCTGCAGGGCTTCAAGAAGGGCGACCACGTCAAGTGCAAGGTGCTGGACGTCGACGTCGAGAAGGAGCGCATCAGCTTGGGCATCAAGCAGCTGACCAGCGATCCGTTCGCTGGCGCCGCTTCCAGCTTCAAGAAGGGCGACGTGGTCACCGGCACCGTTACGCAGGTGCAGGAAAACGGCGTCGAGGTGCAGATCACCGAGGGCGTTACGGGCTTCATCCGCAAGGCGGAACTGGCTCGCGACCGCGCCGATCAAAGGCCCGAGCGTTACGCCATCGGCGAAAAGATCGACGCCAAGATCACCGCCATCGAGAAGTCGAGCCGCAAGTTCACGCTGTCCGTCAAGGCCCGCGAGATCGAGGAAGAGAAGCAGGCCATGGCCGATTACGGCTCGGCCGACTCGGGCGCCTCGCTCGGCGACATCCTGGGCGCCGCCATGCGCGAAAAGCAGTCGAAGGAAGGTTGATTGTAACTTTTCTTTCAAAGTCTGATGACGGAAAGGCGCTCCCTAGCGGAGCGCCTTTTTCGTTGGTAGTCGTTATTCGTTTGCCCTCAGGCGCCGGGCGGGATGCTCCGCATCCCTAGGCTCCCGCCGGGATGGAACCCGGCGCGCGTGCCTTGCACGCGAGTAGTTTTCGTTGATAGTTTCTGAGGATGCGTTTTCTACTCTTGGCCTTTCTGCTTTTGCCCCTGCCAGCCCTGGCTCTGCCATTGCCGGAAGGATTTGCCCTGGGCGAGACGATCGCCGCGCAAGAAGCGATCGACGGCGACACTATTCGCCTGTCCAACGGCAAGGAATTGCGCCTGATGGGGCTTTTGGCCCCCAAGGACGACGAGCCGTTGGCGGATACGGCCAGAAAGGCGCTGGACAAGCTGGTGCGCGGCAAGAAATTGATCCTGGCCGCCGAAGCGCCGCCAGACCGCTATGGGCGCAGGCGCGCCCAGGCCGCCTTGCTGGGCAGCGACACTTGGCTGCAAGCCGAATTGCTGTTGCGCGGCCTTGCCCGCGTCGCCACCCAGTCCGATGCAGCAATGGGCGCTGAAACGCTGCTTGCGCTGGAAAGTCAGGCCCGCGAGCAACGCCAGGGGCTGTGGGCCGACAAGCGCTACCACCTGCGCCCCGCCGATGGTTTCGTTCCCGCCGGTCGGTTTGAAATCGTCGAAGGCAGGATTTTGGCCACCGGACGGGGTACGGGCAAAACTTACCTTAATTTCGGCCCCGACTGGAAAACCGACTTTACCCTGACCCTGAATGGCGAGGCAGGCAAACGGTTGCGCCAAGCCAAGATCACGCCCAAGAAGTTGGAGGGCCAGAAGGTGCGGGTGCGCGGCTTCGTCATTCTGACCAACGGCCCGATGATCGAACTTAGCCATCCCGAACAACTGGAACTGCTCGACGCGCCGCCCGAAAAAGGCCATAAATCAGCCTCAGCATCGCAGCCAACGACATCACCGCCCAGCGAAGAGGAAGACCCATGATCACGCGCCGCGCTCTTTTGGCCCTGGCCGCCATCTCCCTGCCCCTGGCTCTTGCGGCCTGCGAAACCACGCCGCCGCCCAAAAGCCAACCCAGCATGAGCTTTGCCCATCTGGGTCAGTTCCGCCTCGCCGTGTCGCAGGTGGATGTCGTCAGCAGCTACAAGGCGCCGCTGGCCGCCCCCAATGTCGAGCATCTGATGAACTTCTCGCCCGAAGCCGCCGCCCGCATCTGGGCCAAAGACCGGCTGGTGGCGGTGGGTGGTCCCTTGCGGGCCGAATTTCGCATCCTGGACGCCCCGGTCACCGAAACCGATTTGAAGACCGACAAGGGCTTTACGGGCATGTTCAAGACGGAACAGTCGGCGCGCTACAATTCCCAGTTGGCGGTCGAACTGACCATCCGCGACGCGCGGGGCATGATTTTGTCTTCGGCCGAGGCCAAGGCGACAAGGGTGCAGAGCGTGCCGGAAGACGTCACCCTCAACCAGAAAGACCAAGTCTGGTACGAAATGGTCGAAGCCATGATGAAGGAACTTGACGCCCGCTTGAGCGAAAATATCCGCGGCTATATGGCGGCCTATATTCGATAGGCCTCAGCGCCGCCAGAAGTTGGGCGTCAACAAGATCAGCAGGGTGAAGATTTCAAGGCGTCCCAGCAGCATGGCCAGCGACAGCAGCCAGATGGCGGCGTCGTTCAGCGGCTCGAAGGTGCAGCATGGCCCAACCGTGTTGCCAAGCCCTGGGCCGATATTGCCAATGCTGGCCACCACGCCGGTCAGGGCAGACAGGAAATCGAGGCCGGTCAGACTGACCGCCAGGGCCAGAAAGGCCGTGCTGAGGAAATAGACGACCACGAACATGATGACCGACAGCACGACATCGTTGGAATAGGTCGACTGATCGTATTTCAAGGTGAAAACGCGGTTGGGCTGATACATCAGCGCCAACTGCGTGCGCACGTAGCGAGTCAGCACCTGCCAGCGGAAGATCTTGACCGAACCGGTCGTCGATCCCGTGCAGCCGCCGACAAAGGCCGCCAGCAGAAAAACCATCATGGCGAAATCGCCCCACAGGCTGAAATCCTGCGTCACGAAACCGGTGGTCGTAATGACCGAAATGACGTTGAAGGACGCCAAGCGCAGCGCGTCGAAAAAACCGTCGCCCCGGACGATCCAAAGCCAAAGGGTCAGGACGAGCGCGAAGATTGCGACCACGCCCAGGAAAGTCAGCACTTGGCTTCCCTTGGCCGCCGCCTGCCAGCCTTCCTTGGCCACCCGGACGTAATAGGTCAAAGGCAACGCGCCCGAAAGCATGAAGAAGACGATGATCCATTCGAACAAGGGATTGGCGAAGTAACCGACCGAAGCGTCCTTGGTTGAGAAACCGCCTGTGGAGATGGCGGACAAGGCATGGCAGATGGCGTCAAAGGCCGACATGCCCGCCGCCCAAAGCGCAACGAAACACAAAACGACGAGAGCCAGATAGACAAGGATGATTCCCATCGCCATCTGCGCCGCCTTGGGCATGAATTTTTCCGACTTGTCGGACGATTCCATGCGGAAGAACTGCATGCCGCCGACGCGCAGGCTGGGCAGCACCGCCACCGCCATCACGATGATTCCGACGCCGCCGATGCCATGCAAGATGGCCCGCCACAGCAGAATGCCCGGGGGCGCGTTGTCCAGACCCACGATCACCGTCGCCCCGGTGGTGGTCAGGCCCGACATCGCCTCGAAATAGGCGTCGGTATAGCTCATGCTCATATGCGAGAAGACGAAAGGCAAAGCGCCAAAAGCCGACAGCACCACCCAAGACAGCGACGTCAGAACGAAGCCGTGGCGCAAGGTGAAATGATTGACCGACCCCCGGCTTCCCACCACGAACAGCAGGCCGGTGAAGAAGGTGACCAGACCCGAAATGCCGAAGACCTTCCAATCCTCGTGGTGCGCCACAAGGTCGGCCAGCGCCGGAAAGAACATGAACAAGGCCAGCGTTGACACCAACAGGCCAAGCACCAGAAAAATCGGACGCAGTTCCATTAGGTTTCCAAAATGCCGTGGGAACGCGAGACTATCCCCTACCCGCCCCGGCTTGTCCAGGGGCGCTCCAAGGCCTGACGATATATTAACGTCTTTGGCTGTTATCCGCCATTTACAAGCCCAAACCACCCTGCCATTCTGCGCCGCACTATGACCTCCCGCCCCCTGACCGCTTCCAAGGACGACCGCCCCAGCGTGGAAAGCGGTCGCGCGCGAGCGCGCAAGAAGCCTCGCCATCCGCGCAACCGGAAGGGCGGATGGGGCCGCTGGCTGCTGGTCCTGTTCAAGCTGGGACTGCTGGGCGCGTTCCTGCTGGCCGGACTCGTCGTCTGGTATGCCCAGGATCTGCCCGACATCGAATCCCTGAATGCCGCCACGAGACGACCGGCAGTCACCTTGCTGGCGGCTGACGGCGAAACCATCGCCGCCATCGGCGACGTCTACGGCGAAACGTTGGACTTGGACGACCTGCCCAAAAGCCTGCCCGCCGCCGTTCTGGCTACCGAGGACAGGCGCTTCTACAGCCATTTCGGCATCGATCCCATCGGGTTGGCCCGAGCTGTGGTGCGCAATCTGATGATGGGCGGCGTGCGCCAGGGCGGCAGCACCATTACCCAGCAGTTGGCCAAGGTGCTGTTCCTAACCCCTGAACGCACCTTGAAGCGCAAGGTGCAGGAAGCCATCCTGGCCTTCAAACTGGAAAACAGGTTCAGCAAGCGCGAGATTCTGACCATCTATCTGAACCGCGTCTATCTGGGATCGGGCACCTATGGCGTCGATGCCGCGGCAAGGCGCTATTTCGGGAAATCGGCCCGCAAGCTGAGCCTTTACGAATCGGCGCTGATCGCAGGTCTGTTGAAGGCTCCGTCGCGCTACAGCCCGGCCAACGATCCCGAAAAGGCCCGCTCGCGCACCGCCCAAGTGCTGGAGAACATGGTCAATGCTGAAGCGATCACGCCAGACGAAGCCGCAAAGGCCAAGCGCGAGGAAGTGGCCGCCACCTCTCGCGTGCGTCCCAGCTATGGGCGCTATTTCGTCGATTGGATTTTGGCCCAAGTGGCCGCCATGCCCGGCACCGAAGGCAAGGACCTGACCGTCACCACCACGCTGGACCGCGTGGCGCAGATGAAGGCCGAGGCGCGGGTGAAGGCCATGCTCGACGGCCAGGGCGACAAGCTGAACGCCACGCAGGGAGCCGCCGTCGTGCTGGCGACCGACGGCGCCATCAAGGCCTATATCGGCGGGCGCGACTATGACGAAAGCCAGTTCGACCGCGCCTATCAGGCCAAGCGCCAGCCCGGGTCTAGCTTCAAGACCTTCGTCTATCTGGCCGCCCTGGAAGCAGGCATGACGCCCGACGACACAGTCGAGGACGCGCCCATCCAGATGGGCGATTGGAGCCCCGACAATTACACCGGCAAATTCCTGGGAACCGTCACCTTGAAGACGGCGCTGGCCCAATCGCTGAACACCGCCGCCGTGCGGTTGGCCGAGGAAGTGGGGCTAAAAAGCGTCATCGCCACCGCAAGAAGGTTGGGCATCCTGTCGGAATTGCGCCCCGACGCCACCCTGGCCTTGGGATCCAGCGAAACCAGTCCCCTTGAGCTGGCGGGCGCTTACGCCGCCCTGGCTAATGGCGGTCTCTATACCCAACCCTTCGGCATCGTCGAAGTGGCCGAAACCCACGGCCCGGTTCTTTGGCGTTTCGAACCCATGGAACCAAGGCGCGTCATCAGCCCGCAGGCACTTTCCGGCATGCATGAGATGCTGGCAGAGGTGATCGCCAGCGGCACCGGCAAGGCGGCGGCGCTGGCGGGCGGCAGGCCAGTCGCAGGCAAGACCGGCACCAGCCAGAATTACCGTGACGCTTGGTTCGCAGGCTTTACCGCCGACCGCGTCGCCGTGGTCTGGATCGGCAATGACGACGCCAAGCCGATGAAGAAGGTGACGGGCAGCAGCCTGCCCGCCAAATTGTGGCGCGAGGTGATGGAAGCCGCCCATGCGGGCCTGCCCGTCAGGCCGCTGGCCGATTCGTGGCACGCGCAAACACCCATCTTCGAAGCCCCAGAACTGCCGGATATCTCGCGAGCCGTCGATGATGCGGGCGGCATGTTGAAGAAGCTGTTGAAAGGCATCGGCATCGGCGAATAGAGGTGACACATGACTCCCTTCGTTTACCAGAACACGGTGAAGGTACTTTTCGGCCAAGGCCAGATCGCCCAGATCGCCAAGGAAATTCCCAAAGGGTCGCGCGTGCTGCTGGCCTATGGCGGCGGCAGCATCAAGGCCAATGGCGTGCATGCGCAAGTGACCAAGGCCCTCTCCAAGGCCGGGCTTTTCTTCGTCGAATTCGCTGGCATCGAACCCAATCCCAAATTTGAAACGCTGATGCGGGCGGTTGAACTGTCTCGCCTGGAGAAGATCGATTTCATCCTGGCCGTGGGCGGCGGCAGCGTGGCCGACGGCTGCAAGTTGATCGCCGCCGCCATTCCATTCGAAGGCGACGCCTGGACCATCCTGACCAAACGCGCCCCCATTGCCAGCGCCGTACCGCTGGGCGTGGTGCTGACTCTGCCCGCCACCGGCTCTGAGATGAACGCCTATGCGGTGATCAGCCGGTCATCGACCGGCGAGAAGCTGGCCTTCGGCTCGCCCCATGTCATGCCCGTCTTTGCGGTTCTGGACCCCGAAACCACATTCACCCTGCCCGCCCGCCAGATCGGCAACGGCATCGTCGACGCCTTCGTGCATGTGCTCGAGCAATATCTGACCTTTCCCGCACAGGCCGCATTGCAAGACCGCATGGCCGAGTCGGTGCTGTCGACGCTGATCGACATCGCGCCGGCGGCCATGGCCGAGCCTGCGTCCTACGACGCCAGGGCCAACCTGATGTGGTCAGCCACCATGGCGCTGAACGGACTGATCGCCGTTGGCGTGCCGCAAGATTGGAGCACGCATCTGATCGGCCACGAACTGACGGCCCTGTACGGCATCGATCACGCGCGCACGCTGGCGGGCGTCTGGCCGGGACTGATCGAGGTGCAGCGCGAGGCCAAACGCGAAAAGCTGCTGCAATTCGCCGAACGGATTTGGGCCGTCAAGGATGGTACGGAATCCCAGCGCATCGACCAAGCGATCGCTTGCACTTGCGCCTTCTTCAAGTCGGTTGGCGTTCCGGCGGGGCTTGGGTCCTACGGCCTAGCTTCGGATACGCCCAAGATCGTCGCACAGCGCTTGAGCGAACGGGGCAGCCTGCCTCTGGGCGAACGCAAGGATATCGACAAGGACGGCGTCGAGAAAATCCTGGCATTGGCGATGGCGGTGTGACGGCGCTCACAGTCAGCTTGTGACCTCGCGCACAGCGTCGCCGACAAGATGGCGCTAGGCTGGTCTTACGGTGGCGATTGCCTCCGAACATCCAAGCGAGACCGCCATGTCACTTTCCATCGGCAACCGTCTGAACGGTATTATTCCCAGGGGGGCACTGGCCCAGGTCAACCCGCAACCAAACGCGGGCAGTGCTTTTGCGGCGCCGGAAAATTCCTTTGGCGAACAGTCGCAATTGCAGCATGGCCGGGCCAGTGACTTGGCTGGTACGATGCCAGCCGCCAGTTGGCAGGTTCTGGCCAAGGCCGCTGAGCGTCCTTCGGCCCCCGAAGCCCGACAGATCGACAAGTCCTACGGCTATGTGGCCCATGCAAACCACAAACATGCCAATCCCGACTTTAGTGCAGCCGCTTAATCTTGTATTTCCAACGCTGTCTTGACCACCACCGCAAAGCGGTCGGACAATTCGGCCAACGCCACCTGATGCACGACTTCGGCAGGAATGGCCGAACCGCATGGGTCGGGCAAATCCCGTGACGCGCAGGCCCTGGCCACCACGGTCGGCAGATATCCGATTTCCGAGCAGGCACGAACCGTGGTGCTGACGCACATATGCGTCATGAATCCCGCCACGATCAGATCCTTACGACCGATATTGGTCAGCGTTTCATGAAGATTGGTCTTGGCGAATGCGTTGGGCAACCCTTTCAGGATTACCGTTTCGCCAGCGCTGGGCAGGGCCTCGGTCATGAAGCCGCTTTTGGGGCCGCTGGGATCGAACAGTCCGCCGCCCGGGCGTCCATGATGGGCGACATGGATCACAGGCGCGCCCTTGGCTCGGGCCAATGCGAGCAGGCGAAGCAATTCTGCCTTTGCCGCCAGGATGTCGGGCAGTTCAAGACCGCCGCCGACATCGTATTCCAGTTGATGATCGATCAGCAGCAACGCCGCCTGGGACCAGCGGGCTGCTTGCGGTTTCGCTCCGGCCAAGTCGAACAATGTTTTGGGCGGCGTCATGGCGGCTCCTGTCACAGATAATCGGGCAGAGGATCTTCGGTGGATATCCAGGTCAGCTCATGCTTGTTGTGAAACAGATGCACGATGCGGCTGCCTGGGAAAGACTTGAAGCGGTCAATGACGGCATGATCCGTTTCGCCTTGCAGCTTGACCGTGATTACGAAATTCCTGGCCTGACCCTGCCAGCGTTCGATCAGCTCCAGCAATCGCTCGGGATAGCAGATCACATCCGAGCACAGCCAATCGACGGGGCCGACTATTTTGGGATCAAGCGCGAAAGCGCTGTCTTGTCGGCAAGTCACATTGGGCAGGGCTGTGATTTTGGGATCCAGCGGCGCCTTGTCGATGGCGGTGACGGCGGCCCCCAACCCAGCCAGCACCCAGGTCCAACCGCCCGGACTGGCGCCAAGATCAAGACATGTCTCGCCCGGTTGCGGATAACGGCGAATCCGGGTCAATGCCTCCCATAATTTCAGATAGGCGCGATTGGGCGGATTGGACCTGTCCTCGACGAATTTCGCCTCGCCGTTAGCAAAGGGGCTAGAGGTTCGAGGCGACGCCAAAAGCGTGCCCGCCTCCAAAAGCGCAAAGGCGCCCATGGGCGCCGTGGGGGCCGGAGTGGGAAAAACCAGCGGCTTGGCCGACACCTTTGGCAACTGGTCCAAGATCAGCTGCGTGCGCCGGTGCAGGTGAAAGGCCGTGGCGGCCCAATTGCGCCCCCTTGCCTTCAACTCCTTGACCGCTTGGCCGATGGAGGCAACGGGAATGAGTTCTGGCTGCAGCCAGATGTTCTGCGCCCAGGCGGCCGGGCGCGGCCGCGCCTGCGTCGCCCAAAGCCCGCCACCCAAGGACAAGGCATCGGCCCCCAATTCATGGGCCAGCTCGGACTCGAAGCCCTGGGCCGCCAGATAAACGGCCCCAATGGAATCAATGGGTAAGCTCATGGAGCGACTATGAAGCCCCCGCACGGGGCCTGACAAGCGAATCTCTTTTGCAACAGTGACCGATATTTTTCAATCAGTTGGGCAGAAGGAGCCGAAGAAGCGCGGAACTGCTCGATTCGCCGACACTTTTCAGATATTATCCACAGGAGTTGCGGTGGCCGGAACGGTGCTGCCGATACCAGTTTCGTCCAAAAGGTAAGGAGACCCAAGGGATGAAGAAGTCGATCGTCGTGGCGCTTTCGGGCGCTCTTCTTCTGTCCGGTTGCGCCAACATGCCGCCCAGAACGGGTGGTCCGGCCAGCATGGGCGAAGCCATGGGCGCCGCAACGGGCGCCGTTATTGGCGGTTTGGCCGTCTATTACGGTGGACCCGGCGCCGGTTGGAGCCGCGTCGTTTATGCCGCCCTAGGCGCCGCGGCAGGCGCCTATGTCGGTGCGCAGGCAGGCGCCATGCTGTCGCAGATGGATATGCGCAAGGCTGAAAATACGGCGAATCAGGCCTTTGCCAGCCTGCCCAACGGCCAAGCCGCCGGCTGGAACAATGATGAGACCGGCAATTCGGGCGTCTTCATGCCGACCAACACCTATATGATGAGCGACGGCACGTTGTGCCGCGATTTCCAGGCCAGCGTCGCCACCCCGCGCAACAGCGGCACCACCCAGGGAACCGCCTGCCGCATGCAAGACGGCAGTTGGGCCGCCACCGGTCTGACCGGCTGATCATTTGTTTTCAAACACATGACGAGAGCGGGCCGCCAAAAGCGGCCCGTTTTCTTTTCTTGGCAGATTTTCTTTCTACGACTCGACCCTGCCCATTTGCAGGTCTATTGTTGTTAATGAATTTGGGGCATACTTCGGCTTGTTCATTTGGGAGTTGGCATTTTCATGCCCTTGAAAATTACGTTGAAGCCGCATGAAAAGGCGTTGATCGGCACGGCCGTCATTTCCAATGGCGGCACCAAGGCCGAATTGGTGATCTTGAACAAGGTGCCCGTGTTGAAGGAACGTGAGGTCATCACGCCTGACGAAGCCGACACCGCCGCAAAAAAAATCTATGTCACCGTCTTGAACATGTACGCCAATCCCCGGCAGGAAAAGGACTATCACGATCTTTACTTTTCCTTCGTCCGCGAGTTCGTCAACGCGGTTCCCAACGAAAAAGTCTTGGGAATCATCATGGAAATGTCTCAGCGCATCCTTGAAGGCGACCATTACCAGGCTTTGAAGGTCTGCAGAAAGCTGATAGATTTCGAACAGGAGGTTCTGTCTCATGGCCAAGGATAAGATTAACGCCTACAGCGACGCTCAAAAGACCGCCATGTCTCCCCGCGAGGTCGAGGCGATGGCGCTGACGAAGGCGGCGTTCCTGCTTGAAGAAGCCAAGAAGGACGTCGACAATTACCAAGCCTTCAGTCAGGCGCTTAGGTTCAATCATCTGCTCTGGACCATCATCCAGACCGACATCACCGACAAGAACAACAAGCTGCCGCCGGAATTGAAGGCCAACATCATGAGCCTGAGCATTTTCGTCGACAAGCAGACCGCCAAGGCGCTGGCCGAAGGCACGGCGAATCTTCTGGATGTGTTGATCAACGTGAATCGCAATTTGGCCGAAGGGCTGCGCATTTCGCCCCCGGATGCCGCTGGCGAACCAAGCCCGGCCCCGGCAACGCCCCCGCCTTCACCGACAGGCGGCATCTCCGCCTGATCTTCGGTTTCCGCCGAAGCCAAAACGCCCCGGACTTCCGGGGCGTTTTTGTATGCCGACGTGAGGCGCGCTGAACAAAGGAAAAGGGGGCGCCGGTGGAGCGCCCCCTTCCCAATTTGACTGCTAGCTTCGCTCTTAGAAGAGCTTAAGGATCGACTGCTCGGACTGGTTGGCCAGCGACAGCGAGGTAATACCCAACTGCTGACGAGTTTGCAGCGAAAGCAGGTTGGCGGATTCCTCGTTGATGTCGGCGTTCACCAGCTTGGCGGCGCCTTC
Source organism: Alphaproteobacteria bacterium (assembly GCA_015231795.1). NCBI lineage: Bacteria > Pseudomonadati > Pseudomonadota > Alphaproteobacteria > Alphaproteobacteria bacterium. The sequence continues at coordinate 62,232 of JADGAX010000003.1, read as the reverse complement.
TTCCAAGGTATTGATCAGGTTCTTGGTGAAGTCCAAGCGGATCTGCAGGACCGAGTTGTTCGAACCGAACGAGCTGGCCTCGGCGCGCAGCGACTTCAGACCGGCATCGACCTGGGCAATGCCCGATTCGATGGTGGACGAGTCGGTCCAGTTGGAGGCGGTCACCGTCTGCATGGTCAGGCCGGACGCGTCGAGACGGACGCCCGAAATGGTCAGCTTGTGGCTGGCGAATTCGTCGAAGGTCACGACCAGCGAGGCGCTGGTGCCGTTCACAAGGTTCTTGCCGCTGTAGCTGGAGTTGTAGGCCAGCTGGTTGATGGCGGTCACCAGCGTATTGTACTGGCTGGCCAGCTTGGTCTGCTGAGAAGTGTCCGTGGTGCCTTGGGCCGAAACGGCCAGCGCCTTGGCTTGCTCGACCAGCTTGGTGATGCTGTCGATGCCCTTGGTGGCGGCGCCCATCTGGCTGATGGCCTGATCCATCGTATCTTTGAGGTTGGCCAAGTCGGTGCCGCGGTTGGTAAGGCCCGACGCCGTGAAGAAGGCCTGAGCGTTGTCCAGCGAGCTGTTGACCTTCTTGCCGGTCGACAGGCGGTTCTGGGTGCGCGAAATCAGCGACGCAGTGTTCTGCAACGAAAGCAGATTGGTGCGGATGGCTGATGTAAGTGTGATGTCTGTAGCCATGATCGGTCTCCTGTTCTAGGTCAATTCGGTAGGCGGTTCTGCCTGCCTAGGGGTTGCGGCACTCCCACCGTGAGAAAACACAGACTTCCCCTATCAATCGATATGTTAGCAGCCCCAAGCCAAGAGTCAATCTTTTCTAGGTCTGCTAACCCATCTTGCCATCCTTTCCGCCGGAGCACTGTTTCCAGGGGGTTCATAGCCCAAGACGCACCAGGGATAGTAGGCAACACAGGCACTTAGCGATTCACCCTGGCATCAGTTTGCTTGCCTGGGCTTAATAAACCCTTACTTGGCCGCAGGATCATCCCCTCAGAAAGCCTTGGCTGAGGGAAAACACCTAAGGCCTTTAGATATAGTCGGACAGGCTGAGCTGGCGGACACGTCCGAAAGCGGTATAGGCAACTTCGAGAGCGGTCTGCTGGCTGGTTAGCAGCGTCACGGCCTCGGTCGTATTCACGTTTTCCAGATCGGCCAACCTGGCCTCGCTTGTCGCTTTGAAGATGGTCATGCGATCGATCGCTTTTCTGACCGTGGTAACATTGGTTTCGATCTTGTACTGCATGGTCAGCAGGTCGCTTTCCATCTCGGAATTGTTCGCAGCGTCGTGTTGGATCGTATCATTCACCAACTGGATGACCGAACCGATCAGGCCCGCATTTCCAGTCTCGACATTGGTCATATTTCCTTGCGAGATCAGCAGCATGGCCCGGATGGCCTTCTCGATCGCCGGATCGTTGGCATTGATGCCCAATGTAAATTCCTGATTCTCGTCGACACGATGCTGAATCTGCATGTTGTCGCCCTTATAGTAATAATCCGCCCCAAGGGCGACATTGCCCGCCCGCGTAGTGGGGAACTGGCTTTGCGGCTGGATGGTGACGCCCGCCGCAATCACCTCGTTGACCGGCGCCGCCGTCAGCGTCAGCACCGAACTGGTGCTATCGATCGACGCGATGGTGTAGGTGGCGTTGTTCGCCGCCGTGCCGGTTATGGTGATGGTGTCGCCAGCCGAGAATCCAGACAAGGAGCCAACATTCGAAGCCGTAATGGTCTGCGTCGCGTTGTCGAAGGTCAAGGATCCCACGGTCGCCGAAACCGAGGCTTGCTTGTAGGTGGACTGGAAATCCGCCAACGACGTCCAAGCCAGTTCGACCGGTTTGGTGTTGGTCTTGCCGCCCGAGAAGATGTACTGGCCGTTCATCTTCTCGTTCATAACCGACTGGATTTCCTGCAAATGCGTCCAGGCCAATTGCTGAATCAACGCCAGCGCATCCGGATCGTCCGATCCCTTGGCCAGGAAATCGCCCATTTCCGAACGGAAGGTGCTGACCGTCTGCATGACGGTGTTCAGCGAGTTGGACATGATTTCCATCTTGGTCTGCTGCGACGTGTTGGTCTGAATGAAGCGGAGCGCCAGATCGCGCTGGTTCTCAAGCGCCACCAAGCCGAAGCTGTCGCGCGCTATGCCAGCGTAGTCCTGGGACTTTTTCCCGGTGTTCACCTGGGTGTTCAGGTCCTTGAGTCGGGACTGAACGTTCAGCAGCTGGTTAAGCAGGATGGTGTCGGATGCCAGTGTACCTACGCGAGACATTTCTTGCCTCCCTTATTAGCGTATGATGCCGTTCAAGACTTCGAACAGCGTCTGTGTGGTGCTGATCATCTTCGCAGCCGCAATATAAGACTGCTGAAAAACGATCAACTGCGCCATTTCCTCGTCCAGGTTGACCGCGCTAATCGCGGCGTCCTTACTATACAGGCTTTCCTTCAGATTTGTAAGATAGCCCAGCGTATTCGAATTGTTGTCCACCCGGGTGGCCGTATCGGACACCGTATTGGTGGCGTAGGATTCGAACGTCATGGTCTGAACCGAAACATTGCCGGCCGTGCGGAAAGTCAGCGTCGTGGTCATGCGTTCGGCAAGCGCGAGCGCCGTCGTATTGTCGCCGGTGCCCAGATAGTACTCGCCCGTATCCGAGCTATATTGCAACTGCCCGCGAGAAACCATGCTGGGCGCGCTTTTGATGTCAGAGCGGACGGAAATGTTGGAAGCAGTGCCGGAGGCCCCGGCCTCCATGCTAATGCTGGTCAGCAAGGTGCCCGCCGTTTGGGTCAGCTGCAATTCCTCGCCGGTATCGGTAATCAAGCGCAACCGGTAGCCAGAACCTTCGGGAACCATGCTGGCCGTAATGCCGGTCACCGTGTTGGCGGTAACCCCCGCATTCGTATTGGCGTTGTTGATGGCGCTGACGATCTGCGTGAAAGAGGCGCCAGCGGCAATGGTGATCGATCCCAGGCCGCCGATGCCGGACGACAGATCGCCCAGGCTCCAGGTGCCGCCGGCTGGTGCCGTCCAACCTTTGCTTTGGATCGCCGACTCGTACAAGTCGTGTGGACGTTCGGTAACGAAAAAGTCGTTCAAACCCAAGAAGTTCGAGAATCCCTTGATCCCCGTTTCGTCCATGGTTCCATTGCCGTCGGCATCGAAGGAAATCGTGGCGTCCTGCGCATCGCCGACAAAGCCCAGGGCGTCTCGCAACGCCGTGGTGCTGGGGACGATCAGGAAGTCCTGACCGCTCGTGGCGTGATTGACCCGGATGCGAATGCCGTCACCTTCATTGACCAAGGTCGCCACCAGATCGGGATCGGCATCGATATTGGAAGCGATGGTGGCAATGCTGTCGCCCGCGCCCACGGCAATGGTGGCGATGGCGGCAGCGCCGGACGGGTCGTAAAAAACCAAGTTGCCCGCACTGCCGGGAACGGTCGTCGACGCATCGAACGTCATCGACTTCACGCTGTCCGATGACTCGTCTCGCATCGCCAGTCCCAGCGTGGTGGACCGCAAATCGATATCGAACTGACCGTCGGCCGCGACGGCCACCGTTGCCGTGCCCGCACCGTTGGCTTGGATCCAGGTCTGCATCGCCGTCGCCACGTCGTCGATCACCCAGTCGCCATTCATCGTTTCTCCGGCGGCTACCATCAGCGTATTGATGGTGGTACGCGCCGTCTGAGCGCCATCCGAGTCATAAAGGGTCAACACCGTATCGCCGTCGGTATAGCGCATGGTCTGTGTTGCCGAATCGACGAAAAAGCGCGTTCCGCTGAATGTCGACGTCAGATTCGGGAAGCCCGAGCCAGCATTGTGTATCTGGTTGATCTCTTTCTTAAGCTGGTGGGAGACTTCGTCCATCTCCGCCTGCAGATTGGGAATGATCGTGTCGCGCATGTCGATCAAGGCCTTCATGCGCCCGCTGCCGATCTCGTTGGTGATGTCGTTGGTGCCGACGTAAATGGGGGCGATGTCGCCGCCCGCCTTGGTCATCCAAGATTGGATGGTGTTGGCTGCGGTATGGCTGACCGCCACGGTCTGACTGTCAAGCAGCGTGCGACCCTGGCCCGTGAAGATGACCACGGTATTGTCGTCGCGCACGAAAGTCTGGATGTCCATGTAATCCGAGATTTCGGCCAAGGCCTGGTCGCGCTGGTCTTCCAGATCGCCGATTTCATGGCCGACCGCCTGCTCGCGCACGATCTTGTCGTTCAGCGTCTGGACGTCGGCAAGCCTTTCGTTGACAACACTAATCGCCAAGGTAATTTCCTTGTCGGCGTTCAGGCGCAAGGTTTGCAACTGCGTGGACATGGTGTTCATACTGAGCGCCAGGTCATTGGCGGCGCTGACCGTCTCCCATTGCGTGCTGCTCATGTCGGGCGATGTCGACAGCGATTCGAGCGACTGTCCGAAGGTGCCAACCAAATGGCTGAACGTCGTATTGTCGCCGGGGCGCCCGAACAGATCCTGGATGCGGCTGTAATAGGCATCCAAAGTCTCGGCGTTTGCCCAGTTCCCGCTTTCGGTACGCAAATCCTTGCGCAGATTGTCGTCGACCGTGCGCTGGATGGAGGCGATCTGCACGCCGGCGCCGCGCCCGGCCAGCACGCGCGATTCCGCAAAGACGCTCTTTCTCGAATACCCTTCGGTATTGACGTTGGCGATGTTGTGCGAAATCAGATCCAGGCTTCGCTGCGAAACCTGAAGTCCGCTGATCGCCGTGGTTAATCCAAGGGTTAGCGACATGGGATTCTCCCGTTTCCGCTAGAGGGTACGGTTGACGGAAATGGCAACCGACGGAATTCCTTTGCGCCGTCCCGTGCTGACGGCGCCTTCGCGGTCATAAACGGTACCGGCGCTTTGATGCTTGCGCGTGGCGTCGACGACCGCTTTCAACACCCGCTGATTGGCCTCGATGGACGCCTTCAGAAGGTTTCCATTGTCGCCCACCAACTTGTCGAGACGCGTGGCCAAAGCCAACACCTGCTCGCGCAGAGGCTGGCTCAAGCCTTTCATCACGTCCGGCCCGGCCTTGGCGATTTGCTTCATGCCCTGCTCGTACAGGCGCGACAGCGCGCCCTTGCGTTCTTGCAGGGGTTCGATATCGGCAAAGCGATGCGCGCGCAGGGCCTCGTTCTCGACCTCCAACACCTGACATAGATGCTGCGCCGCCTCGACGACCGAAATCAGGGCCGAAGTGAATTCCTTGCCCATCGCGTCCGCCTTGGCCTCGGCCTGCGGCTTTTCTTCGGCCTGCGGCGAACCGGCGGTGTCGGCTTGGCGCGCCACGGCCTGACGGCGAAGATTTTGCGAAGCGTTCATGGCGTCACCTCTTGAAGTTTAAGCATCTGCGCCTCGATCTGCTGCGCAAGGCCTACGCGCCCTGTCTTGGCGGTCATCTTGGCGTATTCGCCAATCATGAATGACTTGAACGAGTCCTCTCCCGCTCCGCCTCCGAACACCTGGTCGTTGCCGACCCCTTCGAACATATGCTGGAACATCTGGGACAAAAAGCTGGCCTCGAACTCCTGCGCCGTCTTGTGAATCTGCTCGCGGCTGACTTTGGCCTGGGGCAGCTTCGACTGCGCCTGCTCTAAGGCGAGATTGGCGCCGGACATCAAGCTGTCAAGGGCGTTGGCGGCGCTCATCACATCACCTCGATGTCGGCTTGCAGCGCGCCTGCGGCCTTGATGGCCTGCAGAATGGCGATCATGTCGCGGGGGCCGACGCCCAGATCGTTCAAGCCCTTGATCAGGTCTTGCATGGTGACGCCCGTATTCAAAGCCATCAGCTTCTTGTCGGCGCCTTCATCGACTTGAATGTCGGTGCGGTTGACGGTGGTTGTCTCGCCGACGCTCGAGAAGGGCGAGGGCTGCGACACTTGCGGCGTTTCCGTAATGCGGATGGTCAAATTGCCTTGCGCGATGGCGACCGGGTCGATGCGCACATGCTGGCCCATCACGATCACGCCGTTCTGCTCGTCGATCAGCACGCGGGCCTGCTGGTCGGGCTGCACGCGCAAGCCTTCGATGTCCGTCAGCATGCCGACCACGTTGCCCCTGTAATTCGGGGGCACCTTGACCTCGATGGTGGACGGATCGGTCGAACGCGCAGCAGCTTGTCCCAGGAACGAATTCACCGCCTCGGCCACCCGGCGCGAGGTTGTCAGGTCAGGGTTGCGCAGCGACAGGCGGACCTGCTCCATTTTCGTCATGTCGAAATTGATTTCGCGCTCGACGATGCCGCCGTTCGACACCCGGCCAGAGGTCGGGATGTTTTTGGTCACGCTGGCAGCATTGCCGGAAGCAGTGTAGCCGCTGGCGATCGATCCCTGCGCTACGGCGTAGATCTCGCCATCGGCGCCCAAAAGCGGCGTAACCAGAAGCGTTCCGCCCGACAGGCTTTTCGAATCGCCCATGGCGCTGACCTGCACGTCGATGCGCGAGCCCTGGCGGGCGAAAGGCGGCAATTTGGCGGTCACCATCACGGCGGCCACGTTCTTAGCCTTCAACTTGTCGGTCAAATCGCGGGTATTCACCCCCAGGCGCTCGAGCATGGCGATCATGCTTTGCTGGGTGAAGGCCATGTCCGACGCATCGCCGGTGCCATTCAGCCCGACCGCCAGACCGTAGCCGACCAGGATGTTCTCGCGAACTCCCTCGAAATCGGCAATGTCCTTGATGCGCGAGTCGGCCAGAACCGGGGCGCTGGTCCCGCCGACGGCCAAAACCACCAGGAAAGCCCTAAGACTGGTGCGAAGCGCGTTGGGTAAAGCGAACATGGGCGTCGTCCCGCATGAAAACGATATAATCCAAGCAGCTTCATGCGAAGGTCGTGCCAACTTCCTCCCTTTGATTTCCCACCTCTTTTTCCCGCGCCAGCTTGGTCAGACCCCTTTTGCCAGGGCAAGAATGGCCCCTGGGGGGCAAAAACTGCCCAGTGCGCAAAATCAAAAAAAGAGGCAGAATCCCTGTGTTTACGCCTCCTTAACGGATGAGGGGGCATAGTTCACGCTGTCGATATATGTGTGAGCGGCACAAGCCGCTCGTTGATCGAAGGTTATTAGAATGAAGGTTTCCGGCGTCGGAGCGGCCAGTCCTGCCAGCAGGACCAGCAAAGCCAGCAAGGCTAGCGCCAAAGGTGGGACTGAATTCGCCCAGCATCTTAGCGACGCCATTGGCGGCGTTGGGGAAGCTGGAGTCTTCGAGTCGCCCGCTCCCGTCAGCGGCGTCGATGCCCTGCTGGTCGTTCAGGCCGCAACGGATACCGGCGACGAAGACGCAAGGCGCAAGGCCAGGAAACGGCTGTACGAGCGCGGCGAAAGCATCCTCAACCACCTGGACGAACTTCGCCACGGGCTGTTGACGGGGCAGTTGCCCAAGGACCGGCTGATCGAGCTGGCGCAGCTGGTGCGCGGCAAGCGCGACCAAGTCGATGACCCGCTTTTAGCCCAGCTTTTGGACGAAATCGAACTCAGGGCCGAGGTCGAATTGGCGAAGCTGTCCCTTCGCGCCTGACGGACCCTTTATTTTTCAACAAGTTATCCACAGCAATTGGCACTTGCAGCCAAGCCAATCGATTCATATAGTGCGCAACTCGAAACGTCCCCTATCTGTAAGAAACGAGGACCAGGGATGAACGTCACGTTGTCGCCCGATTATCGCCCATCAGAAAAAGAACCGTTCATGAATGAGCGGATGCGCGAATACTTCCGCCAGAAACTTTTGCGTTGGCGCCATGAGCTGTTGGAAGAATCCAACGAAACCCTGATGCACCTTCAAGAAGGCGGCATGCAGGAACCCGACATCGCCGATCGCGCCTCGGCCGAGACTGATCGGGCGCTGGAGTTGCGCACCCGCGACCGCGCCCGCAAACTAATCTCGAAGATCGACGCCGCCATGAAGCGCATCGATGATGGCACTTATGGCTATTGCGAGGAAAGCGGCGAGCCGATCGGCATCCGCCGCCTGGAAGCCCGCCCGATCGCCACGTTGACGATCGAAGCCCAGGAGCGCCATGAGCGCATGGAACGCACCCACCGAGAAGATTGAGCCATCCGCTTTGACAGCAAAAAGGGCCGGGTAAAACCCGGCCCTTTCGCTGTCGGCAACAAGCCAGACTTACTTCTTTTTCTTCGCAGGAGCCTTCTTGGCGGGTGCCGCCTTCTTGGCAGGCGCCGCTTTCTTGGCCGGAGCCTTGGCGGGAGCAGCCTTCTTGGCCGGGGCGGCGGCCTTCTTAGCCGGAGCGGCGGCCTTTTTGGCCGGAGCCTTGGTGGCCTGGACCTTCTTATGCTCGGTAATCGGCTTCGATCCCATGATGCGGGCGAATTCCTTGAGCGCCTTGGCATAGTCGGCGGCCTGGGTGATCTCGTACTCGGCGGTCAGCCAATGATCGAGATCGCGGTTCGGCTTGCGGCCATCCTTTTCCCACAATTTATAGGCCCGCTCGCGAATGCGGGTTCCGGTAGCGCCTTCCAGCAAGCCTTCGGAAATCTGGAGATTGAGATTGATCAGGCTGTCCAGAATATCGTCGGTGACGCCGTTCGCCACTTCGAAGGTTTTCTGGGCGGCGAATTGCGACAAACGGATCAGGTTGTCGCGGATCGTTTTGGGCAACTGGCATTCGGGGCGCTGCATCAGCGTGCGGATGGCGACCCAAAGCTGCAAATTATTGTCGAGCGCGCTGGTCAGATCGGCGCCGCCCTTCTTGCGGGATTCGGCAATTTGAACGGCAGAGCGGGCCAGAGCCAGCGCATCCTCTTCACCGCGCGTCAACATTTCAATCTGGTTCTTGGCCATCACTGATCTCCCAATTATTGCGGTTGTGCCGAATGTAACCCCTAAGCACTGAGCATAGACTATCAAGATTCCATGTGCTTGTGAATTCTGAAAGAATCCTGTCCCCAGGCTTGCGGCGCCAGAGCTGTAGCCCGGCGCCGCAGTGGTTTATAAGAATTCTAATCAGAAGGGGAACAGGATGTCAAACAGCTGCTGGCCGTAACGAGGCTGCTGCAGATCCGACAGGGTGCCTCGACCGCCATAGGTGATCCTGGCCTCGGCGATCTTCTCCGAACTGATCGTGTTGGTCGAATCGATGTCCGATGGCCTGACGATGCCCGAAACCGTCAGTTCGCGCAGTTCATTGTTCACCCGAACCTCCTGCTTGCCCGCCAACACCAGATTGCCGTTCGGCAGCACCTGGATGATGACGGCGGCCAGGGTGACGTTGATGGCTTCCGAACGGGTTATCTTGCCGTCGCCGGTAACGTCATGCGTGCTGCCCATGCTGGCCAGACTCGAGGCGTCGGCGCCGGGGAACAGCTTGAAGAGCTGCTTTTCGTAGCCCAGCAGCGAAAGGGCGTCGGTTCCCTCGCTGTTGTCGCGGCTTTCCGTGGTCTTGTTGCTCAGCGTGCTGTTGTCGCTGATGCTGACCTGAATGGTCAGGATGTCGCCCACCTCGCCCGCCCGGTTGTCCTTGAAGAAGGCCCTAGCACCCGGACGCCACAGCGAGTTGGGATTGGCCGCCGCCGTTTTGGGGGCGGGCATCGGCATGCTGACCGGGCGATAACTGGGGTTTTGCGTCGGATCGCTAACCTTCGAGGTCTTCGGCGCTTCGCCAACTTCGCTTAGGCGGTTGATGGTGTTGCAACCCGCCAGCGTCAGGCTGGCCGCGGCAAGCAGAAGCGACGTACGGAACGTGGTCTTCATAATGGCCTCCTGGCTCTCAATTGATGGCGCGGGCCGATTGCGGGCGGACGGTCACCAGTCCCTGCCCGATCACGGTGGCTTCCACAACGCTGCGGCTCTTCGAATTGGTCACATGGATGATGTCGCCTTGGCCGCCATCCTCGTTGGCCTGTCCCATGGCGGTCAGCGTCATGCCCGCCGACCTCAGAACCATGGTCACCGTACTGTTCTTGGGCACCATGACAGGGCGCTGGATATCCTGCAGGCTGACCGTTTGGCCCGCCTTCATGAAGCGGCGCGGCGCCTTGCCCGCAATCTGGCCGGGGTCGGTGATGGTGTCGGCGCGCACCATGTCGGCGCTGACCGGAACCATCTTAAGATCGTCGATGGCGATCGGCTCGTTCTTCTGGATCGAGCGGGCCAGCACGGGAATTTCCAACTGGCTGACGACGCGCCCGCTGACCTTGGCCTGCAGGGCGTTCGGCGTGCCGGCCGGCACTTCCAACGTGGCCGAGAAACGGCGTGAACGTTCGTCGTAGGTAAGGGCGCGCACGGCCACCACCGGCTTGGCGTCGACCGGGATGTTGAGGGAAATGGAGCGGTTCGCCAGTTCAACAGCCGAATCCGAGGCAACGCCATAAGGAGCCAGCGCCGACAGCAGCGCATTTTCGATGGCTTCGCGAGCGACCGTCTGCCCCGCCCGCTCGACCACGATGCGGTCGTAAAGGCTTGCCGGGCGCCAAGCGACGCCTTGCTGTTGCGCCAGGGCGTAGAGCCAGTTGGCTTCCAGCGTGGTGCGGCTTCCCGGCTTGGGGGCATAGGCGACAGGTTTCTTGGCCTTGACGGCATCCAGATTGTCGAAAATATCGCCAAGCACGAGGATATCGCCCTCCACCAGGGCCTGGCCTTTGAGGACCGGGGGGGCTGCAAGCAAGGCAAGTTTCGGCTCGTCTGCGAAGGCGGGAGCCGCCGACGTCAGAAAGGCTAGAACCAGAAAAGCGATGCGAAAGACGTTCATGGCCGTCTCCTACTATTTCAGCTGCGTCACTGAACCCATCATCTCATCCGAGGTCTTGATGACCTTGGAGTTCATTTCATAGGCTCGCTGCGCGCTGATCAGATTGGTCACTTCGGCCACCACATTGACGTTCGAGGTCTCAAGGAAGCCCTGCAACAAGGTTCCATATCCCAGCTGACCCGGCGTCGAGACCGCCGCCTGGCCCGAGGCCGGGGTTTCCAAGAACATGTTGTCGCCGATGGCTTCCAGGCCCGCCTCGTTGGCGAAGGTGGCCAGATCGAACTGGCCGATCACCTGCGGCGCCACCTGGCCGTCGATCTTGGCCGACACCTGGCCCGAAGCGTTGATCGAAACGCTGACCGCATTGGCCGGAATGGTCAGGCCAGGCTGCACGGTATAGCCGTTGTGGGTAACGATCGCCCGGTCAGCCGAAAGCTGGAACGAGCCGTCGCGCGAATATCCGGTATCGCCATTGGGCAGCGTCACCCGGAAATAGCCTTTCCCCTGCACGGCAAGGTCAAGCGTGTTGTCGGTGTTGAGCAGACTGCCCTGCTCGGTGATGCGGTAGACGGCGGCAGTGCGCACGCCCAGGCCCAACTGAACGCCCGACGGCACGATGGTGCCCGAGTCCGACGAGTTGGCGCCGACGCGCCGCAAATTCTGGTACAGAAGGTCGTTGAACTCGGGCCTTCTGCGCGAATAGGCCGTGGTGTTCATGTTGGCGATGTTGTTCGAGATCACCTCGACGTTGGTCTGTTGGGCCAACATTCCCGTGGCGGCGATATTGAGCGACCTCATGACGCGTTCCTTTCCTCTAAAACCCTTATCTCGACGTGCGTCCCAGCACGTCGATGGCCTTGCGCACGCGCTCATGCTCGTTTTCGATCATGCGCTGCACGGCCTCGTAGCTGCGTTGAACTTGAATCATCTTGCCGACCTCGACCACGGGCAGGACGTTCGATCCCTCGATCATTCCCTGCACGACATGCGGCTTGTCGACATCCTGCGGCTGGGCCTCGGTCTGATAAAGACCGCCCGAGACCTTGCGCAATTCCTGGTCGTTTTCGAATTTCACGACGCGCAACTTGCCGACCTGGCCGTTTTCCGTGGAAACCGTGCCGTCGGAGGCGATCGAAACCGACTGCTCATTGGGTGCGAAGAAGAAGGGCTGGTCGGTGGTCGACAGAACCGGATGGCCGTCGGCCGTCACCAACTGACCGGCCTCGTCCAGGCGGAAATGGCCGGTGCGGCTGTAGCGCTGGCCCTGCGGCGTATCGACGACCATGAAGCCCTCGCCCTTGATTGCGACATCCAAGGGATTGCCGGTCTCGGAAATGGCGCCTTCGCTCATGTTGCGATAGATCGAGACGTCCTGGACATAGGCCGTCTTGTCGCCGAACGGGCGATCCGCCGTGCGCGATTGCAGCACATAGTCGCGGAACATCATGTTCTCGGCCTTGAAGGCCGGGGTGTTCATATTGGCCAGATTGTTGGCCACCATGTCCATTTGCCGCCAAAGAGCCGCCTGGCGAGAAAGGGCAACGTAGGAGGTGGTTTCCATGACCGGAGCGTCCTTGATGGGCGTTACGACTGTTCAGCCCCTTTTGTGCACGCCCCGTGCCAACTGCTAATAGACTGTATTTAAACGATTCGATACCAGGGAGAGGGTCCGGCTTTGCCGCCCTTGCCGGTCGCTTGCCGTGCTTGCCGGGCAGTTCTTGCCGCTTTGCCAGCCCGCTTGCTAATGTCCTTGTCAGACACTTACCTCTTATTAACCGGCTGGGCCTTAGCATGAGTGTTGAAGTGTGGCCACGGCCAAGGCCTTGTGGGAGACGTTATGGTTCAGGATCTTGAAGACCAGGAAGAAGGCGGCGGCGAGGAAGGCGGGGGTGCTGCCAAAAAAGGCGGCTCGAAGAAGCTGATCTTGATGGTGGCCATTCCTTTGGTGCTGATCATCGGCCTGGCGGCGGGGGCCGTCTTTACCGGATTGGCCGACCCCATCCTGGCCATGGTCGGCATTGGCGGCGGCAAGGAAGAACCTGCCGCAGCGGAGCATGGGGCGCCCCCGGGGGGTCCCCAGGCGGTGGCGCAGTCGGTCTTTTACGACCTGCCCGACATGCTGGTGAACTTGAATTCGCCCGGACGACGCCAAAGCTACCTGAAAATCAGGGTCAGCCTGGAATTGTCCAACCCCTTGGACCAGCCCCGCATCGAGCAGATGATGCCCAGAATCGTCGATAATTTTCAGGTTTACCTGCGCGAACTTAGGGTCGAGGACCTGCAGGGCGCCGCCGGCGTCTATCGCTTGCGCGAGGAACTGCTAAGCCGGGTCAACACTGCCGTCAAGCCGGTCAAGGTCAACGACGTCCTCTTTAAGGAGATGCTGGTCCAGTAATTGGACCTGAACCCCCATGGCAGACGAAGCGCCCCGCACCGACCAAGATGAAGAAGCCTTGATGGCCGAATGGGCCGCCATGGCTGGCGACGACGAGGAAGGCGGGGACAAGAAGGCCGAGGCGGGCGGCGGCGGCGGCGATGAGGGTGGCGGCGGCATGGACGCCGCAGCAGCCGCCGAATGGGAAGCCATGTTGGGCGAAGAGGACAATCCCGACATGGCGGCTGCGGGCGGCGGGCGCGAATCGACCCGCGTGCTCAACCAGGACGAAATCGACAGCCTTTTGGGCTTCGACGACGTTCACGAAGCCAGCGACCAGAAATCGGGCATCCAGGCCATCTTGAATTCGGCGCTCGTCTCCTACGAGCGCCTACCCATGCTGGAGGTGGTGTTCGACCGCTTGGTGCGCATGATGAGCACCAGCTTGCGCAACTTCACCTCGGACAACGTCGAAGTCTCGCTCGACAACATCGTCAGCATCCGCTTCGGCGACTATCTGAATTCGATTCCCCTGCCCGCCATGCTGGCCGTCTTCAAGGCCGAGGAATGGGACAATTACGGCCTTTTGACCGTTGATTCGTCGTTGATCTATTCCATCGTCGACGTGCTCTTGGGCGGCAGGCGCGGCACGGCTGCGATGCGCATCGAAGGCAGGCCCTACACCACCATCGAACGCAATCTGGTCGAGCGCATGGTGCATGTGGTCTTTTCAGATCTTTCGGCGGCGTTCGACCCGCTGTCGCCCGTCACCTTCCGCTTTGACCGGCTGGAAACCAACCCGCGTTTCGCCACCATTTCGCGCCCGTCCAACGCCGCCATCGTAGCCAAGCTGCGCATCGACATGGAAGACCGTGGCGGACGCCTGGAACTGCTGATCCCCTACGCCACCTTGGAACCGGTGCGCGAGCTTCTGCTTCAGATGTTCATGGGCGAGAAGTTCGGCCGCGATTCGATCTGGGAAACCCACTTGGCCGAAGAATTGTGGATCACCGACGTCGATTTGAACGCCGTACTCGACGTGCAGACCATGCGTCTGCGCGAAGTGCTGAACTTAAAGATCGGTGACCGCATCATGCTGAACGCCAGCCCGGATTCGCTGGTCGATCTGCATTGCGGCGACGTCGAAATGTTCTATGGCCGCATGGGCCGCAAAAGTCATCACATGGCCATTCGCATCGAAGGCAGGGGATCGTCTGCCGAAGCGGCCAAGAAAAAACCCGGAGGAGGTGCTTAAGCCATGGCTTCGCTCGGCATTGTCCTTGACGTTCTGATGGTCCTGCTGCTCGGCGCCGTTCTGGCCTATGCCGTCATCTTGAACCGACGCCTTAGCCAGTTGCGCTCGAACAAGGACGAGCTGGCCCGCGTCATCAACGCCTTCAACGAGGCGACCCAACGCGCCGAGGCCAGCATTCCGCGTCTGCGCAAAACCGCCGACGACATCCGCACCCAGCTTGAGGACCGCATCGAAAAGGCGGTCAGCCTGAAGGACGATCTGGCCTTCATGATCGACCGCAGCGACAGCATGGCCAATCGCCTGGAAAGCTCGGTTCGCATGGCCAGGGGCGAAACCATGGGCGGACAAGCCGCAAGCCCGCCCGCCCCCTCGCCCCGCCTGCCTTCGGCGCCCCGGACCATGGCGGCCGCCAGACCGGCCTCCAGCTTCAGCCCCCCACAACCGCCGCCCCAGGCGTCGCGCCCCGCCGCCCCGCCGCCGCCCCGCCCCGCCGCAGCACCCGCGCAGGCGTCGGCGCCCCAGCGCCGGGAACCCCGCCTGGATGACAGTTTCCGCATGCCGCCCGACGACATGGACGATCGGTCAGAAGCCGAACGCGCATTGTTGAGGGCCTTGCAGTCGGCCCGCTAACATGAAGAAAATATTCGAAAAATTCCGCCTGTTGCCGATTCTGATCATTCTGGGAGGCTTGGTCCTGACCGTCAAGGTCGGCGGGCTGATCGATGGCTGGTCCAAGGCGCCGCCCAGCATCACCGTGGCCGCCAGCGTCGAAGCCCAGCAACCAAGTCCGGTTCAACCCAAGCAAGCCCCGGCGGCTCCCGCCCCACAGGCTGCCCCGCCCCCCAATCCCGAAGTCACCTCGCCGCCCGCCGCCAGCACGGCCCTGCAGTCGCCGCCGATTCCCAGCGGCGATCCGGCCAGCTATACCCCGGCCGAGTTGGAAGTGCTGCAAAAGCTGGTGGCCAGACGCGACGAGTTGGAAGCCAGGGCCAAGGAAATGCAGATGCGCGAGGACTTGGCCAAGGCCGCCGAGGCGCGCCTGACCAAGAAACTGGCTGAAATGAAGCAGGTTCAAGGAACGATCGAGGCCTTGCTGCGCAAGTACGACGAGCAGGAAGACGCCAAAATGCGCAGCCTGGTCAAGATTTACGAATCGATGAAGCCCAAGGACGCCGCCAAGATCTTCGAAGAATTGGATATGGCCATTCTTTTGGACGTCATCGAGCGCATGAAAGAGAAGAAGGCCGCCGACGTTTTGTCCAATGTCAGCCCCCAGAAGGCCAAGGAAATCACCTTCGAACTGGCCGAGAGGCGCAAACTGCCCAAGCCCGGGATCGCCACGGGCGGCTGAGAAAGCGTCCTATCCATAGAAAATGGCTTGAAAAAGGCTTGCGCCCTTGAATAATAAACCGTAATACCGTTCTTGGCCCGTCCAGGGGATTGGGGGGCATGGAACGATCCGATTCACAGCATCCGATAGGAGCCATGAATGGCTGTCGATAAGAATATGAAGGTTCTCATCGTCGACGATTACAAGACGATGTTGCGTATCGTGCGTAACCTTCTCAAGCAGCTCGGGTTCATGAACGTCGATGAAGCAACCGACGGTTCGATGGCTCTGCAGTTGTTGCGCAACGCCCAGTACGGTTTGGTCATTTCCGACTGGAACATGGAGCCGATGACCGGTCTGCAGCTTCTTAAGGAAGTGCGCGCCGATGCCAAGCTCAAGGGCGTTCCCTTCATCATGGTGACGGCCGAAAGCAAATCGGAAAACGTCATCGCCGCCAAGGAAGCCGGGGTTTCGAACTACATCGTCAAGCCCTTCAACGCCGAGACGCTCAAGACCAAAATGTCGAGCGTGCTGGGCGACTTCTGATGCGGATCGCGTAGCCAGGGGAAATTCCATGCCGGGCAAGGCCGTCGATCGCGATCTCGAGCAGCGTTTGAACGAGATTCGCGAATCTTCCGGCGGTTCTGTCCGCGTGGACCAGATTGGGGAAGTTGTCCAGTCGCTGCTTGACAGCCTGAAGGGCGATCTGACCTCGGCTGATTTGCGCATCTATCAAGAGTTGGAAGGGCTGGCGGCCTATATCCGCGCCGCCAAGGCGGAAATCGCCCAACTGCGCCCCAACGAAATTAAGGATCATTACATCTCGTCGGCCTCCGACGAGTTGGACGCCATCGTCGAGGCGACGGAAACGGCCACCAACGATATCCTGGACGCCGTCGAGGCCATCGAGAACGTGGCGGCGGAAGCCCCGGAAGAGATCAATCAGAAGCTGTCCGAACTGACGACTCGCATCTACGAAGCCTGCAATTTCCAGGACATTACCGGCCAGCGCATCACCAAGGTGGTCCGGGCGCTCAAACATATCGAGGACAAGGTCGAATCGCTGGTCAAGGCCCTGGGCGGCGAGCATGTCGAGGCCGCTTCCGCGGATGGCCAGCCGCCAGCCTTCTTCACCCATGGCGGCGAAGGCGAGCAGGATCTTCTGAACGGCCCGCAGACCGCAGGCAAGGCCAACAAGCAAGACGATATCGACGCCCTGTTTTCCAGCTTCGACTGAGGCCCCATGGCCGGGGCTTTTCCAACGCCCGCTTTCCCTTCGCTCAGGCTTCCGATTCTGGCCGGGGTCGCTCTTTGCTGCCTTTTGGCCCATTCCGCGCCATCTTGGGCCGCCCAGGTGCGCGGCGCCAAACATGCCGACTATGCCAGGATCGTCTTCGATCAAGACGAGGCGGGGGGCTTCAGCGTTTCGCAAGACGGCGCCCGGCTGGTGGTGCGCTTCGACACCCCCTTCAAGGGCGATCCCAAGGCCCTGCTTTCGGCGCTGGACGGAATCGTTACCGCCGCCAGCCTGGAAGGCGGCGGCAAATCCGCCACCCTGACGCTGGCAGGCCGTTTCGAAGTCAAAAGTTTCTCTCTCGGCACGTCGGCGGTCATCGACTTGATGCCCACCAAAGGGGGAACTGGCGCAGAGGCCTTCAAATCGACGCCCGCCAAGGCGGCGCAGCCCGCCGCCAAAGGGTCGGACGCCATCGCCGTCAGGGTCGGCGACCATGACGACTTCAGCCGACTGGTTTTCGATTGGCCGCAAAACGTGACCTACGACGTCGTCAAGCAGGGCGAAGTGGTCACCATTACCTTCGGACGCGCCGCCCGTTTCGACGATGCCGGATTGCGGGCCAATCTGCCCTTGTTCATCAGCGGCGCCGAAACGCAGACCTCGGGCGGGAAATCGGTGGTCACCTTGTTCGCGCCCAAGGACGCCAGGGTCCGCCACTTCACCAGCGGCCCCAAGGTGGTGGTGGACATCCTAAGCCCCGGCGGGGCCAAAACGACCGCCGCGCCCGCCCCTGCCCGCCCTGCAACGCCGCCGCCTGCGGCGCGCCCAGCCCCCATTTCGGACCGGGGATTGCCGACCGATCTGGCCGGACTGTCCCAACAAACACCCCCTGCGGCTGTCGCAGCGCCGCCGGTTGCCCCAGCCCCTGTTCCGGCTCCCGCCCCGACTCCAGGACCTGCACCGGCCCCAAGTCCGGCCCCTGCTTCTGGCCCGGCTCCGCCAACGCCAGCGCCAGCAGAACCACCGCCCGGCGCCGAGCCGCCGCCCATGCAGCCCTCGGCCCTTCCCTTCCCCGCCCCGTCCATGGACGATGACGAGGACGCGGTTCCCGACGATGGGACGCCCGGCACCACGGCCAGTCTGTCTTTCACCTGGAACCAGCCGACGGCCGCCGCCGTTTTCCGCCGCTCGGGCTATTTGTGGGTGGTGTTCGACCGCCATCAGGAACTTGACTTGCGGCTCTTGCGCCAATTGGGGGCCGGGGTCGTCACCTCGGTCGAGCAATTGCCCTCCAAGTCGGTCACCGTCGCGCGCATCGTCACCCAGCCCGGCTACAATCCCTCGATCCGGCGCGAGAACCTGCTGTGGATTCTCGACCTGTCGAAGCGCGCCTTGAAACCGGCCAATCCCATTGATCTGCGTTTGGAAGAGCAAAGCGTGGTGGGATCGCGCATTTTCATGAAGGTCAACGAGGCCGGTTCGGTCATCCCTCTGGTCGATGCCGAAATCGGCGATCAGTTGTTCGTGATTCCGGTCATGCCGTTGGGGGCCGGCGTCTATCCCAAGCGCGACCTTCCGGACGTGACCTTGCTGGCCACCGCTCAGGGCATCGTGGCGGCCAAGAAATCGGACGGTCTTGACGTAAGAGCCACCCGCGACGGCGCCGAGATCAGCCGTCAGCCGGGCGGCCTACGCTTCACCAAGGACGCCGATCGGCTGGCCCGCGCATCCGGCCTTCCCATCGGACAGGCCGACATGAGCGCCATGAACGTCGCCAAATGGGTTCAGGGCGATCCCAACAAATCCGACGAAGCCATGCGCGATCTGTTGCAGGTGATCAGCCAGTCGCCGCCGGAAGGCCGCACGCAGCCCCGCTTGGCCCTGGCCCGCTTCTTGATCGCTTCCGGCATGGGTGCCGAGGCCTTGGGCGTTCTGCGCACCATCGCGGTCACCGACGCCCCCTTCGCCGAGACGGCGCCCTTCAAGGCGGCCAGAGGAGCCGCCAATGTTTTGGCGCACCGGTCGCTAGAAGCGCTTGAAGACCTGCAAAGCCCGACCCTGATCGACGTGCCCGAGGCAAGATTCTGGCGCGGTTTGGCCGATGCCGACCAAGCCTTCAATCCCGGCCATTTCAACGACGTCTTGAAGGAAGGCGGCGGGTTCCTGTCCTCTTATCCGCCTGCCCTGCAATTGCGCTTGGGGCTGTTGGCGGCCCAGGCCGCCGTCGATGCCGCCGACGATCTGACCGCCAGCCGGGTGATGGACATCGTAAAGCCTCTGCTGTCGACCGAATCGGAAAAGGCCCGCTACACCTATATCGAAGGCCGGTTCGAGGAGATGACCGGCGCCGCCGAAACGGCGCTGACCAAATATCGCGAAGCTGAAAACAGCACCGGGCGCTGGGAGCGCTCGCGGGCGGGCATCGCCAGGGTCGAATTGGAATTGAAGACCAACAAGATCACCAAGGCCCAGGCCATTCAGGAACTGGAGCGGCTGCGCTTCGCTTGGCGCGGCGACGACTTCGAATATAATTTATTAAAGCGCATGGCCGAGCTGTATTTCCAGGAACACGACTACGGCAATGGGTTGCGCACCTTGAAGCAGTTGGCCGCCAACTTCCGCGAAGTGAAGGATATCGAGCCGATCGCGGGCCAGATGAGCGACGTGTTCGCCAAGCTCTTCCAGGATGGCGAAGCCGACAAGCTGCCGCCCTACACCGCCATCGCCCTGTTCGAGGAATTCAAGGAACTGACGCCGGTCGGCCCCAAGGGCGACGAAATGATCCGCAATCTGGCCGACCGTCTGGCCGCGGTCGATCTGTTGGACCGCGCCGCCGATTTGCTGCGCCAACAAGTGCGCTTCCGCTTGCAAGGCGAAGAGAAGGCCCGCGTCGGCTTCCGCCATGGGCTGCTTCAGATGCTGAACCACAACCCGCAGGCGGCCATCGACGCCCTGGCCGAAAGCGAGGCGCCGGGCGTTTCCGCCGAGCTTGAACAAAGCAGGCGCTATTTGAAGGCCCAGGCGCTGGCCGAAATGAACAAGGTGCCGGACGCCATCGCTTTGTTGGGCGAGGACACCAACCGGGCGGCCCTGCTGCTGAAGGCGGAAATCTATTGGAACAAGCAGAACTGGCCGGAGGTGGTCAACGCGTTCGAAGCCCTGGTGCCCAAGCCGGAAGCGACGCCCGCCAAGGGCGGCAAGCTGTCCGACCAGGAGGCCCGCTTCATCTTGAACAAGGCCGTGGCCCTGATCCTGGCCAAGGACGAGCGCGGTCTGGCCCGCATTCGCCGCCAGTTCCTGCCTTATATGGAAGTGACGCAGTACAAGGACGCCTTCACCTTGCTGACTTACGAGCCGGGAACCGAGGGCATTTCCACCGACATGGTGGCCGCAAAAATTAAGGAAGTTGAAAACTTTCAGACATTTATGTCTGGCTATCGTAGCCGCTTGCGTGATGAAAAATTGAGTGCTATAAACTGACCACGCTTTCCGAACAGCGGGCTTCCTCTGGTGGCTTGGGTTCGGGGTTTTTTTTTGGCCTCGGCCAAATTTATTCGTGTAAGAAGGCGGGGGATGCTTCATAAGCCCTCCTTTCTTCTTCTGGTCCATCTACTGGTTAGGAGTGGGGATGATGTCGAAAGTCGCCCTTGCCCGGCTGGGGATGAACTCGGAAGCCAATCCGAGGGATACCCAAGGCGCCGCGTATCACATGACCTATGCCGAGTCGCATCAGGCCAAGGAATGTCATCTTTGGCCCGTCGTCGACAATGGCAAGGATTATTACGTCGAGAAGAACGGCGTAAAGTTCGCAGGCACCCATCTGATCATCGATCTGTGGGGTGCGTCGAATCTCGATCAGCTTGAGCTGACGGAAAACGCTTTACGCGAATCGGCGGAAGTGGCGGGCGCCACTTTGCTGCACTGTCATCTGCACCACTTCTCGCCCAACGGCGGAATTTCGGGCGTGCTGGTGCTGGCTGAATCGCATATCAGCATCCACACTTGGCCCGAGCGCAATTTCGCTGCGCTCGACATCTTCATGTGCGGCGAATGCGACCCTTACAAGTCGATTCCCATCCTGAAGCGGGCCTTTTCTCCCGAACGCGTCGTGGTCAACGAGCAGAAACGGGGCATCCTGGCGTGAGCGCCTGGATCGTCGAGAAGCTCTACGAGAGTTGGCGTCAATCCTTCCTGGCATCGAAGACCCTCTTCGAAGCCAGGACGGATCACCAACACTTGGCCATCTTCGAAAATCCGCAATTCGGCCGCGTGATGGTTCTGGACGACGTGATCCAGGTCACCACCGGCGACGAGTTCGTCTATCACGAGATGCTGACGCATGTCCCCATGTTGGCTCATGGGAATGCCGTCGAAATTCTGGTGGTGGGCGGCGGCGATGGGGGAATCCTGCGCGAGGTGCTGAAGCACAAGCAGGTGACCAAGGCCGTGCTGGTCGAAATCGACCAGGGCGTCGTGGACATGAGCATCGAACATATGCCTTCGGTTTCCGCCGGAGCCTATGAAGATCCGCGCGTCCAGGTGGTCATCCAGGACGGCGTCGAATACATGGCCGAGGATGGTCAGAAGTTCGACGTCATCATCATCGATTCGACAGACCCCGCCGGTCCCGGCGAGGTCTTGTTCACCGAATCCTTCTACAAGAATTGCGCCAAGCGCTTGAAGCCGGGCGGCATCTTCACCTGTCAGAACGGCGTGCCGTTCATGCAGGGCGACGAGCTGACCGACACGCAGCGCCGCAGGAAGCCGCATTTCAAGGATGCCGCCTTCTATGTGGCGGCGGTGCCGACCTATGTCGGCGGATTCATGGCGCTGGGCTGGGCGACGCAAGACGCCAGCTATCGCAAGCAGGGCGTGGACGTCATCAAGAAGCGCTATGACGCCAATCCCTTCCCCACGCGTTATTGGACGCCCGATCTTCACGTGGCCAGCTTCGCGCTGCCGCGTTACGTCCAAGAACTGATGGAGAAGTAAGTGGGAAATGGCGGCGACGGTTCTGCCTTGGCGACCGTCGCCGTTCCCGCCTACAACTGCGCATCCACCATCATCCCGGCCCTTGCCAGCATCGAAGACTCGATCGCCTATCTCAAGGCGCTGCGCGGACCCAACTCGCTGGTCGAGGTGGTGGTGGTCGATGACGGATCGACCGACGCGACGCCCGATCTGATCGCCCGGTTCGCGCAAGACCATCCCCATGTCCGCCTGCTGCGCCAAGCCAACCAGGGACCGGGAAAGGCCCGCAACGCGGCGGCGGCGGCGGGAGAGGCGAACGTCATCATGTATCTTGACGGCGACGATCTGTTTTTTCCCCCGCATATCGCGGTTTGCCTGGACCTTTTGGACCAGCATGCCGAAGCCGGATTCGTGAAAACCGGCGTTCGGCTGGACGAGAATGTTCATCCCGGCTGGAAAAGCGGCATCGCCAACAGCATCGTCATCAATTGCGCGGTGCGCCGCGAGGTTCACGACTTTATCGGCGGCTTCTTCGAAGAACCGGCCTTCCAGGCCCTGCATGCCGAGGATGCGCTTTATTCGGCCCTGCTGATCGCCTTCTTCGCGCAGGCGCGAACCGAGTTGGAAACCGTTCACCACCTAGTTTATCCCGGCAACGCCTTCGACCGGCAACGCGCCAAGTTCCAGGCCCCGCCGGAAGCCGGGCTGGAAGCCATGAGCGACAGAGAGTTGCAAGCCCAGCCGGAAGTCATGCGCCTGTACGAGGAACGCCGACTGGCCCTGGCCGCCAAAGTGCAGACCAAGGTGTGGCAAGGCCCGCCGGTCAATGTCGCCGGGCCAAGGGTTATCCTGGGCGATTGACCCCTTGCCAGCTTATTCCTTACAGAGTATATACCCTGTATGGAATATGAACCAACCGACCTGTTCGCCGTTCTGGCCGATCCCACCCGCCTGCGCTGCCTAACGCTGCTGGCCAAGGAGCCTTCCTTGTGCGTCTGCCATCTGGTCGACGCCATGCAAGAGCCGCAGCCAAAACTGTCCAAACATCTGGGCGTGTTGCGCGAAATGGGGCTGGTGGCCGATGAGCGCAAAGCCCAGTGGGTGCATTATTCCCTGAAGACCGACTTGCCCGCCTGGGTGCGGGCGGCTCTGGATGCGGCCTTCGAGGGAGCCAAGGAGCAGCAGCCCTATGCAGACGACGCCAAGCGCCTGAAGAAGCGGCTTTCCCCTGCCTGCAACAAGGCGGCCTGAGATGATCGATCCCTTCTTGTTTTTGGCCGACCTGCTGACCATCCGCCTCTTGGGGCTGGATACAACGCAAAGCCTGGGCGGCGCGCTTCACTTCTTCATCGAGGACACGGCCAAGATTTTCTTTCTGCTGGCCTTGATCGTCTTCGTCATCGGCCTGTTCCGCTCGATGATGTCGCCCGAACGCGTGCGCAAGCTGATTGGCGGCAAGCGGCGCATCGTGGCCTATCCGGCGGCCGTGGGGCTTGGCGCCGTCACGCCCTTCTGCTCCTGCTCGTCCATCCCCCTGTTCATCGGCTTTTTGGAGGCGGGCATCCCCTTGGGCGTCACCATGTCCTTCCTGATCGCCTCTCCAATGATCAACGAGATCGCCGTCATCATCCTGGCCTCGTCCATCGGCCTGGAATTCGCCGTGCTTTATGTCGTGACCGGCCTGACCGTGGGGCTGATCGGCGGATTGCTGATCGACGGCATGAAGCTGGAACGCTATGTCGAGGATTATGTCTGGAAAATCCATATGGGCGAGGCGGCCTTGCCTGAGCATCCGGAAAGCTGGGCCGAGCGTGCGGCCTATGCCTGGGGCGAGGTGAAAAGCATCCTAAAACGCTTGTGGCTGTATGTGTTTATCGGCATCGGCATCGGCGCCTTCCTGCACGGCTATGTGCCGCAGGAATTCTTCACCCAATATGCCAGCGCCGACAATCCATTCGCCGTGCCGCTGGCCGTGCTGATGGGAATCCCCCTGTACGGAAGTGCGACCAGCGTCATTCCGGTGGCCGAAGCACTGCTCGCCAAGGGCGTTCCGGTCGGCACCGTGCTGGCCCTGATGATGAGCATCGCCGCCTTGTCGCTGCCCGAAGTCATCATGCTAAAACAGGTGATCAAGCCGCAATTGATCGCCATCTTCGTGGGCATTCTGGCCGTGGCCTTCATCGTCGTCGGCTATGGCTTCAACTTCATCTTCTCGTGACGAAGGAGCGCTTATGAAAAATATCAAGGTTCTGGGCGGCTGCTGCGGCAATTGCGATACCGTCATGAAGATGATCGAGACGCAGGCGAAAAACCTGGGCGTCGAGGTCACGTTGGAGAAGGTGACCGACATGGCTGTCATTCTGGGCCTGGGCGTGATGAGCACGCCCGGCGTGGTGATCGACGGCAAGGTGGTGCATTCGGGCAGCGTGCCCGCTCCATCCAAAATCGATGCTTGGCTGAAAGGCTGACGCATGACCAGGAAAGAAGCCGAGGCGGTCTGGCTCCAAGTTGGCGACAAGGCGGACGCCCATTTCAAAAGCGGCCTTTATTGCGCCGAGAGCGTCTTGCTGGCGCTGGCGGAATTTCAAGACATTTCATCCGACCTGATCCCCGCCATCGCCACCGGCTTTTGCAGCGGCATGGCGCGCACATGCGGCCAATGCGGCGCTGTATCGGGCGCCGTCATGGGACTTGGCCTTGCCTATGGACGCAACCGGGGCGGCGAATCCCTGGATCAGGCTTATCTGGTTACCCAGCGTTTCTTGTCGCGCTTCAACGCCGAATTCGGCTCAATCAACTGCGCCGAATTGTTGGGATGCGATTTGGGCTCGCCGCAAGGCTACGCCAGTTTCAAGGACAAGGGCCTTGTTTCGCGCTGCTTTGCCTATGCCAGGCGGGCGGGCGAACTGGCGGCGGAATTGATCGAACCGCATCCCATCAACGTTCTCGTTCTTTGCACCGGCAACAGCGCTAGAAGCGTGATGGGCGAGGCGCTGATCAACGCCCTGGGCGAAGGAC
Source organism: Alphaproteobacteria bacterium (assembly GCA_015231795.1). NCBI lineage: Bacteria > Pseudomonadati > Pseudomonadota > Alphaproteobacteria > Alphaproteobacteria bacterium. The sequence goes on along the minus strand of JADGAX010000003.1, from coordinate 37,330 downwards.
GGTGGAAGGCTTTCAGCGCGGGCAGCCACCCGACCGGCCAAGTCAATCCGCTGACCTTGGAATTGCTGGCCGAAAAGGGGCACCGTATCGATGGGCTGCGCTCCAAATCCTGGGACGAATTCGCAGCCGACGGCGCGCCCGAAATGGATCTGGTGATCACGGTCTGCGACAATGCCGCCGGTGAAGTCTGCCCGATCTGGCCGGGCGGGCCGAAAAAGATTCATCTGGGCTTTCCAGACCCTGCCGCCGCCGTCGGCACGCATGGCGAAAGACTGGCCGAGTTCCGCAAAATCTATGCCCAGATCGAAGAGAAGATGAAACGCCTGATCGAACTGGGACCCGAAAAAGCCGGAGACATTGCATGAGCGCCCTTTGCGAATCCGCCCAGAACCAGAATAAACCCATGGGCCTGTTCGAACGCTATCTGACCGTCTGGGTGGGATTGTGCATCGTGGCGGGCGTGGGTCTCGGCCATCTGGCCCCCGCCCCCTTCCAGGCCATCGGCGGCATGGAACTCTACAAGGTCAATATGCCGGTGGCGGTGCTGATCTGGCTGATGATCATCCCCATGCTGCTGAAGATCGATTTCGCCGCCCTGCATCAGGTGCGCGAACATTGGAAGGGCATCGGCGTCACGTTGTTCATCAACTGGGCGGTCAAGCCTTTCTCGATGGCCCTGCTGGGCGCCATCTTCATCGGCACCCTGTTCCGTCCCTTGCTGCCCGCCGACCAGATCGAAAGCTATATCGCGGGATTGATCCTGCTGGCCGCAGCGCCCTGCACGGCCATGGTCTTCGTCTGGTCCAACCTGACGAATGGCGAGCCGCATTTCACGCTAAGCCAAGTGGCGCTCAACGACGTGATCATGGTCTTCGCCTTTGCGCCCATCGTCGCACTGCTTTTGGGACTGTCCTCGATCACCGTTCCCTGGGAAACCTTGTTCCTGTCGGTCGTTCTTTACATCGTGGTGCCGGTCATCGTGGCGCAGGTCTTGCGCAAGTTGCTGCTGGCCAAAGGCGAGGAAACGTTCCAGCGCGCCATGGACAGGCTGGGGCCGCTTTCCCTGATCGCCCTGCTGACCACGCTGGTCTTGCTGTTCGGCTTCCAGGGCGAGGAAATCTTGAAACAGCCGCTGATCATTCTGATGCTGGCAGTGCCCATCACCATCCAGGTCTATTTCAATTCCGCCCTCTCCTACTGGCTGAACCGCAAATTGGGCGTGGCCCATTGCGTGGCAGGACCGTCGGCGTTGATCGGCGCTTCCAACTTCTTCGAACTGGCCGTCGCCGCCGCCATCAGCCTGTTCGGCTTCCAGTCGGGCGCCGCGCTGGCCACCGTGGTCGGCGTGCTGATCGAAGTGCCGGTCATGCTGAGCGTGGTGCGCATCGTCAACGCCAGCAAGGGCTGGTACGAGGCTCCGTTACAGCGTTCGTAGGCGGTAGCGCTGCACCTTGCCGGTCAAGGTCTTAGGCAGTTCTTCCAGGAACTGGATGTCGCGCGGATATTTGTAGGGCGCGATGGTGGCCTTGACGAAATCTTGAATTTCCTTGGCCGTGCTTTCCGACCTGTCGCGCTCGTCTTTCAGCACGATGCAGGCCCTGACGATCTTGCCCCTGGCGTCGTCGTCGATCCCCACCACGGCACATTCGTATACTTTGGGATGATCCAGGATCACGCGCTCGACCTCGGTGGCCGACACGTTGTAGCCCGACGTGACGATCATGTCGTCCGAACGGTCGGTATACCAGAAGCGCCCATCGGCATCCTGTTCCGCGATGTCGCCCGTCACGTTCCAGCCATTCTGCACGAACTTGGCTTGGCGTTCGCCGTCGTCCATATAGCGCCCGCCCGTGGGGCCGTAAGCGGCCAAGCGCCCCTTGCTGCCTAGCGGCAGTCGATTGCCCTCGTCATCCAGCACCCCCACCGTATAGCCGGGCACGGCGCGCCCGGTCGATCCCGGCTTTTCCACCGCCATCGATTCCGAAATGAAGTGGGTCAGAAATTCGGTCATGCCCAATCCATTGACCAGGCGAATGCCAGTTTTCTCCAGCCAGCCTTCCCACAGGCGCTGGCGCAAATGCTCGCCCGCCGACGAAGCCTTGCGCAAACTTTTAAGGCTTTGCGTTCCCGCCTGCTCCAACAGCGCGTGATACATCGTGGGCACGGTATAAAGGCTGGTCACCTGACGCCGGTCGATGGTTTCAAGAATGGCGTCGGCGGAGGGCTTGGGCAGCAGAGCAGCCGTGGCCCGCCAATAGAGTGGATACATCAGGAAAGCCGCCATGCCATAGGTGAAAGCCAGCGAGGGCGAGCCGGTGATGATTTCATCTTGATCGATGGTGAAGACCTGCGGCCAGCAGCGGCACACCGCCAGTATGTCGCGATGGAGATGCATGGCCCCCTTGGGATTTCCCGTGGTGCCCGAGGTAAAGGTGATCAGCGCCACATCGTCGGCCGCCGTTTCGACCGCCTTGAAGCCGCCGGTCTTCTTCTCCAGCCGACGATCCAAATCTCCCTTGCCGGTGCACAGGGACGAGAAATAACTGACATGGCGAAGCGCTTCGCCCGATCCCTTGGCCGTTTCCAACTCTTCCGCCAAGTCGATATCGGACAGCGCAATCGAGATTTGCGCCTTGTTGAGAATGAACACCAATTCGCGGGCGCGCAGCAAGGCCATGGTGTTCACACAAACGCCGCCAGCCTTCAGCACGGCCAGCCAGCAGGCCACCGCCATGGGCGTATTGGCCGAACGCACCAGCACGCGATTGCCGGGAACCAAGCCGAAATCCTCAACCAGCACGCGGGCGATGCGGTCGGCCTTGTCTTGCACCTCGCCATAGCTCCAGGCGGCGTCGCCGCAGAAGAAGGCGGTTTTGGAGGCGAACCCATCGCCGATCGCGCCATCGATCAGAATCGAGGCCCCATTCAAGCGGTCGGGAATGTCGGCAAGATGCGGCATCGAATAATCGAAGCGCGGCATCAAGTCTTGCCCTGGCAAGCGGTCGCGCGCAAACGTATCGAGATGCGCCGAGGGCACACCGCCTGGAATCCGCGTCATTCTTTCCTCCCTGTTGCATTTGCCCCGGGCGTCTTAACGCGCCTTCGAAGGCTTCTTCTTCTCCTTGCCGTCCTTCTCCGCTTGCAATTTCCTGTAATGTTTCCAGCCCTTCTCGGTCAGCAGGGCGTGAACGAGGAAGTCGAATCCCTCCTCGACATAGCGATCGAAACCGGCAACCGGCTTGATGCGCCAATGTTTCAACGCCCAACTATGGGCAAGACTTACGAAATGATCGGTCGCCAGGGCGGCATCCACGTCGCGAAACAGGCCAGCATCGATGCCGTCTTGAATGCATTTGGCGATCATGGCGTTGGTTTCGATCTCGGAATCCATGATCAGTTGGCGCCGCTCGGGGCTAAGCGATTTGGTCGAGCGATAGGCCAGCACGGTGGCTTCACGCCGCTGATCGACCACCCGGCAATAGGCCATGATCGCCGCCCGGAAACGTTCTAGCGGATCGGTCAGCCCCGCAATGGCCGCCGGTATTTCCTGCTTGTAGGATTCCAGCACATCCAGCACCGACAACAGCAGCACGTCTTCCTTGTCGCGCACATATTGATAGATCAAGCCTGCGCTGACCCCGGCCTTTTTGGCCACGTCCTGAATGGTGGTTTTGTAATAGCCCTGATGGGCGAACAGATCGACCGCGGCGGCAATGATCTGCGCGCGGCGCTTCTTCACCAGATCGGCGTCGGTCACCAGGCTTTGCACCTCGAAGGCCGGTTTGGCCAGCATGCTCGCTCCTTGGGCGGCGGAAAGACTTGACGCCCCGCTCCTGAATGAATAATCATTCAATATTGCCAACCCGACGCAAACTGTCAAGAGACAGAGGTGAAAATGGCCGAATTGATCGTGGAACGCCATGGCGATTGCGTGGTCTTGCTGCGCCTGAACAGGCCCGAGGCCAAGAACGCGCTGAACATGGCTTTGCGCAGCCAGTTGGCCGAACAGGTGACGGCGCTGGCCGCCGACCCGCTCGTTCGCGTCCTTGTCGTCACCGGCAATGCCGAGGCGTTCGCCGCCGGGGCCGATTTGTCCGAGATGGCCGAGGCTGGCGCCATCGACATCTTGCAGCGCCAAACTCATTTGTTGTGGCGCGCCATCGCCCAATGTCCGAAACCCATGATCGCCGCCGTGAACGGCTTTGCCCTGGGCGGCGGCTGCGAATTGGCCATGCATGCCGACATCATCATCGCAGGATCTTCGGCCCAGTTCGGCCAGCCCGAAGTTCGGGTCGGCATCATGCCGGGTGCGGGCGGCACCCAGCGCCTGCTGCGCGCCGTCGGCAAATTCAAGGCCATGAAGATGCTGCTGACCGGCAAGCCGGTTTCGGCGGACGAAGCCAGCGCCATGGGGCTGGTCAGCGAGGTGGTGGCCGACGATCAGGTGCTGCCCACCGCCTTGAAGCTGGCCGAGACCATTGCCGCCTTGCCGCCGCTGGCCGTGACCCAGATCAAGGAAGTGGTGCTGGCGGGCATGGATGCGCCGCTGGACAGTGCCCTGGCGCTCGAGCGCAAGGCTTTTCAGCTTCTGTTCGCCAGCGCCGATCAGAAGGAAGGCATGAAGGCTTTTCTGGACAAGCGCCGCCCCGCCTTCGAGGGGAAATAGACATGCAAAGCGTGATCGGCATTGCGGGCAGCGGAACCATGGGGCGCGGCATCGCGCAGATCGCCGCTGCGTCCGGATGCAACGTGCTGATCTTCGACGCCAAGGACGGGGCGGCCGAGGCCGCCTGCGCCGCCATCAGCCAGACTTTCGAGAAACTGGCGGAAAAGGGAAAGATGAGTCCGGAAGACGCCAAGGCCGCCGCCGCAAGGCTGACGGCGGTTCCTCCCCTCAGCCCCGAGCTTGGCGCCTGTACGCTGGTCGTCGAAGCCATCGTCGAGCAATTGGATGCCAAAAGGAACCTGTTCACCGATTTGGAAAAGATCGTGACACCCGCCTGCATCCTGGCTTCGAACACGTCGTCCTTGTCCATCACCTCGATCGCCACGGCCTGTCAGATTCCGGCGCGGGTGGCTGGACTGCACTTCTTCAATCCTGTGCCGCTGATGAAAGTGGCGGAAGTGGTGGCAGGGATGCACAGTTGCGAAAGCGCCATTGCCAGCCTGATGGATTTGGTGAAGCGCTTTGGCCATACGCCGGTGCGGGCCAAGGACACGCCGGGCTTCATCGTCAATCATGCCGGACGGGGCTATGGACCCGAAGCGTTGCGCATCATGGAAGAGGGTGTCGCCGATGCCGCCGCCATCGACCGCATCCTGACCGAGCAGGCTGGCTTTCGCATGGGGCCGTTGGAATTGTACGATCTGGTCGGGCTGGATATTTCATCCGCCGTCATGGAAACCATGTATGCGCAGTTCTATCACGAACCGCGCTACCGCCCCTCGCCCCTGGTGCGCTCGCGCGTGGAAGCGGGCTTGTTGGGCAAGAAAGCAGGCCAGGGATTTTACGCTTACGACAAGGGGCAGATCGTAAGGCCGGTCGAGCCGCCGCCACCCAAGGCCGCGCCCTGTCACGTTTGGACGAATGATCCCCAAGTGACGCAACTGCTTCAATCGCTGGGGGCCGACATCGACAGCGGGGAGTCTCCACGTCCCGACAGCTTGATCCTGCTGGCTTGTCTGGGCGAAGACGCCTCGGGCATGGCGGCAAGGTTGGATTTGGATGCAAGCCGCTGTCTAGCCATCGACCCCTTGTTCGGTTTCGACAAGCGGCGCGTGCTGATGACAAACCCAGCCACGCTGACGGAATTTCGCCAGCAGGCGCACGCCCTGCTTGGACAAGACGGCAAACCCGTGTCCGTCATCAAGGACAGTCTGGGCTTCGTCTCGCAGCGCGTGGTGGCCAATATCGTCAACATCGCTTGCGACATCGCGGGTCAGGGCATCGCCTCGCCCGCCGATATCGACACTGCCGTGCGCCTCGGCCTGGGCTATCCGATGGGGCCGCTGGCCTGGGGCGACCAGTTGGGAAGCCGCACCATCCTGACCATTCTGGAAAATATGCTGGCCCGATCAGGCGACATGCGTTGGCGGCCTTCGCTGTGGCTCAAGCGCCGCGCCGAGCTGGGATTGTCGTTGCTGACGGAAGAAACTTAGTTCTTCCCCTCGCTCAACAGCGCGTTGGCGATGACCAGCTTTTGCACCTCGCTCGTCCCTTCATAAATGCGAAGCGCTCGGATTTCGCGATACAGCCGCTCTACCGCTACGCCGCTGACTACGCCCAAGCCGCCCCATATCTGCACGGCCTGATCGATCACCTTCTGGGCTTCCTCGGTGGCGAACAATTTCGCCATAGATGCTTCGCGCGTCACGCGCCCGCCCTTGGTGTCCTTGGTCCAAGCGGCGCGGTAGACCAGAAGCGCCGCAGCATCGATGGAAACCGCCATCTCGGCCAGTTTGGCCTGGGTGATTTGATAGTCGCTCAAGGCGCTGCCGAAGACATGGCGCGACTGGGCGCGCTTCAAGGCCTCGTCCAAAGCCCTTCTGGCAAAGCCCAGGGCGGCGGCGGCCACGGTCGAGCGGAAAACATCCAGCACCGACATGGCGATCTTGAACCCTTCGCCTGGCAGGCTGAGCAGCGCCGATGACGGCACCCGGCATTCTTCCAAGCGCAGCTTGCCCAAAGGATGCGGAGCGATCACATCGATACGACTGGCCACCTTGAATCCCGGCGCATCGGCTTCCACGATGAAGGCAGCCAAGCCCTTGGCTCCCGGCGCATCGCCAAGCCTTGCGAACACCGTATAGAAATCGGCGATCCCGGCATTCGAAATCCAGGTCTTGTCGCCGGTGATGACGTAATGATCGCCATCCTTGACAGCCGTGGTGGTCATGGCCCCCACATCCGATCCGGCATCGGCCTCGGAGATGGCGAAAGCGGGGATCAGTTCTCCCTTGCCCACCTTGGGAAGATATTTCGATTTCTGCGCATCGGTGCCAAACAAAGTAATGGCGGCGCTGCCCAAACCTTGCATGGCGAAGGCAAAATCGGCCAGCCCTTCATGACGCGCCAAGGTTTCGCGGGCCAGGCACAGGCCGCGCACGTCGAAACTCGCCGCCCGACCGCCATAGGCGGCCGGGATGCAAGCCTTCAAGAACCCCTGTTCGCCTAGCGCTTTGACGAGACGGCGGGACATGTCGTCCATCCGCTCGCCTTCGCATTCGTGATGCGGGGCGATCCGTTCCAATTCCTCGTGCGCCCAGGCGTCGATGGCTTGCGCGAACTCACGATGTCCGTCTTCGAAAAAGGGCCAGGAGAGGAACGTTTTGTCAGACATCAATCACCTTCGAATTTCGGCGTTTGCTTGATCACGAAGGCATTGTAGGCGCGTTCGAAGTCTTTCGTCTGCATGCAGATCGACTGGGCCTGGGCCTCAGCCTCGATGCATTCGTCAAGCCCCGCATTCCATTCCTGCACGATCATCTTCTTGGTCATGGCGTGGCCGAAAGTGGGCCCCTCAGCCAGAGACTTGGCCAAGTCCTTGGCCTTGTCCAGCACTTCTTCGGAACTGAAAATGGCGTTGTAGAAGCCCATGCGCTCGGCTTCCTCGCCCGGCATGGCGCGCCCGGTCATCAGAAGTTCGGTAGCGCGGCCAAGACCCACGATGCGCGGCAGAAGCGTGCAAGCCCCCATGTCGGCGCCAGCCAGACCCACGCGCACGAACAGGAAGGCGACCTTGCTTTTCGCCGTGCCATAGCGGATGTCGGCGCCGCAGGCCAGCATGGTGCCCGCACCGGCGCAGATGCCGTCGATGGCGGCGATGATGGTCTGCGGCGCCGCCTTCATCGCCTTGACGACGTCGCCGGTCATGCGGGTGAAGTCCAGCAGTTCCGGCATGTCCATCTTGACCAGCGGGCCGATGATTTCATGCACGTCGCCGCCCGAACAGAAATTGCCGCCAGCACCAGTGATGACCAGCGACTTGATGTCGGGGCAATAGACCAAGTCGCGCAAAGTGTCGCGCAATTCGCCGTAGGATTCGAAGGTCAGCGGGTTCTTCTTCTCGGGCCGGTTCAAGGTGATGGTGGCCACCTTGCCTTCGACCGACCAGCCGAAATGCTTGGGATTGAAATGGCTGGCGGGCAGTTTCTTCATTAACGACATGTTTCGTTTCCTTCTTTCAGAATGGATATCAACCGGGAATGACCAGACCGCCATTGACGCTTAGGACCTGTCCGGTGATGTAGTCGGCGCGTTGGCTTGCCATGAAAATGATGGCATCGGCCACTTCCGAAGGCTTGCCAAAGCGCTTCATCGGAATGGCCTTCAAAAACGCTTCCAGGAACTTTTCGGGTTCCGAGCGCAACAGCGGCGTATCGGTCGGACCCGGACAGACGCAATTGACCTGGATATTGTGGCGCGCCCCTTCGCGGGCCAGCGACTTGGTAAAGGAAATGGCGCCGCCCTTGGCCCCCGAATAGACGCTTTCGCCCAGCGAACCCACACGCCCGGCATCGGACGCCACGATGACGATCTTTCCGGACTTCCGCTCGATCATGCTGGGGAAGAAGGCGCGGGCCATTTCGATCGGCCCCATCAAGTTCAGCTTCACGACCTTCTCGATGAAGTCGTCGGAATTTTCCACGAAGGGCTGGATATGGCCCCAGCCCGCCACATTGGCCAGCACGTCAAGATGGCCCTTTTCGTTCAAGATGCGGTCGCGGCACTGATGGATCGAGGTTTTGTCGGTCACGTCCAGTTTGACGAAATGCACTTTGCCGCCGGGAACCGACGCCGCCGCCTTCTTGCCCGCTTCTTCATTGAGGTCGCCCAGATAGACCTCAGCCCCCAGGGCGGCGAAACCTTCGACCGCAGCGAAGCCGATGCCAGAGGCGCCACCGGCGACCAGGACGATTTTACCATCGAATCTCATTCTTACTTCTCCTTGCTTAGGAAGGCCTCGACCCTTTGGCGGGTCTCGGTCTCGTTCAACAGACGTCGCGTGGCTTCAAGCTCTTCTTCATAGCCATCGCGCTTGGGATCAAAGGCAGCGCCAATGCAATGTTTGGCTTGGGACAGTGCCGATTTGGGCAGCGCCGCCAAACGCCCAACCAGACTTTCCGCAAAGCCCGCCAATTCGGCCCTGGGCACGGCCCATTGCACGACACCCAGCGCCAGGGCTGTTTGGCCATCCATGATCTCGGCGCCCAGAATCAAGCGCTTGGCGACAGAAGCACCCACCAAACGGGTCAGGCGTTGCGTGCCGCCCGCCCCAGGGATCAGGCCCAGATTGGTTTCCGGCAAGGCCAGCTTGGCTTCATTGGCCGCCACGCGCAGATCGCAAGACAGCGCCATCTCAAGCCCGCCACCCATGGCGGCCCCGGAAATTTCCGCCACAGTGACGACAGGCAGGGCTTCGATGCGCTTCAGCACCTTCTGGATATTGCGAATGTCTTCGACCTGCTGGCCGATGCGCGACGCATCGGAGAAATTGGCCCGCATTTCCGCCAGATCTGCCCCGGCGCAAAACACCTTGAGCGCGCTTTTGATGTGCAGAACGGAAATCTCGCCCGATGCCTCCACCTTGTCCATGGCCGCATGCAATGCTGCGATCATGCCGGTGCCCAGCGCATTGACCGGCGCATGAGCAAGCGTCAGCAGGGCTGTCTTGCCTTGTTGCTGGAGGGTTAGAAAGGCGTCGGCCATGGCCGCTTTCTCCTGGAGGTCGGGGCGCTTTCTTGACTGAATGGATATTCATTCAGTCAGACCCGGCCTGTCAAGAGGGGTTTTTCGGCCTCCGTTCTTCTTGCAGATTTATGTTAGAATGCCCCCAGTTAGCTCCCTCACGCCCACCGAGGCCCCCATGACCAATACCTGTAAGATCGTGTTCATCGGCGCGGGCAGCGCCTCTTTCGGCGTCCATCTGTTCCGCGACATGTTCCAAAGCAAGCAGTTGGCGGGCAGCACGCTAACCCTGGTCGACACCAATTCCGAAACGCTGGAGCGCATGTATGGCCTGGCCCAGTTCATGAACAGGCAGCGGGGTGCGGGCATCATCATCGAGCGCACCACCGACCGTAGGGAAGCCCTGAAAGGCGCCAACTTCGTGCTGAATTCGGTGGCCATCGACCGCACCAGGCTATGGCGGATGGATTTCGAAGTGCCCAAAAAGTACGGCATCCATCACACTTTGGGCGAAAATGGCGGGCCGGGCGGCTTGTTCTTCACCATGCGCACCCTGCCGCTGATCTTCGACTTCGTGCGCGACATGGAAGAATTGTGTCCCAACGCCTTCTTCCTGAATTATTCGAATCCCGAAAGCCGCATCGTACTGGCCTTGGGAAAATACAGCCCCATCCGCTCGATGGGCCTGTGCCACGGCATCTTCATGGCTCGCTGGTACATCGGCACCATCATGGGAATGGCCGACAAAGAGCCGGAGCAGAAGCTCGATCTTTGGGCGGCGGGCCTTAATCATTTCCAGTGCGTGATGCAAATCCGCGACCGCGAAACCGGCAAGGACATGTATCCCTTGCTGCTGGAAAAAGACAAGACCTTCGATCCAAGCCTGCAGCCGCTGACCCGCAAATTGATGCGCGCCTTCGGCCACTGGATCACCTGCAGCGACGACCATATGGGCGAGTACATCCCCTATGGCTATGAAGGCGGCGAAAAGGGCTTCGATTTCGACGGCGAGGATAACTGGCGGGTGAAGCTGCAAGGCATCATCGACGACGTGGTGTCGGGCAAAACGCCGCCGCCCGACGAGTGGAACACGCTGTCGGGCGAACGCGGCATCGCCGTGATCGAAAGCGTCATGCACAATCAAAAGCGCATGATTGAATCGGGTATCGTCTATAACCGCGGCGTCATTCCGAATTTGCCCGCCGACCTGGCGGTGGAGGTGCCCGTCGTCGCCGACGCCGCCGGACTGCATCCGGTCAGCCTAGGGCCGCTGCCCGACCCCATCGCCAAGCTGATGACCATGCAGGCCAGCGTGCAACAATTGGCGGTGGAAGCGGCGGTGCATGCATCGAAGGAAATGGCCTTGGAAGCCTTGCTGATCGACCCGGTGATCAACTCGACCGACGCCGCCGTGAAAATTCTCGATGAACTGTGGGAAGCCAACAAGCCCTATATTAGAAAGTGCGTGTAGTTTTTGAACGTCTCGACATTCCAACAGAATTTGCCAATCTCACAGCGGCCAATAAACACATCGTCATGCCCGGCCTTGTGCCGGGCATCCACGCTTTGCCTTCTGGTGCTATTGCAACTAAATCGTGGATGGCCGGGTCAAGCCCGGCCATGACGGATTGAAACGTCCGACAAATTCCAAGTCCAACATCGAAGACCCTGCTTTGTGTTGGCCTCAATCGCCAGTCGCTCAAATCGCCAGTCGCTCAGGCAAGCCTTCGTCCGCTACAGCTCCAATTCCTTCAGCATGTCGCGGGTGACCAGTGTCACGCCCTTTTCGGTGCGTTCGAAACGCTTGGCGTCCAGCACCGGGTCCTCGCCCACCACCAGACCCGGCGGAATCAGACAGCCGCGATCCAAGATCACCTTCTTCAGCACGGCGTTCCTGCCGATGTCGCAATCGGGCAGGATGACGGCGTCCTCGATATAGGCGTAGGAATTGACCCGGACGTTCGAGAACAAAAGCGAGCGGCGCACGGTGGCGCCCGAAATGATGCAACCGCCGGAAACCAGCGCATCCACCGCCATGCCGCGCCGATCTTCCGAATCGAAAACGAACTTGGCGCTGGGCAACTGGGCCTGATAGGTCCAGATCGGCCAGCTTGTGTCGTAAAGATTGAGCGCGGGCGTCACCGTGGTCAGGTCGATATTGGCGTCCCAATAGGCGTCAAGGGTTCCCACATCGCGCCAATAGGGTTCGCGCACCGCGTCGATGACGCAAGAATCGCGAAAGAAGTGCGCCACCACCTTCGACTTTCCGATCAGGCCGGGAATGATGTCCTTGCCGAAATCGTGATCCGACCCCGTCAGTTCGGAATCGGATTCCAGAAGGTCCAGAAGAAAGCGCGTGTTGAAAACATAGATGCCCATGCTGACCAGACAGCGGTCGGACTTGCCCGGCATTGGTTCAGGGTTCTTGGGCTTTTCCTTGAAGCTGACGACGTTCTTATGTTCGTCAATTTCCATCACCCCAAAGGCGCTGGCCTCTTCCAAGGGCACCTCGAAACAGGCCACGGTGCAATCGGCGCCCCTTAGCACATGCTCCAGGATCATCTTGCTGTAATCCATCTTGTAGACGTGATCGCCAGCCAGGATGATCAGATATTCCGGCGCGTAGCTGCGCAGAATGTCCAGATTCTGATAAACGGCGTCCGCCGTTCCCTTGTACCAGTTGCCCTCGACCATGCGTTGTTGCGCTGGCATCACCTCGATGAACTCGTTGATCTCGGCGCGCAGGAAATCCCAGCCGCGCTGAACGTGCTGAATCAGGCTATGCGCTTTGTATTGGGTCAGGACCGCCACGCGGCGAATGCCGGAATTGATGCAGTTGGACAGCGTGAAATCGATGATGCGAAACTTGCCCGCGAAGGGCACCGCCGGTTTGGCGCGCCAGTCTGTCAGGTTTTTCAGGCGCGAGCCGCGCCCCCCGGCCAGAACCAGGGCCATCGTGTTGTTGACCAGGCGGGTGATGTCGCGATTTGACGCATGCATGCTGCTTGACGAAAAGGGCATACCCTGACTTCTCCTATCCCATTTCGATATACGGGCGCGCCCCCTTTGCCCGATTGTCTTAAGATTGCCACGTCAGGCCGCCTGCGACAAGACAGCGATGGGTCAATCTCGAGGAAAGTTTCATGAATCCCTTGGTTCAAGCCGCTTAATCGGATATTTTCCAATCATGCGAGTCCTTTTCGTTTCCTCCGAAGTCTTTCCCCTGATCAAAACCGGCGGTCTGGCCGACGTGGCCGGAGCGCTGCCCCTGGCCCTGGCCCGCCTGAAAACCGACATCCGCCTTCTCATGCCGGGCTATCCGGCGGCTTTGGAAGCGGCAACGCACCGCAAGGTCGTCGCCGATCTCGGAAACCACCTAGGGGCAGGACCGGCAAGATTGATCGAAGGAAGGCTGGCGGGAAGCAATCTGCCCCTTTTGCTGATCGATTGTCCGCAGCTTTACGCCCGCGCGGGCAATCCCTATCTGGGTCCCGACGGCAAGGACTGGCCCGACAACGCCAAACGCTTCGGGCTTCTTGGCTACACCGCCGCCCGACTTTGCACCGACAAAAGCTTGATCGGCTGGCAACCCGACATCCTGCACGGCCATGATTGGCAGGCAGGCTTGGCGCCCGCTTATCTCGATGCCTGGGGTGGAGCGCGCCCTGGCACTATTTTCACCATTCACAACATCGCCTATCAGGGCAATTTCGATCCTGGCGTTCTGACCGATCTGGAACTGCCTGCCCAGAGCTTCCAGCCGGATGGGTTGGAATATTACGGCAATGTCTCGTTTCTGAAGGCGGGCTGCTGGTACTCCGACAAGATCACCACGGTCAGCCCCACCTATGCGCGTCAGATACAAACTTCTGCTCAGGGCTGCGGCTTCGAGGGATTGCTGACGGCGCGCGCCAAAGATCTGCACGGCATCTTGAACGGCATCGACGACGCCATCTGGAATCCGGCCATCGATCCCTACCTGACCCAGCATTTCTTGCCGGGCGACATGCAGGCCAAAGCCAAGAACAAGGCGGCCCTTCAGCGCGAACTGGGCCTGCCCATGCAGCCGGGGCGGCTGTTGATGGCGGTCATCAGCCGACTGAACGATCACAAGGGCATGGACTTGGTCATCAATTGCCTGCCCGATCTTTTGATGAACCAGCACTGCCAGTTCGCGGGGCTGGGTTCGGGCGACGCCCTGTTCGAAACCGGATTTACGGAACTGGCCGACCGCCATTCGCATCACATGGCGCTTCACCTCGGCTATTCGGAACCTCTGGCGCATCGCATCATGGCGGGCGCCGATGTATTCTTGATGCCGTCGCGCATGGAGCCTTGCGGACTGACGCAGATGTACGCGCTTAAGTACGGCGCCATTCCCATCGTCAACGCCACGGGCGGCCTGGCCGACACGGTGGTCGATGTCGAGCAGGAAGGTCCCCCAAACGTCGGACGTGGCTTCGTGCTGGAAGAAACAAGCCCGCAGGAATTGAGGCGCGCCGTTCTGCGCGCCCTTGCCTTGTTCAAGGACAAGGTGGAATGGAACCGCATCGCGGCTGGCAACGCCGCCATCGACTTCAGTTGGAAGCAATCGGCCAGCCACTATATCGACCTATATTCCAGCCTGCTGCGGGAACGGGGGGGCGCATGAGCCGTCTGATCGCCGATGTGGGCGGCACCAATGTGCGTTTCGCCGTGGTTGCGGGATCGAAGCTGCTGACCGAGCCAGAGAGTTTTCATTGCGCCGATTATCCCAGCATCGTCGAAGCTGCCCAGGATTACCTGTCCAAGAGCGGTCAGGACGCCAGCTTCGACGAGGCGGCCTTTGCCGTCGCTGCCGCCGTCACCGGCGACTGGATCGACATCACCAATAGTCACTGGGCGTTCAGCCAGGCCGACGTGGCGCGCCGCCTGAACGTCAAGCGCATCAAGTTCTTGAACGACTTTACCGCCCTGGCCCTGGGCTTGCCGCATTTGCCGGCGGAAAGCGCTTTGCCGCTCAACGAGGCCCAAGCCGTCAAGAACGCCCCCATCGCCGTCATTGGTCCCGGTACCGGACTTGGCGTGTCGGGCCTGTTGCCTGATGGCAAGGGGCGATGGGCGCCCATTGCGGGCGAAGGCGGCCACGCGACTTTGTCGGCACGCACCGAGCGCGAATTCGCCGTCGTCAATCAAGCGCAAAAGCAGTTTGGCCATTGTTCGGCGGAACGGCTGGTTTCCGGCCCCGGACTGGTCACGCTTGCGGAAATCATCGACTACCTGGACGGAAGACCGTTCGTTCAAAGAACGCCCGCCGACGTTGCGACGATGGCCCAGAATGGCAGTTGTCCCGTCTGTGCCGAGGCCATGGATTTGCTGCTGGCCTTCCTGGGCACGACAGCTTCCAATCTGGCGCTGACTCTTGGCTCGTTCGGCGGCCTTTATCTGGCGGGCGGCATTCTGCCGCGTCTGGGCGCCGACCGGCTGAAAGCCTCGCCCTTGATGGCGCGCTTTGCCGACAAGGGCCGCTATCGCGACTATCTGGCATCCATTCCGGTCATGCTGGTCGTTCACCCCCTGCCCGCCTTTCTGGGGCTGGGCAACCTGCCGATCGAGGCTGCGCCATGATCGTCAAACGAGCCAGCGACGTTCTGGAGGATTTGGTCGATCTGTCCGGCAAGCGCGTGCTCGACGTCGGTTGCGGCGACGGCAACCTGACCCGCCTGATGACGGCCAAGGGCGCTTTCGTGACCGGGCTTGAATGCCAGCCCCAGCAATTGGCGAAGGCCCTGGCAAGCGACAGGGCGGGGAGCGAGGATTACGTCGACGCCAAGGCCGAGAACATGCCCTTTCCCGACGCATCGGTGGATCTGGTCGTTTTTTTCAACAGCCTGCATCATGTGCCGCCCGATATGATGGAACGCGCGATGGCCGAAACGGCCCGCGTGTTGAAGCCGGGCGCTTTGGTCTATATTTCGGAACCCGTCGCCGCCGGCGCTTTTTTCGAACTGGCCAAACCGGTCGATGACGAAACCGAGGTGCGCAGGCGGGCTTACGAAACCCTGATGGCGGCAGGCCAGCACGGCCTGCGCTTGGAAAGCGAGCACGTCTTTTTGCATCCGATGACGATGGCGGATTATAAAACATTCCGCGACCGCATCGTCAGCGCCAACCACGAGCGCGCCGCCGTCGTCGATGCGATGGCGGCCCAGTTGCAGGCCGAATTCGAACGCCTGGGCAAGAAAACCGAACGCGGCTGGGAATTTCAGCAGCCGACGCGGGTGAATATTCTAGTTAGGAAGGTCTGAGACGGGGGTTTCCCCGCTCACCATCTCGCCGCCGCAAAGGCAAATCCGGTTGCGCCCCGCCTGCTTGGCCGAATACATGCGCTGATCGGCCTTTTCGACCAGCCCCTGCCAATCCGCGCAGCCGTCGGCATTGCGTTCGGCGATGCCGATGCTGGCCGTTTGCGCCTGTCCATCGGGGCGCTCTCCAATCCCGACGGCGCGCATGCGCTGAACGGCGATCAACGCCCCGGCGCAATCGGTATGCGGCATGATGATGACGAATTCCTCGCCGCCCCAGCGCACCATCACGTCGCCCCGGCGCAGACATTTGCGAATGCCCTCGGAAGCCTTGCGCAGACTGCGGTCGCCCTCCTCATGGCCGAACTTGTCGTTGATGGACTTGAAATGATCCAGATCGATGAAGACGCAAGACAGCGGCGTATCGGTGCGAATGGCGTTGCCGAATTGCAGTTCGAACAGTTCCTCGCCGACGCGCCTTGTGAATCCGCTGGTCAAGCCGTCATGCGACGCCTGATTGACCAGCGCCATCATGAAGTGCAACTGGCTCATCCCGGCCAAGGTCGCCACCGTGGCCAGAACGGCCAACAGCCACAGCGCCCCCAGAAGCGAGCTGAAGGAAAACAGATTCATGTCGCCGTAAAAGGCCACGGCGATCTGCGCCAGAATCATGGGGGCGGCGAAAACCACCCCCTCGATCACCGTGATCGGAAAGACCGACAGACCGGCCACCATCACGAAGGGCAGAAAGGCGTAGCCGGTCGCCACCGCCGCCGCCGGACCAGACAGATCCGAATGGCTGAGCAGGGGATGCGAGATCAGGAAGAACAGCGTGGGGACGGCCAATAGCCAAGTCAGGGAGCGATGCGCCGCGCCGATGCTTTCCGAACTGCGAAAGCCGAAAGCCAACGCCGCGAAGGCCGCCGTCGCCAACAGGCGCAAGCCAGCCAGTTCAATCCACAAGGGCCAGCTGAAGATGATCATGTCGACGGCGATCCAGACCGGCGTCAGCAGGGCGAACACCGCCGCCACCATGCGCGCGCGCGAAATGATCAACATGGCGCGCCTGCGCGCCACCAGCGGCGTATGCTGGTGGAAGAACAGCAAGTCCTGAAGCTGGGTAACGGTTAAATCGCCAAACACCTGCGCCACCAGCCCATTCAACGTCGCCATATAGGGATCAATTTTCCCCGGCTGCATTCCCTTCCCCTTCTCACTTCAGACGGAACGTAAATACATTCCAACGAAGTGGCCTTCCCCGTATTGAGGATTATAGGTGCCGCAGGGGGTTGGCAAGGAAAAGAAATGAAAATGGACGAACGGCCTATAACCCGGCCCGACTTCCGGCCAGAGGCACTTGGGTGACTTGACGCGTCCGGCATGTCACGCTGCGCAGATCCTCAGGCTCGAGGTTATGCACGCTGGTCTTGCCCGTGCAGCGGGCCATCATGGCCGCCTCGCTGGACAGGGCAGCCAGAAAATGGCTTGCCGCCTGGGCCCGACCGGCAGCGGCGTCGGCAGGCGGCTCGAAGCCCAACAGCCCCTCGGGGCCGCATTTCGCCCCCAAGGCGATGGCTAGGCTGGTTCCCAAGGCCACGGCATTGGCGCCCATTGCCAGAAGTTTGGCCACATCGGCGCCCGAACGCACGTAACCGAACCAGATCAAAGAAATATCCTCTTCGCGGTTGAGGGATCTGAGAAGGCGGATGGCCTTACCAAGCAGCCCCAAGCGCGGACCTTGGCCGAATTCGGCCAAATCGCCGCCCAAGCCATCGCTGCCATCCAGAACGGCCAGATCGAAGCCCTGCTCCAAGGCCTGAACGAGGCCCGTTTCCAGCGTCGATTCGGTCAAAACGACCCCCGTCACCCCCTGAACCTTGGGCAATGGTCCCGGCGCCGTCAGCACCACCCCGGCGGACTCGGAACTGGGCTGAGCGCCGGGCGGCAGCAACTGCAGCCAGGGAAGGTCCCCTCCCAGCGGCGACAAACCCAGATAGGCCGAGCCTGAGGCCCGCAATCCTTCGGCCAGATCGCGCCTGACATTCTGGGGCGCATGGTCGAATCCGGCGGCAATCAAGGGCGCATTCAGGCAAAGCGAGGCGATCCGCGTTTGAGTGCGGCAGGCTTCGCGATAGGGATCGATGACCAGACGCGACAGATTGGCGGGTAGAAAGACCAAATCGTCGAGCGAGGCCACGCTTTGCGCCGGGAAGGGATTGTTTCTTGTCTTCAAACGCTGCGACAGAATGGCCGATTGCTGGGCCGCGTCGTCCAGGGCGATGCGTCCCATAGCGGCGATATGTTCGCGAGCCATAAAATCATAGGTCTTGCTGGGCGTTTCGGCATCGCAGCGCAGGCAGCGCGCCGCCTGGGCGCGGGCAAGCGCGTCCGAAAAACCTTCCTCCACCTCGCCATCCATGCCGCCCGCCAAGCCCACGAAGCGCGGCATCTCGCGGCCCAGCCGTTCCCATTCCGGATCGTTGGCCAGCATTGGACGCGCCATCGGATGCGCCGTGCGGAAAGGCGGCGGATTGGCCCGCCCTTCAAGATGGGCAGTCAGGAAATAAGCCGCCATATGGCCTTGGCGCATGGCGTTGACGATGGAAGACCCGCCGAAAGCGCCGTCGCCGCAGGCGAACACCTGGGGGTCAGAGGTGGCGAGTGTGGCGGGATCGGCGTCAATCCATCCGTTCTTCAGCAGCCCCAATCCAGCCAACTCATCGCAGGCCGCTTCCTGGCCGATGGCGGCGATGACCAGCCCGCAGGGAATATCGTGATCGCTGTCCTTGACGATCTCGAAGCGGTGGCGTCCATCCGCCCCGGCCGCTCCCAGGCGCGTCAACTGGCAAGTCAGAACATCTTCCTTCAAAGCAATGGGAACGGTGTTGAAAACAATTTCGACGCCCTCGGCCTCGGCCCCCTCAATCTCATGCTTGCGGGCTGGCATTTCCGCGCGACCGCGCCGATAGACGACTTGAACCTTTTTGACCCCCGGCAGGCGGCAAGCCGCCCTGGCCGCATCCATCGCCACATCGCCGCCGCCGACGACCAGCACATGGGCGGGCATGGCGGGCCGCTCGCCCGCATTGACGCGCTTCAAGAAGGCCACGCCGTCGATCAGGCGGCTATCGCCGTCAGAAGCAAGATCAAGCCGCTTGCCCTTGGTGGCGCCGATGGCCAACAGCACGACATCGTGTTTTTCCTTCAGCGCGGACAGCGAAATGTCGCGCCCCAAAGCGGTCTCGGTCACCACGTCGATGCCCGGGCAGCGGTTCAGCAGACGGTGGATATCCGCCTCGATAATGCCGTCCGGCAAGCGAAAGCGGGGAATTCCCCAAACCATCATGCCGCCCAAACGCGGGCTTGCCTCGTAGACCGTCACTTTGAATCCGGCCAGGGCCAGATCCTGGGCCGCCGTCAAGCCAGCCGGGCCGCCACCCACGATGCCCACCGTTTGCGGGCGCGTTGGGTGAACGGGCGGGCGGACCAGACTTTCGCCCTTGTCCATCACGAAACGTTTCAGGGCGCGAATGGCGATGGCGCCGTCGCTTTCCTCCCTGCGGCACGCCGGTTCGCAAGGCGCGTCGCAAACGCGACCGCAGATCGAGGCAAAGGGATTGGATTGCGTGATCACCTCGAAGGCGCGTTTGAAATCGCTGCGCCAGATGGCATCCAGATAGGCGGGCACATCGGTGCCGACCGGGCAAGCGGTCTGGCAGGGCGAAGCGGGATGCGAGGGATCGAAAGTCTTCATCCTCATGACCTGTCCTCATAGGGCAAGCCGGTGATGGCGGCCGCTTCGGGCGTCAAGGCCACCAGATCGTCGCGGCAAAGCTGGCGCACATCCGTTTTGCCCAGCCCATGAACGATGGCGGCCATTTGCCAGCGCATCGATTCCAAGAAACGATGGATGTTGCCCGCCTCGACATCGGTGCGGAAACGCTTTTCGTGCTGGGGGTTCTGCGTGGCGATGCCGGTGACGCAATAGCCCGCTTGGCAACGCATGCAAGAAATGCAGCCGCCGGCGATCAAGGCCGCCGTGCCCACCGCCACCGCCCCCGCCCCCAACGCGATCGCCTTGGCGGCATCGACGCCATCCTTGATGCCGCCCATCAGAACGATGGGCATTTCATTTTTCGCAGCCCCCACTTCCTCAAGCGCCTCGATGGCTTCGACGATGGCGGCCAGCGTGGGAATGCCGACATGCTCGATCACTTCCGCCGAAGCGGCGCCCGTCGATCCTTGAAGCCCATCCAGCTCCACGAAATCGAAACCGTCCTTGAAGGCGATCTTGATGTCGTCCTTCACGCGCCCCGCTCCCAGCTTGACCGAAATCGGCTTGGCGTAACCGGTGGCTTCGCGGAACTCCTCGATCTTGATGACCAGATCGTCGGCCCCCAGCACATCGGGATGGCGCGACGGCGAGCGCAGATCGATGCCGGGCGGAATGCCGCGAATCGCCGCTAGCTCGGGCGTTACCTTGCTGGCCATCAACTGGCCGCCCAAGCCCGGCTTGGCGCCCTGCGAAATATAGATCTCGATGGCGTCGGCCTTTTGCATGTCGCGGATATTCCAGCCCAACCGGCCCGACAGGCATTGGAAGATCAACTGTCCGGCCTCGGCCCGCTCTTCGGGGATCATGCCGCCTTCGCCGGTGTTCTCGGCAATGCCCGACAGACGCGACGCGATGCCAAGCGCCAGTTTGGTCGAACGCGACAACGCGCCATAGCTCATGGGGGCGATCAGGACCGGCATGGACAGGGACAAGGGCTTGGCGCCCGACCGATCGCCCAGCGTCATGGCCAAATTCACCTTGGACAGCGCATCCGCAGCGGGCACGATCTCTTGGCGAAAGGCGATGTCGTTGAAATGCGGAACCGCCCTGGCCGTGCCGTAACCGCGCACCCGATAGCGCCCGGTCACCGCCTTGACTTCGATATCCTCTTTCGTCTTTTCGTTCCAGAACCCGCTGACGCTGGCCTGCGTGCAAGATTGATTGCGCAAGGTGGGTTCTGGCGTCGTGTAGCGCAGCTTCGTCCCCGCATTCACGACCTTGCGAAAATGGCCGTTGAACGGAATTTTATGGCGATCGAGAAAGTCTTGAAGCGAGGCCACTTCGTCGCTGGAAATGTCGATCTCCATGGCGTCGGTGCCCAAGGAATCGATGCCGCCCGCGACATAGATTTCGCCGCCGGTCATGTCTTCGCCCAGCTTTTCGCCGGAACGGCCCAGAATTACGATGCGTCCGCCATACATCATGGTGCCCGCCATGAAGCTGGCGTTGCCGCAGCAAAGCAAGGTTCCCGCCTTCATCACCTGCCCGGCGCGCGATCCCATATTGCCCTTGATGACGATCTCGGCGCCGCGGATGGCGACCCCCGCCACCGCGCCTGCATTGCCGCCCACCACCACGGTGCCGCTGTAGATGTTGTCCCCCACCCCCCAGCCGACATTGCTGTCGATTTCAAAACGCGCCCCATCGGTCAGGCCCGCGCAGAAATACCCGGCCGAGCCGCGCACGCGCACGGTGATCGGATGCACCAGACCGACGCCGATATGGTGGCGCGCGTCGGGATTGAGAATCTCGGCATCCTCGCCCGCCTCGCCCAATTCGCGCAGACGCCGATTGGCGTCGCGCACGCTCATGCTTGCAAGATCTAGCGTGACCATGTGCCGATGGTTCCTGGCAGGGGTTCGCGGGTGGACAGCGCTTGGCCTGGAAACAGGCGATTCAGCGACACTTCCTCGGAAGCGATGGCGACCAGATGATCGGTCTCCACCATCACCATCGGCTTGGCGGCCAGACGGTCCTTGGCGTAGCCGATTTCGCTGGCGGTCGAAACCAGGAACGAGAAGGTGCCATCCATGTCCTCGATGCTGTCGGTCAGGGCCTGCTGCAGGCTGGCCCCATCCGACAGTTTCTTGGCCAGATAGACGGCGATCAATTCGCTGTCATTGTCGGTGCGAAATTCGAAGCCCAGTTTTTCCAGACGACGCCGCCATTTCCAGTAATTGGTGATCTGGCCGTTGTGGACGATGGCGATGTCCGAGAATCCCGTGGCCCAGAAGGGATGGGCGGCCTCGGGCCGAACCGCCGATTCGGTGGCCAAGCGCACATGGCCAAGCCCGTGCGTGCCCTGAATCGCTGACAGATGATAGCGCGCATCGACCTCGTGGGCCGTGCCCTCGTCCTTGACGATTTCCAGGCGATGCCCCAGCGAGAAAAGTTTGGCTGCATGTTCCATCGCATAGGCGAACGAGCGGACATCGCCCGCATGGCGCACGCTGGCGGCGAAACTGCCGCCCACCTGCTCGCCCGCCAACAGGTCTGCCCCCTTGTCGGCCAGAATCTCCTTGATGCGCGCAATCGAGACGGCGGCCTCGGCCCCCTCTCCCACATAGAAACGCAGGCGGTATAGATCGTCGGCTCCATCGGCATAGAGCGCAAAGCCGGTCGAGTCCGGGCCACGATGCTGGCAACCGTCGAGCATGGCGATCAGATCGCGCCCCAAGGGACCACCAGACTGATTTTTATAAAGAATTCCTGCAATGCCGCACAAGTTGCACGCTGATCCAGCCAGTTTCCAAACTGGAATCGACCCTAGCGCAGGCGGCGGTCAGGCGCAAGTATAATGAAAAATATTTTCTTGTGGGGAAACTTGGGGGTTACTTCCCCCGCTCCTTCTCGACCCGCCGCCAGTTGGCGACGTTCCTGTTGTGGCCTTCCAGGGTCGGCGAAAAAGCATGGCCGCCGGTGCCGTCGGCCACGAAATAGAGATCATCCGAGTCCAGCGGACGCGCCACCGCCATCAAGCTGGCCCGGCCGGGATTGGCGATGGGGCCGGGCGGCAGGCGGTCGATGACATAGGTGTTGTGCGCCGTCGCGCGTTCCAGATCGGCCTTGGTCAGCGGACGCTCCATCACGCCCAGCCCGCCCGATAGATCGTAAATCGCCGTGGGGTCGGATTGCAGACGCATGCCCTTCTTCAGACGGTTGACGAAAACGGCGGCGACATGCGGACGTTCCTCGGCCAAACCGGTCTCGCGCTCGACGATGCTGGCCAGAATCAGCATTTCTTGCGGACTGTTCAGCGGCAAACCGTCGATGCGCGCCGCCCAGGCCTGGGCCAGGGCGTCATCCATCGCCTTTTTCATACGCCCGATCAGTTGGTTGCGCGATTCGCCCAAGATGAAATGATAGGTTTCCGGCAACAGGCTGCCCTCGGCGGGCAAAGGGGAGACCTCGCCCTCCAGCGCCGGTTCCGCCTTCAGCTCATCCAACATCTGGCGCACGGTGCGTCCGGGGGCCAGCGTCACTTGGTGGATCACCACGTCGCCTGAAGCCAACTTGTCCATGACCGCCCTGGGCGTGGCGCCAGGCTGAAAGTCATATTCACCGGCCTGCAGCGCCTTGGCCTTGCCCAGCCAACTGGCGGCCAGCCGGAAGGCCGTGGGGCCTTCCACCACCTGGGCATCGGCCAACTGCCTGGAAATAGACTGCAAACCGGCCCCCTTGGCGATGACAAGCCGGGTCGGAGCCGCCAGTTTGCCGGGAGCGTCGATAAAGTGGGAAAGCCACAGCCAACCGCCCAGAAGCGACAACGCCGCCAGCCCGAACAGGCTGGCGGCGATGCGCAAAAGCGGTTTCATCTTGAAGGTCAGGGAGCGGCTTTGAAGATCAGTGCGGCGTTGGTGCCGCCAAAGCCGAAGGAATTGCTAAGGGCGGCGCGCACCTTGCGCTTCTTGGCCTCCAGGGGAACCAGATCGAGATCGCAGCCTTCGTCGGGTTCGCGCAGGTTAAGCGTGGGCGGCACGACTTGGTCGCGAATCGACAGGATCGAGAAGATGGCCTCGACGGCACCCGCCGCCCCCAGCAAATGGCCAATCGCCGATTTGGTGGAGGACATGGAAATCTTGTAGGCGGCGTCGCCGAAAGCCCGCTTCACGGCACCCAATTCGATCGTATCGGCCATGGTCGAAGTGCCGTGGGCGTTCACATAGTCAACGTCTTCGGGATTGACGCCCGCCCGCTTCATCGCCGCCTTCATGCAGCGATAGGCGCCATCCCCGTCCTCGGACGGGGCGGTAATGTGATAGGCGTCGCCCGACAGGCCATAGCCCACCAGTTCGGCATAGATCTTGGCGCCGCGCTTCTTGGCGTGCTCAAGCTCTTCCAGCACGACCACGCCCGCCCCTTCGCCCATGACGAAGCCGTCGCGATCCTTGCTCCAGGGGCGCGACGCCTCGGTGGGACGATCATTGAAGCTGGTGCACAGCGCCCGGGCCGCCGCGAAACCGGCGATGCCCAGACGGCAGACCGCCGCCTCGGTGCCGCCCGCCACCATGATGTCGGCGTCCTCGAACTGGATCAGCCGGGCCGCGTCGCCAATGGCGTGGGCGCCGGTGGCGCAGGCCGTGACCGCCGAATGGTTGGGACCCTTGAAGCCGTATTTGATCGACAGGTGACCCGTCGCCAAATTGACCAGACTGGACGGAATGAAGAAGGGGGAGATGCGCCGGGGTCCCTGCTCCTTCAGAACGACGGCGGCATCTTGAATCGTGCCAAGGCCACCGATGCCCGAACCGACCATGACGCCGGTGCGCAGCTTGTCCTCTTCCGGAATGTCGGCAATGCCCGCATCCTCGACCGCCTGCAGACCCGCGGCCATGGCGTAAAGGATGAAGTCATCCATCTTGCGCTGGTCTTTGGGCGGCACGTAACGGTCGGCGTCGAACAGCTTGGGATCGTCCTTGCCCATGGGAATGAGCCCGGCGACCTTGGCCGCCAGGTCAGAGACGTCAAACCGGTCGATATATTTTATTCCCGACCGGCCTTCGATCAGATTGGCCCAAGTGGCATCGACGCTGCAACCCAGCGGCGACACCATTCCCATTCCCGTAACGACAACACGTCGCATGGCGATCCGTTCCTGCACGAACTGAACTTGACCGAAGAACGCCTTACTTGGCGTTCTTCTGGATGAAGTCGATGGCGTCCTTGACGGTCAGGATCTTCTCGGCGGCGTCATCGGGGATTTCACAGCCGAATTCCTCTTCGAAAGCCATGACCAACTCAACCGTGTCCAGGCTGTCGGCGCCCAGATCGTCGATGAAGCTGGCGCTCTCGGTAACCTTGGCTTCTTCGACGCCCAGGTGTTCGACAACGATCTTTTTGACGCGCTCGGCGATATCGCTCATGACTTCAACCTCAGTTAGTTTGTTGATTTCCCTTGTGAACCATCCAGCCATAGAGTCGCTTGCGCGCCAACAGACCGGCGGAATTCGGGGCTTCCTACCATACTTTTCCGGGCTTGACCAGCCGGGGGGCACGATTGGCAAGGCAAGATTCTGTCTTCCCACCCTCCAGACAGACCGAGATGCGGGGAGTTATTATCGTCTTGCCCGCGCAATATCCGATCGGATATAAGTCGCTATATCTGGATGTGCATCAGTGAAAATATGGGGTTTTCCATGAAGCGCTTTCTTTCTTCGCTTGCAGCCCTCTTTCTTGTCCTGGCCTTGCCCGGTCTGGCCCGCGCCCAGGAAAACGCGCCGGTCATCGCTGCAGCTTCGGATTTGCAATTCGCACTGTCGGAACTGGCGGAACAGTTTACCAAAGAAACCGGCAAGACGGTCAAGCTGTCCTTTGGCTCGTCTGGAAATTTCTTCAATCAAATCAAGGAGGGGGCGCCTTTCGAAATGTATTTGTCGGCGGACGAATCCTATGTTTTCGATCTGACGAAGGAAGGATTGACGCAAGGCGAGGGCGCCCTTTATGCCGTAGGCCGCATCGTGCTGATCGTTCCTCCTGGCTCGACGCTGAAAGCCGACGGGTCGCTCAAGGATCTTGCATCCGCCCTAAAGGCGGGGACCATCAAGAAATTCGCCATTGCCAACCCAGAGCACGCCCCTTATGGCCGCGCCGCCCGCGCCGCCCTGAAAACCGCAGGCTTGTGGGATATGCTGGAAGACAAACTCGTGCTGGGTGAAAATGTCTCGCAGGCAGCGCAGTTCGCCACCTCGGGATCGACCCAGGGCGGCATCATCGCCTACTCCCTGGCCCTGTCGCCCAAACTGTTGGCGCTGGGAAAGTTTGATTTGATCCCCGCCGAATGGCACGATCCTCTGCGCCAACGCATGGCGCTGACGAAGAAGGCAGGGGAAACCGCCAAAATGTTCTACGCCTATGTCCAGTCACCGGCCGCCAGGGCCGTTTTCAAGAAATACGGTTTCGTCCTGCCGGGCGAGAAGTAGGCGATGGACTGGGAAGCGCTTCGACTTTCCCTTGCCCTGGGCGCCTGGACGGTCGGCATCTTAATGCCTATTGGCATTTTCGTCGGTCGCTGGCTGGCTTGGTCGCATTTCAGGGGCAAGGGGCTTGTCGAAGCGCTGCTGGCCTTGCCTCTGGTTCTGCCGCCCACTGTTCTCGGCTATTATCTGCTGGTCTCGATGGGGACGCGTTCCCCATTCGGCCAAGCCTTCGAGGCAGCCTTCGGTCATGGCTTGGTCTTTACGTTCGAGGGACTGGTGCTTGCCTCCATCCTCGTCAATCTGCCCTTCGCCATCCAACCGATGCAGCGCGCTTTCGAAGCCATTCCGGTTGAGGTGCGCGAGGCAGGAGCCTGCTCGGGCCTGTCATCCTGGCGCATGCTGATCAGAATAGAGCTGCCGCTGGCCTGGTCTGGCATTCTGACCGCCATCGTTCTCAGCTTTACCCATACGCTGGGCGAGTTCGGCGTCGTGCTGATGGTGGGCGGCAGCATTCCCGGCGAGACGAAAACCATCGCCATCGCCATCTATGATCGTGTCCAAGCCTTTGACACCGAGTCGGCGGGCATGATGGCAGCTCTGCTGCTGGCCCTTTCCTTCGTCACCATCGGCACCAGTTACGCGCTCAGCAACCGCAAGCGTCAAGGGTAGAGACGGATGCCGCTGCACATCCACCTTCGACAGAAAGCGCCCATTTTGCTCGAAGCCAGCCTGACTTGCCATCCCGGCAAAGTACTGGCGCTCTTTGGCCCCTCTGGCGGCGGCAAAACAACCCTGCTGCGCGCCGTCGCCGGACTGTTCCGCCCTGAAGAAGGGACGATTTCCTGCAACGACAAGTCTTGGCTGGATACGAAGAAGGGCATCTGCCTGCCGCCGCAAGCCAGAAGGGTTGGTTTCGTCTTTCAGAACTACGCCCTTTTTCCTCACATGACGGCGCTGGGCAATGTGATGATCGCCATGGGGCATCTTCCTAAGAACGGCCAGCTAAGCGCCGCACAACGATTGCTGATGCGCGCGGGTCTTGACGAAAGCCTGCATGCTCGCAAACCGGCCCAACTGTCGGGCGGCCAGCAGCAGCGCGTGGCAATTGCAAGGGCGCTGGCCCGCGAACCAGAAGTCCTGCTGCTGGACGAACCCTTTTCGGCTTTGGATACGCTTCTGAAGAAGGAACTGCTGCCCTTCGTCTCGCGCTTGGCCCACGATGCCGCGATACCGGTGATCTTCGTCAGCCACGCCATGGACGAAGTGCTGCAACTGGCCGACGACATCGCCCTGCTCGATAAGGGGCGCGTCGCCGCCCAAGGCCCCTTGGAAGAGATTCTGTCCGACATTCGTTTAAAGCCGCTGACCGGACGCTACGATGCTGGCGCGGTCATGCACGCCGCCATCGACGGGCATGACGACAAATTCAAGCTGACCATCCTGCGCTTGAAGGGCGGGGCGCGCCTGAAGGTGGGACAGGCCCAGGCCCCCGTCGGCGCCGAGGTGCGCTTGCGCATTCATGCCCGCGACGTCGGCCTAGCCCTGACGCCGCCCTGGGACATCAGCATCCAGAATATCCTGCCCGGCGTGGTGGTGGATGTGCAGGAAAGCGACGGCCATCTGGCCGATGTCTTGCTTCATGTCGGCGGCACCGAACCCGACGCCGCCAACCACGGCACGCCGCTTTGGTCGCAGGTGACGCGTTACTCGGTGTCGCAGCTTGGCCTTAGGCCGGGATCGAGGGTCTATGCCCTGATCAAGGCGATTTCAATCGCCAGGGCCGATCTGGCGCAAATTCAGGGTTAACCAGGATTCCCATCCACCCTGGGCTGGCACAAAAAGGGCAGATAGCGCCAAACCAACGTTCCGAAGGCGGCAAACCAGCAAACCGCAGAAAGATTGACAAACAGCGCGAAGGCCGAGGGAACGATTTGCGGCGCAACCACCCTGAAGACGAAAGCCGCCATCATGATCCACAGCACGATCTTGTCGGGTCTTTCGAAAACCACCCGCCGCCCGGTATGGCCCTTGGAGATGCGAATCATCATGGCGGGCGTCACCAAACCGATCACCCCGAAGGTGAA
The DNA here is from genome assembly GCA_015231795.1 of Alphaproteobacteria bacterium. Classification (NCBI taxonomy): domain Bacteria; kingdom Pseudomonadati; phylum Pseudomonadota; class Alphaproteobacteria; species Alphaproteobacteria bacterium. Next base: position 9,023 of record JADGAX010000003.1, on the reverse strand, counting down.
GACGTGAACGGCCAGACTTCCCACCGGTTCGAACGGAACCGCGTAGATTGCGAAGGTCACCAGCAGATGCAAGACGATGCCCAGATAGCCCAGATGCATGATGCCGATATCCAGGCGCGTGAAGGCCAGTTGCGGCTTCCAGAAGGCGAAGCGGCCAGCCAGCAGAAGGGCCAGCAGCAAAGCCAGTCCCGCCGCCAGGGCAGGCGGCAACAAGCTCTCGAAAACGGCGATCAGCGCCAGAACCTTGATGCTCATGTCCAGCCAAGGCTTTCTTAGGATCGAAACGCCGAACAGGCCTTTCATGAACTGGCTAAGCGTGCGTTCCAGCATGATCAGGAAGGCCAGACGAAACAGGCCGATGGCCATGCTTTGCCCCATCAGCGCCCAGTCGGCGCTCAGCAACAGGTGCTTGGCAAGCAAAAGCATGGGCAACAGAGCCAGGAAGAAGCCATTGTCGCTGTAGGAATCGGTCTTGCGATTGCGGATCAAGGTCCAGCCCAGCATGCCCACCGCGGCCAGCAAGAACAGATTGTTTGAAAGCAGGAACAGGAAGGGCGGCAAACTTGCCTGGAACCACATGCCGAGGCGCTCGATCAACCAAGCGGCGGCCAGAAATTGCAGCCAGCGGCCATGATAGCCGCGCACGCCAACCCAGTTCTTGGTAGCGGTCAGCAGAAATCCCGCCAGCAGCGCCATGCCGAAGCCGAAGAACATTTCATGGGCGTGCCATTGCGCGGGCGTAAAAGATGTCGGCGGCGAAGCAAGAACGCCGGAATAGATCAGCGCCCACAGAACCGGCATGCCCATGCCCGACAGCATGGCCAGAGCGAAAAAGGGGCGAAAGCCCATCTGCCAAAGTGCCGTCATCGTTCCTTCGGTCAATGATTCATCTTGTGTGATTTCTACCATGCAGAGTTGATGGGGGGCTTGCACTTCGTCAAGCCCTCCTCTTGAAAACAAAAAAAGTGGGGAGGCCTTTCGGCCTCCCGCAAGTTGATGCTTCTTGTGAAACAGACTTACTTCTTGACCATGTCCATCGGCTTGGGCGTGGCCGCCGTGCTGGCGGGCAGGACCGGATAGGTCACCTTGGGCTGATCGCCGGTCAGAGTCTGCAAGAAGGCTGTGATCTGATCGACCTCGGTATTCGACAACTTGATGCCCAACTGCGAGTCGCCCATGATCGCCACCGCCTGCTTCAGGTCCCACACCTTGCCGGTATGGAAGTAAGGGGCGGTGCGGGCGATGTTGCGAAGCGACCTGGATTGGAACCGGCATTCGTTGATCGAGCCGCAGATTTTTGAAACTGCCGGGCGTTTTCCTCCCCTGCTTCATATCAAAATTCGTCTCTCGAACAGTATTTATATCAATATGAATATAGACTCTTATGCATTGATTTGTATCAATAATATGAATTGATCTAACGAAAATTACTTTCTAATAAGCTGAGTAGCTCCTTGAATGAGCCTAATATCCGTATTGCCTTTATTAGAAATATCTTATTTAATTTTGGTCAACCGAGTTGGCCTCGGCTCAAAAAAGGACTAAACAGCCGGATCAAGAACGGCGAAGCCCGATTGGTTGGAGACGACATGAAAGACCCTCGCGACGCCTGCGACCAGTCATTGGGCCGCACGGAAGTCAAGACGACGACCTGCTACATGTGCGCCTGCCGCTGCGGCATCCGCGTTCATTTGCGCGACGGCGAGGTCCGCTATATCGAGGGCAACCCGAACCATCCCCTGAACCAGGGCGTGATTTGCGCCAAGGGCGCTTCGGGCATCATGAAGCAGTACTCGCCCGCACGCCTGCGAAAGCCCTTAAAGCGCAAGGAAGGCACGGAGCGCGGCGCTGGACAGTTCGAACCCATCGAGTGGGGCGAGGCCTTCCAGATGCTGGAAGACCGCCTGGGCCATATCCGCGCCACCGATCCCAAGAAATTCGCCCTTTATACCGGGCGCGACCAGATGCAGGCCCTGACCGGCCTGTTCGCCAAACAGTTCGGCACGCCCAATTACGCCGCCCATGGCGGCTTCTGTTCGGTCAATATGGCCGCGGGCATGATCTACACAATCGGCGGTTCATTCTGGGAATTCGGCGGACCCGATCTTGACCGCGCCAAGCTGTTCATCATGATCGGCACCGCCGAGGATCATCATTCGAACCCGATGAAGATCGCGCTGGGCAAGTTCAAGAAGCAGGGCGGGCGCGTCATCGCGGTCAATCCGGTGCGCACCGGCTATGCCGCCATCGCCGATGAATGGGTGCCCATCCGCCCCGGCACCGACGGCGCTTTGTTCCTGGCGCTGATTCATGAAATCATCGAACTGGGCCTGTTCGACCGCGACTTCCTGATCCAGTACACCAACTCGGCCGAATTGGTGAACATGGAGGAAGAAAGCGACGAGTTCGGCCTGTTCGTGCGCACCGGCGAGCCTGAGGATCCGGGCTGCTACGATCCGCAGAACAAACTGTGGTGGGACATTAATTCCGACCAGCCGACCGCCTCGCGCAAACCCGGCACCGAAGGCCGTCTGATGGGCAATTACCAGCTTGGCGACGGGCGCAAGGTCAAGCCCGCCTTCCAATTGCTGAAGGAACGCGTGAAGACCTACACGCCGGAATGGGCCGAGGGCATCACCGGCATCCCAGCCGCCACCATCCGCCGCCTGGCCCATGAAATGGGCGTCACCGCGCGCGACCACAAGATCGAGCTGCCCATCGCCTGGACCGACTGCTGGGGCAAGGAACACGATACCGTCACCGGCAATCCGGTGGCCTTTCACGCCATGCGCGGCCTGGCCGCCCATTCCAACGGATTCCACGCCATCCGGGCGTTGTCGATTCTGATGACGGTGCTGGGCACCATCGACAGGCCGGGCGGATTCCGCCACAAGGCCCCCTTCCCGCGCCCGATTCCGCCCTGCGCCAAGCCGCCCAAGCGCCCCGAAGCCGTGCAGCCCAATGAACCGCTGGCTGGCCTGCTGCTGGGCTGGCCCGCCGATCCCGACGACTTGTTCGTCGATGAAAAGGGCGGCCCGGTGCGGCTCGACAAGGGCTTCTCGTGGGAATATCCGCTTTCCGTCCATGGCTTGATGCACAACGCCATCACCAACGCTTGGCGGGGCGATCCGTACCCCATCGACACCCTCTTGCTGTTCATGGCCAACATGGCCTGGAACTCGTCGATGAACACGGTCGAGATCAGGAAGATGCTGGTCGACAAGAACGAGGACGGGACCTACAAGATTCCGTTCCTGGTGGTGTGCGACGCCTTCCATTCCGAAACCGTGGATTTCGCCGATCTGGTGCTGCCCGACACCACCTATCTGGAACGCCACGATGTGATGAGCTTGCTCGACCGTCCGATCTCGGAATTCGACGGGCCGGTCGATTCGGTGCGCATCCCGGTGTTGCCGCCCAAGGGTGATTCCAAACCCTTCCAGGAAGTGCTGATCGAAATAGGATCGCGCCTGAAGCTGCCCGCTTTCGTAAACGCCAAGGGCGAGCGCAAGTTCCGCGATTATCCCGACTTCATCGTCAATTACGAAACCGAGCCGGGATCGGGCATCGGATTCCTAGCCGGATGGCGCGGCAAGGGCGGCGAGAGGTTCATGTCGGGCGAACCCAATCCCCAGCAATGGGACATGTACGCCCGCAACGACAACCACTTCCATTATGAACTGCCGCGCAGCTATCAATACATGCGCAATTGGAACAAGGGTTATCTGCAGTGGGCGCGCCACCATCGCCTGATCCGCTACGACGAACCCATCTTGCTGCATGTCTATTCCGAAGTGCTGCAGAAGTTCCGTCTGGCCGCCGAGGGCAAGACCAAGGGCCGCCAGCCGCCCGACGCCATGCGCGAGCGCATCAAGACCTTCATGGACCCGCTGCCCTTCTATTACGCGCCTCTGGAATGGCGCTACAGCGATCCCATTCAATATCCCTTAAGCGCCATCACCCAACGCCCGATGGCGATGTATCATTCCTGGGATTCGCAGAACGCTTGGCTGCGCCAGATTCACACCGACAACTATCTGTTCTTGCATCCGTCGGTGGGCCACGCCAACGCTTTCGAAGATGGCGATTGGATCTGGGTGGAAAGCCAGTGGGGCAAGGTGCGCTGTCGCGCCCGCTTCTCGGAATCGGTGGAACCTGGCACCGTCTGGACTTGGAACGCCATCGGCAAAGGGCCTGGAAATTGGGGGCTGAAGCCCGACGCCAATGAATCGAAAAAGGGCTTCTTGCTGAACCATCTGATCAGCGAGGAGATTCCCTGTCCGGCCAAAGGCAAGGACGCGCCGATTTCGAATTCCGACCCCGTCACCGGCCAAGCCGCTTGGTACGACGTGCGCGTGCGCGTCTACAAGGCCGACCCGCACGGCCCGGAAGAAACCTGGCCCCAATTCGAAACCAGGAAAGCGCTGCCCGGCATGATCGCCTTCACCAAACGGGTACGCAATTTCTTTGCCGGAAAGAGCGAGGGCTGAGCCATGTCACGCAAGCAACTCGCCCTCGTCATCGATCTCAACATCTGCGTGGGCTGCCACGCCTGCGTCACCAGTTGCAAGGAATGGAACACGTCGGGCTGGGCCGGACCGATGAGCGACACCGATCCCTACGGCGCCGACCCGTTGGGCGTTTTCTTCAATCGCGTGCAAACTTTCGAGGCGGGCGAATTCCCCCACACCGAAACCATCCATTTCCCGAAGTCCTGCCTGCATTGCGAAGAGCCGCCCTGCGTGCCGGTCTGCCCCACCGGGGCCAGCTTCAAGCGCGAGGAAGACGGCATCGTGCTGGTCGACTACGACAAATGCATCGGCTGCAAATATTGCTCGTGGAGTTGCCCCTACGGGGTGCGCGAATTCGATTTCAAACAAGGCGTGATGAAGAAATGCACGCTGTGCGCGGATCGCGTCTATGACGAAACCCTGCCCGAGGATCGGCGCAAACCCGCCTGCGTGCTGGCATGTCCGGCGGGGGCGCGCCTGTTCGGCGACATTTCCGATCCGGCCAGCGAGGCATCGCAGGCCATCCGCGACAATGCCGGCTTCCAGATCATGCCCGAAATGGGCACGCGTCCAGCCAACCACTATCTGCCCAGGCGCAAGACCAAGATGGTCATCCATGACGACGAATTGATGCGGGCCGACAACCCGCTTTTGAAGGAAGGCGAATTGCCGCGTCCGCAGCTTTCCGAACCTTTCCTCGACGACATCACGAGCTGGTAAGGGAAAAGCGCAAGATGAAACCCGCCTTCTCGGTTCTGTTCCTCACCACCCTGATCGGCATGGGCCAAGGCCTGTTGATCGCCCTGGTGGCCGGACAATTCTACTTCGTCATCGGCACCGGCAACGAGCAAGACAGCGGCCTGTTCTACGCCACAGGCAGCGCCGCCGGTCTGGCCCTGCTGGGATTGGGGCTGGTGGCCTCGTTCTTCCATCTGTCGCATCCCGAGCGCGGCATGCGCTCGATCGTGCGTTGGCGCACCTCGTGGCTGTCCAGAGAAGTGCTTCTGCTGCCCGCCTGCATGGGCTTGGCCTTTATGTACGGCGCCGCGCACTGGTTCGGCATCGCGCCGGTGCTCATCACCTTCGGCAATCAGAAAAGCTTGGACCTGACCATGGCCATCGGCTTCCTGCTGGCCGCCAGCTGCGCCATGCTGTTCATCGCCACCGGCATGATCTATGCCTGCGTGCGCTTCATCAAGGAATGGGCGACGCCCATGACGGTGGTTAACTACACGCTGATGGGCCTGTCGTCGGGCTTCGCCGCCGCCGCCATCGTTGCCGCCGTCGAGAACGCGTTGCTGCGCGATTTTCTGGCGGGCTGGGCCGCCCTGTTCACGTTGCTGGCCTTCGCCGCCAAGGGCGTCACCTTATGGCGCAACAAGCATCTGCCAGCGCCCTTCTCGCTGAAAAGCGCCATCGGCGTGCATCACGGCAGCATCCGCCAGTTAAGCCAGGGCTTCAACGGCCGTTCCTTCAACACCATCGAATTCTTCACCCGCATCCATCCCGAGGTGAAACCCTGGCTGATCGGCCTGATGCTGGTCTTCGGCTTCGCGGCCCCTTCGGCCCTGCTGCTGGCTGGCTGGGCCGACCGCTATCTGCCCGCCCTGATCGTGGCCTTGCCGATCCAGTATGTCGGGCTGCTGGCCGAACGCTGGCTGTTCTTCGCCAGCGGCCAGCATGTGCAGAACGTGTATTATCAAAGGAAGTCGTAGGATCAAATCCATATTTATGGCCCCATCTGCCAGGGCGTCGTCCTTTCGCATCACGCCATGAATCTATTCTTGACATTCCTCGTCGCATCGGCTAGTTAAGTCCCATTACCGCCCTTACTGCGACCAAAAGCCGCCCTGGCATCAGCCCGGGCGGCTTTTCGCGTTTGGGCTTCACACTCACACCAACGCAAAGGAGGACCGCCATGGGCGGATTCAATTCAGTCACGGAGGCGCTGCCCTCCGGGAACCGTACAACCGCGTCCGGCGTGCCGCTGGGCAAGGCGGCCAACAACGATGACAGCTTCGTCCTGCCCGAGACGGGCAAAGGCGGCAACTGGAGCGGCCAGGATTTGTCGCCCTCGAACGCCCTGACGCAGCAGATGCAGGAAGTGGAAACTCCCGCCCAGAAACCCACATCAGCCCTCGGAAACGGCTTGCTTGGCGACATGGGCGAGGATGATCGCAAACTCAATCCCATCGTCTCGACGCTGACCAAGGAACATCCCAAAAATCCTGTGCGTCTGCAGGGCGGCTTGTTGGGCGAGCCGAGCCAACTACAACGGCCCGTAAAGCCGCCCGACCCTTTCTCAGAGTTGGGCGACCTGCCAAAACTGCGCAAGTTATGGACGGCTCGCCGCATCGACAGCGAAAAACGCGCCATGCACGACAACTGGGCGCGCCTCATCAACAGCACGCAGGATTTCGGCGGCATCATTCCCACCTTCAAGCGGCATGTCGAGACGAATGGCGAAGACGGTCGGGCCGACGTGGCCGACATGATCGGACGTGTTTCGCAAAGCAATCCCGATCATGCCCGCTTCTTCCAGCGCGAGCTTGCAACGGCGTTGGGCGGCGAGATCATTCAAGCCCGCAGGGCGGGCGAGCCGGTGGAGAATGCTGGCCTGCTGGGTGATGCGAAATCCAATCGCTTCAGCGATCCGGAATTCGAGAAAAGCTATTGGCACAGCGCTGAAGCCTACAAAGCCGACTTTGAGAAGCGGCAGCGAGAGGCCATGAAATCGGCGGATGAGCCACTATATCAGCTGGGTACACGGATTGAAAAAATGTCTCGTCTAGACGGTCAGGACAAACCGACTGGAGATAGCCAAGCACCAAGCCTTCACCCGCAACAAACTCAGGAACCCAACTCAAATAGCGATGGAGATGCCCGACACAGATCCAATTCCCCCCAACTGTCAGATGTTGAGCGCGAGCAAGCAATTAAAGAAGCTCTGGGATCTGCTTGGAGAGAGCATGACAAGATGCTTGATCAAATTAATGACGCTAGAGGCAAACTGTCTCAGCTTCAGCAGGAACTGGAGAAAGTGCAATCTGCAGATCCAAGGGCTTACTCAGGCAAAGAGGATTACCGGCAGTTCACGGACACGGATAGCACATCGGGTAAACTTGGATGGGATTGGATTGGCAAGCAATATAGAGGTACGGAAGAGCGACAGATGATCGGAAATCTTGGGCTTGCTAGGCAAAGGCTAACGGCTGATGAACTCAAGCAGAAAATCAAGGATGTGGAGAAGCAACTCAGTGAAATAGAGGAAAAAAGATACCTTGCAAGGCAAGCTGCCGAAGCTTACGAACGCCAATTGAAGGGGGGGCGCAGCAAGAAATAGACATACACCACGCTCGGGAAAAGCACCAGCTTGGCGGTTGTGTCCATCAAGCAATGTCTGTTGAACGCTTGAGGATTGTAAGCAGCTTACGTCTGCTCACTGTGCTTGCCGCGCTTGGTGCCTTTCTCGTTTCTCTGCCTCTCTCAGCGCCAGAAACCGTAGCCTCTTGTAGAGTTCCTTCTCTGGGTAATTTTGGATAAGCTCATCGTATTCACTGGCCATGGCGCGGGCTTCATCTGGAGAAGCGCTTCTGAGCTTCTTCGCCCAAGCGATACCATCTTCCGTAGCGCGGCTTAACGGAGCCTGTTTGCCTACTTCTTTCCCACAATTAATTCTGAGTTGCACTCGGGTGTTGTTTTCATCACCAGAATCCACAATGAGATAGCCGAGTAGCCTTTCATCATGGCGGAAATACTCCAGTTCTTCGGGGGCATAAAAGGGGGCTGTGATTTTCCAGAATCTACAAAGTCGCTCTTCAAACTCAATAACGCTCATACCTTCTGGCACGTTTTCTGAAGTGTCAGGGAGACCGGTCACTTTGAGGTACAGTTTCTCAAGAAGAGCCGTTACTTGCTTGTCATTAGCCTCATAGGCATTTTTGGTTTTTTCGACCAAGAGACGGAGATCCTTATCCGAGGCGCTCTCCGCGTCATCAGAACAAGCAGCACCACCAAACGCAAGCGTTGATGCGAGCAAAAGTGTCAAAATTCGTGCAACTGGCTTCATCATTAAACAGTAGCAAATTATGGATAACCAAACAATCAAATGAAGGTTGCGGTTATTGGGAAATTGCTTGGGTGATAGCGTATCCTTACGCCATTTCAGCTTCTTTCTGTCGCAGGCCTGATCAGTTCGCCTGAAGCGCCCAGGCAGGAAGCCAAGCCACCCAATCCGTTCGCGCAGAAGGACGATTTGCCAAAACTGCCCAAGGTAAATTGGGGCGACGAGGGCAAGCCGCGCATCGACGGCGAGAAACGCGCCATGCACGAAAACTGGGCGCGCCTCATCAACAGCACGCAAGATTTCGGCGGCATCATTCCCACCTTCAAGCAGCATGTCGAGACGAATGGCGAAGACGGGCGGGCCGACGTGGCCGACATGATCGGGCGTGTTTCGCAAAGCAATCCCGATCACGCCCGCTTCTTCCAGCGCGAACTATCCACGGCGCT